>CALRNP020000290.1:0-6045 GCA_943369575.1 Azorhizobium sp. AG788 | reverse complement strand
ACGAGGTTTTGGGAATGGCCAGCCCGTGGGCGGCGATGATGGGCACCACGATCATGGTGATGCGCGAGCCGGGAATGCCGCCCATGGAGTGCTTGTCCACCACCATGGGCTCGTCCCAGACGATGCGGTTGGCGAAGCTCGCCCGCACCTTGGCCAGGGCCAGCACTTCGCCATCGGTCAGGCCGCGATCGGCGGCCACCAGGAAGCCGGCCACCTCGCTCTCGGGATAGCGGCCTTCGACAATGTCGCCCACCACCTGGAAATAAGCGGGCTCGTCCAGCGCCTCGCCGCGGATTTTACGGCGCAAGGCGGCCCGGCTTTCGGGAATGGGTGTGCGGGTTAGCACCACGTCGGTGCCTTCGGGCAGGCCCAGCGCCTCGAACGCTTCCACCGACAGGCCCACCGCATCCTTCGCCAGCGAGGCATCGGCCACCAAGGCGATTTCGGCGCGGATGCTGCGGCCGCCGGCGGCCAGATCGATCCGCCCCGGCCCGAGATAATCAGGCGCGGCCACCACGCTGCAATCGCGGGCGAGGAAGGCGACGTTCCGCCGTCCGGCCTCGATGGGCATGCGCACCAGCCGCAGCCGCGCCGCCTGGGCCTCAAGGGCGGCGACGAAGCGCTCGATGCCGGCCCGCGCGGTGCCGTCATTGGGCACCTGCACCAAAGCGACGCCCGGCGGCATGGGCGGCACCTGCCGCTCCAGCCGGGCGGCGATGCTCTCGGCGCCCTCGCGACCGCGCCCGGCGAGCCGCGCCGCTAGCACCTCCGGCGGGGCGGTGATTTCCACCACCACCATGCGCGGCACCCGCTTGGCGAGATCGGCGATCATCGCCCGCGAGCCATTGGCCACCACATGGCGACCGGCGGCCATCTGCTCCAACAGGTCCGCCCGCAGGCCGTAGCTGAGGCCATGGGCCTGCCAGTCAATGACAAAGCCGCCCGCAGCGCGCACGGTCTCGAACGCTTCCGGGGTGAGGGCCTCGTGGCTCTCCCCGCCCGCGTCGGCGGGGCGGGTGATGGCGCGGCGCGCGAACACATAGCGGCCGGAGGACCCGAGCGCCGCCTTCGCCCCATCGATCAGGGTGTCCTTGCCGGACCCACTGGGGCCGACCACGAAGAAGAAAAGTCCCGATCCCATCACCGTTTCCTATGTGTCCGGCACTTTCAGACGGTGGTCATCCCAAGCCGCAGGTGGTCATACCGCACAACGGTCGTCATCCCCGGACTTGATCCGGGGATCCACGCGGCGCCGCTTGATGCGACCTTCGGAGGTCCGCGCGGTCGGCCCGGCGTGGATGGCCGGAGGTCGGCTTTTGCCGACCTCCGCTTAATCAGATCAAAGTCGGAAACTTCCGACTTTGATGACGAGCCCGGCCATGACGATCGGAGAGGTCACCGACAAACCGACCAAGGCCCTCTCACCGAAAGCCGCAGCCCGTCCCCTCACTCGGCCTCGTCGAGGCCGATGTCCACCGCCGGTGCCGACTGGGTGATCTTGCTGGTGGAGATATAGTCCACCCCGGTTTCCGCAATGGCGCGGATGGTCTCGTAGCGGATGCCGCCGGAGGCTTCCAGCGGCACGCGGCCGGCCACCTGCGCCACGGCGGTCTTCATGTCGGCGATGGACATGTTGTCCAGCATGATGACGTCGGCGCCGGCAGCGAGCGCTTCGGTGACCTGATCCAGCCGGTCGCATTCCACCTCGATCTTGGTGAGCGTCGGCAGGCGCTTGCGGGCGCGGGCCACCGCCGGGGCGATGCCGCCGCAGACCGCGATGTGGTTGTCCTTGATCATGACGCCATTATCGAGGCCGAGGCGATGGTTGAGGCCGCCGCCGCAGGTCACCGCATGCTTCTCCACCATGCGCAGGCCGGGGGTGGTCTTGCGGGTGTCCAGCAGGCGGGCCTTGGTGCCGGCGATGATGGCGACGTATTTCGCCGTCTCGGTGGCGATGCCGCTCATGCGCTGCATGATGTTGAGCGCGGTGCGCTCGGCGGTGAGGATGCCGCGCGCCGGGCCGCGCACGGTAAGCAGAACCGCGCCCGTCTCCACCACGTCGCCGTCCTTGACCTTGACCTCCACCTCGAGGTTGCGGTCATAGCGCTTGAACACGGCGGCTGCGATATCGATGCCGGCGATGGTCATGGGCTCGCGGGCATTCATATAGAAATGCCCCTGCTCATCAGGCTCGATCATCACCTGCACGGTGAGGTCGCAATAGCCGATGTCCTCGGTGAGCCACAGGTCGATCAGGCGGTCGAGTTGGAACGGATCATACATGAGGGGCATCTCCCAGAAGGCGCAAGCGCAGGCAGGGGCCGTCCGGTTGGCCGGCCCGCGAAGAACGATAGAGGTTGGACAGGGGCCGTCAGGCGGCGCGGCGCGCGGGTGGCGGGTCTAGCAGAGGCACCTCCCCATCATGGCCGCCGTGAGCGATCGAGGCTGAGCAGGAGCGCGTTGACCGCCAGCGCCAGCAGCGCGATCAGCACCGCCACCGCCAGCACGGTGTCCATGTCGCCCCGCTCCATGGCGTGGGTGACCATGTAGCCAAGGCCGTTGCGGGCGGCGAACATCTCGCCGATCAGCACCCCCAGCAGGCAGAGCGAGACGCCGAGCCGCGCGCCGGTGATCACCTGCGGCAGGATGGCCGGCAGCACCACGGTCATCGCCGTCTGCCAGGAGGTGAGCCCCATCACCGCCGCGCTGCGCCGATAGACCGGCTTCAATTGCAGGATGGCGTTCATGGTGAACAGGGTCAGCGGGATCAGCCCGTGCATGATGCCGAAGGCGATGCGGGCCGAAATGCCGAGGCCGAAGATCAGCAGCACCACCGGATAAAGCGTGACCTTCGGAAGCGAATAGAGATTGACCAGGATCGGCTCGGCCACCTCCCCCGCCAGACGCTTCATGCCCAAGAGGATGCCCAGCGTGATGCCGCCGAGCGTGGACAGCACCACCGCCACCGCGAATGCCTGCCCGGTCTGGCCCGCCTGCTTCCAGAAATCGGGATCGCGCAGCAGCACGCCGATCGCGCCGAAGGTCTGAAGCGGCGACGGCAGGCTGGAATTGGCCACCGCCAGATGCAGGATCTCCCAGGCGATCACGCCCGCCAGCAGAACCAGAAAGGGTCCGAGGACATGCCGCATCAGATCAGCGCCTCAGCCGCGATTGGAGGCGGCGGTCGACGATGTCCAGCGCCGCATTGATGAGCGTCACCGCCAGCACGATCAGCAGCATCAGGCCGTACATGGTGCGGTTGTTGAAGTTGTTATAGGCATAGGCGATGGCATAGCCGATGCCGGCGCCGGACAGGATGAATTCCGAGGCGATCACGCCGATGAAGGCATAGGCCACCGACAATTTCACCCCGGTGAACAGATAGGGCATGGCCGCCGGCAGGCTGATCCTCAGCGCCCGCTCGGCCGGATGCATGCGGAACATGCGCGCGGTCTTGGTCAGCACCGGGGGAATGCGGTCGAGGCCGTTGAGGGTGGCGGTGATCATGGCGACGATGGCCAGCAGCACGGCAATGGCGATGATCGCCCCGCTGCCCACCCCGAACAGGATGATGAACACCGGATAGAACATGAAGGTCGGCACCGCATAATAGCTGGCCAGCAGCGGCTCCACCGCCCCGCGGACCACCGGCAGCGCATGCAGGATGACGCCGATCATAAAGCCCAAAACCACCGCCAGCGCCGCCGCCAGCGCCACATTGGAGAAGCTCACCGCGATGTCGCGGCCATAGCTGCCGCTGAGCAGCAGCTCCACAAGGCTACCCACCATGGCCGAGGGCGGAATGACGATGGTCATCGGCACCCAGCCCGCCCGGCACGCGATCTCCAATGCCGCCACCGCGCCGGCGATGACCGCGAGGCGGATCCAGGTGGCGGGGTTGAGGGCGGGGTGAGAGGCGGCCATGGCTCAGCTGCCGCGCATGTGCTTGAGGGATTCCGCGCGCAGCTTCTCCCACAGATGGGCGGTCAGTTCGCCGAAGCGGGGATGGGAGACGATGCGGCTGTCGCGGTCGCGCGGCCAGCCGGTGTCGAGCACGTCGATGAACAGGCCCGGCCGGGCCGACATCACCCCAACCCGGTCGGACAGCATGGCCGCCTCGTCCAAGGCATGGGTAATGAGCAGGACGGTGGCATTGGTCTCGCGCCACAGCCGCAGCAGTTCGTCGCCCATGAGCAGGCGGGTCTGCTGGTCCAGAGCGCCGAACGGCTCGTCCAGCAGGATCAGGCGCGGCTGCATCACCAGGGTGCGGGCGATGCACACCCGCTGGCGCATGCCGCCGGAGAGCTGGGCGGGAAAGGCATTCTCGAACGCCTTGAGCCCCATGAAGCCCACCGCATAGTCCACGCGGCGGGTGATTTCGGCGGCATCCACGCCGCTGCGGCGCAGGCCGAAGGCGACGTTGTCGCGCACGGACAGCCAGGGGAACGAAGCATCCTCCTGGAACACCACGCCCACCCCGGCGGGCACGCCATCCACCGGCTTGCCTTCGAACTCAGCCGTGCCGGCGGTGGGCTTGGCGAGGCCCGCCAGCACATCCAGCAAGGTGGACTTGCCGCAGCCGGAGGGGCCGACCACGGAGAAGAACTCGCCCCGCCGCAGGTCCAGATCCACCGGGCCGAGCGCATGGACCCCCGCCCCGCCGCGTCCGAAGATCCGGGTCACGCCGGTGAGGCGGGCGTGAGGATCCGCCATGGCGGCCTCCTGGGGCTTCGGGGCGAGGGCCACGCTCATTTCGCGCCCTGGAGGCCGGCGGGCAGATAGGCGGGATCCAGCAGCTTGGACCAATCCACGTCGGCGGTGACTTCGCCGATGAGCTTGAGGCCGTCCACGGTGCGGTTCAGCTCGGGGATGGAGAACTCGCCGCGGCTCCACATGCGCGGGCCGATCATGTTGTCCACCGCCACCTTGGCCACGGCGGGGTCCAGCTTGAAGTCCTTGGCGATGATGGTCGCCGCCTTGGCCGGGTCGGCATAGAGCGCGTCGACGCCAGCGGCGCGGCCGGCGATGATCGCCTTCAGCTTGTCGGGATTGACCTTGGCGAAGGCGCGGGTGGTGATGCCCACCGAGGTGGTCATGGGCGCCAGCACCTTGCCGTAGGAAACCACGGTGCGGTACTTGTCGGCGCGGATGATGGAGAGCGGCTCGATCAGCACGGCGGCGGCGACCGCGCCCTGCTCCAGCATGGTGAGGCCGTTGACATAGCCGCCGGAGGCGACGCGCTCCACCTTGGAGGCATCCACGCCCTGCTCCTTCAGCGCCATCAGCAGCAGCATCTCGGAGACGCCCTTGGGCGAGGTGATGGCGACCTTCTTGCCTTCCAGATCCTTCAACGACTTGATGGGCGAGGCCGGCATGGTCACCAGCGAGGCCTCGGCCACCGAGCGGGTGCCGGTATTGACGATGATGACGTCCAGCCCCTGGCGCTGGGCGGCAAGCGCTGCGGCGATGGCCACCTCGCCATAGGGCGTGTCGCTGGCCAGCAGGTTGCGCACGGTGGTGCCGCCGCCGCCGGAGCCGATGATGGAGGTGATGTCGACGCCGGCTTTCTTGAACAGGCCGTCGGCCATGGCGACCGCATAGGGCGCGCCATAGAGGCTGGTGCCCCATTGGGTGACGGAAATCTCTTCGGCGCGGGCGCCACTCAGGGCAGAGACTGCCACCGTAGCGGCCAAGGTGGTTGCGATGACCAGGGACCGTAGCGATTGATGGAACGACATGAATTCACCCCGCTGGAGATTGAGGTCGCAGATCCGCGCACCCGGCAGCGGCGACGTCTGCTTATGGCAGATCTCTCACGCCTGCGGCACAAGTCATCGCTCAACTACGCCGCTTGACATCACGCTTCGGCGCACAAAATAGAGTACACACTTTTTATTCCGTCAACCTCCAATCTCAAATGAATTTGCTGCGCGGCCGCACACATAATTTGTGCACCGCATGATTAAAGCAGTGGCAACCTGCTGCAATTATGTCCCCGCCTTTTGAAGCGCAGGCACCGCTTGCGGGCAGCCTAGTGTATGCACT
>CALRNP020000289.1:0-6047 GCA_943369575.1 Azorhizobium sp. AG788 | reverse complement strand
GCCCCCTCCCCAACCCTCCCCCGCAAGCGGGAGAGGGGGCATGTCGCGCGGGGGTGTGGGAGCGGTGTCCGCAGTCGCGCCAGGCGCGGGAGAACAGACCGTGGCCTCGGACGGTTCAGCGATTCGGGCCGGTTTTGATCTGTCCGCGTTCTCGATGGGCGCGGGGCCGGTCCCGTTCTGACACAGGGGCCACGCCTCCGCCGCCGCCGGTGCGGCTCCATCCATCGCCTCGCCGGGTGCGGGAGAACAGACCGTGGTTTCCGCATGGGCAGCGATTCGGACCGGGTTTGATCCGGCCGCGTTCTCCGCGTCCGGAGGCGCGGTCCCATCCTGGGACAGGGGGCACGCCTCCGAGGTTGCCTCCGATGCGATGGCCTCCATCGTCGCGGCGGACAAGGGAGAACAGACCGTGGCTTCGGCGTCGGCACTGATTCGGGCCGGCTTTGGTCCGGTCACGTTCTCCGCATCGGCAGGCCCGGTCCCGTTCTGGGGCACGGGGCACGCATCCGACGCGGCAGGCGATGGGAGGGCGTCCGGCGTCTCGCCGGGGGCGAGAGAACAGACGGTGGTTTCGGCTGGGGCAGCGATTCGGACCGGGTTTGCTCCGGTCGCGTTCTCCACGTCCGCAGGCGCGGTCCCGTTCTGGGACAGGGCGCATGCGGCAGCGGATCTCGCCCCGTCACCGCCTGGAGAGATGCCATGCGCCCCAACCGGCGCCCGCAGCACCGCAGCGCGATCCACCGCGCCGGTGCCCGGCCGATAGAAAGCGGCGGGCGGCACCGGGGCGGGCGGCGCGGGGTCGCCGGCATCCCGGCCCGCCAGCCGCGACACATGCCGCAGCAGCGCGCCCATATTGTCCGGCCCGCCCTGGCGGAAATAGCGCAGCAGGCCGGCGAGTTCGTCCGTCGGCAGCGTGGAGAGATCGGCGAGGCGCGGGTCGTCCTGATCCTCGCCGGGCAGCAAGGCGAGGGGGATGCCCTCCTGCCGGGCGATGTCCGCCAGGCGCTCGGCGCCATAGCGCCACCACTCCAGCCCGCCCAGCATCCGCACCAGGATCACCTTGGCGTTGCGGGCGGAACGGTCGATCCACAGGTCCACCGACATTGGATGGCGCAGGTCCTTCAGCCGCACCAGCCGCAGGCTGGGGAACTGCGCCGAACCCTGCCGCCACGCGGCGGCAAGGGACAAAAGATCGCTGTCGGTGAACGACAGCACCAGCACGTCAGCCGGAGGCAGGCGGAGATCGATGGGCTCCGCCAGATCCTCGATGGTGGCCGATGTGCTGGCGAGAATGTGCATGGATCAGCCCAGCAAGGCCCGTTCCACGGCGGCGCGGTCGAAGCCCTTCAGCCCGATCACCACCAGCGCGCCGGCGCGGGTTTCGTCCGAGCGCCAGGGGCGGTCGAAATGATGCGACACGCGCGGGCCGACGCCCTGCACCAGCAGCCGCAGCGGCTTGCCGGAGACGGCGGCGAAACCCTTCACCCGCAGCACGTCGGGCGCCTCGGCGGCAGCGGAGACGCGGGCGGCCAGCGCCACCGGGTCGGCGATCTCGGGCAAGGTCACCACGAAGCTGTCGAAATCGTCGTGGTCGTGGTCCAGTTCGTCATCGTGGTGGGTCTTGCGGGCGTCGATCTGGTCCTCGGTGCCGACGCCGAGGCCGAGCATGACGCTGGCGTCCACCTTGCCGCCGGTGGCGCGGATGACGCTCACCGCCCGCGGCAAAGCGGCGGCGACCATTGTGCCGGCCTTGTCGGCTTCGTCGGCGTCCATCAGGTCCGACTTGGAGATGATGACGAGATCGGCGCAGGCGATCTGGTCCTCGAACACCTCTTCCACCGGATCGTCATGGTCCAGGCTGTCGTCGGCGGCGCGCTGGGCGGCGAGCGCGTCGAGATCATGGGCGACGCGGCCGGCAGCCAGCGCCGGGCCGTCCACCACCGCCACCACGCCGTCCACGGTCACCCGGCTCTTGATCGCCGGCCATTGGAAGGCCTGGACCAGGGGCTTGGGCAGCGCCAGGCCCGAGGTCTCGATCAGGATGTGATCGACGCCGCGCGACAGGATGAGATCGAGGGCCGGCACGAAGTCGTCGGCGACCGTGCAGCACAGGCAGCCGTTGGACAGCTCGACGATATTGTCCTCCGGGCAGGCTTCGATGCCGCAGCCTTTGAGGATTTCGCCATCGATGCCCACGTCGCCGAACTCGTTGACGATGACCGCCAGGCGCTTGCCGTTGGCATTCTCCAGCAGGTGGCGGATCAGCGTGGTCTTACCCGCACCGAGAAAGCCGGTGACGATGGTGCAGGGAATGCGGGCGAGGGACGGGGCGGGAGAGGTCATGAAGGCTCCGGTCAAGAAACGGGATCAGGAAGAGGGGGGCGAAAACGCCAGCGGCGGAACGCGCGCCACCATGTTGCGCTTGAGAACGTCGGGCCGTCCGCGCCAGGGCAGGATGCCGTCGGTGGAGGTGAGGAACAGGCGGGCGCCGGTGAGCAGGTCCTCGCCGGAGGTGGGGGCGAGGTCGCCGAACACATAGGTCCAGCCGTCGCGGTGGATGAGCGCGGCGCTCAGCCCGCGCTTGCAGTTGCCGAGGCATTTGACCGGGTGCACGGCCACCTGCTCCAAGGTCGCATCGCCGGCGGAGAGCGCCTGAACGGCATCGAACAGGCCGGCGCCTGCGGGCGGCATGTCGGGCGCGGCATCGGCGGCCTTGCAGGTGGTGCAGACGAACAGCGTGACCGGGGCGACGCCAGTGGGCGGGGCGGTCTGCGGCGCACTGCGCTCGGCGGCGCCTGAACCTGACGCCGGGCTCGGCTGGGCCGCATCGTCGCGCAAGGACGCGCTGTCCTGCGGTAGGGCCGAATCACGCGGGTCGGTCAGATCGTGCTGCTGCAAAGCGCGCAGGTCCACGGGTGCAGCAGGCCCGCACGCGGGCCGAAAGGGCGCATTGCCAGGGCACCCCGCCCGGCGCACTCCTCATCGATGGCAGGTCTCCTGGCTGGCGGGTCGTGACCGTGTGCCGCCTTCCCGGAGCCCGGAACATCCGGGCATCCAGTGGCTTATGGCACGGGCTCACCGCCTACAGTTGCGGGGGCAGCTGCGGTTGATGGATCAGATCCAGTCCGCATTCCCTTTTCACCCGGCGACGCAAAACGCTCGCGCGACCGGGACCATCGATGGCGCCACTAAAGGGCGGGGCCGTCGGGATGTCAATGAACCGGCTCTCAACCGGCGCGGGCGCGCGCCGCCTCGATGATGGCTAGTGCCGCCGCAAATGTTTCCTCGATGCCGAGCGCCGAGGTGTCCAGCAGCACCGCATCCGCCGCCTGCACCAAAGGCGCGGAGGTGCGGCCGGTGTCGCGGGCGTCGCGCTTGTGGATGTCGGCCAGCACGGCGTCATAGGACGCGAGCGGGTCGCGGGCGGCCAGTTCGCGGAACCGCCGCTCGGCCCGCACCCGTGGCGAGGCGGTGACGAACAGCTTCACCGTGGCATCGGGGCAGATCACCGTGCCGATGTCGCGTCCGTCCAGCACCGCGCCGCCGGGCTGGGCGGCAAAGCGCCGCTGGAGATCCACCAGCGCCGCGCGCACCTCCGGCCGCGCCGCCACCACGGAGGCGGCTTCGCCCAAAGCGCCGGTGCGCAGGCTTTCGGGATCGAGCGCGCTCACATCCAGGGCGCGGGCGGCCGCCGCCGAGGCGGCGACGTCGTCCAGGGTGCCGGCGGCAAGGCACTGGGCGCCCACCGCCCGGTAGAGCAGGCCGGTGTCCAGATGCGGCAGGCCCAGGTGCCCGGCGATGCGCTTGCCCAGTGTCCCTTTGCCGGACGCCGCCGGCCCGTCGATGGCGATGATCATCACGCGCCTTCGGTCAGGATGGCGCCCAGGCCGGCCATCATGGGCATGAAGGTGGGGAAGGAGGTGGCGATGAAGCTCATGTCGTCCACCGCGACCCCCTTGAGGCTGGCGAGGCCCAGCACCAGGAAAGCCATGGCGATGCGGTGGTCCATGTGGGTGGCCACCGGGCCGCCGCCCTCCACGTCCGGGGCGCCGGTGACGATGAGGTCGTCGCCCTCGATGCGGTGGGTGATGCCGCAGGCGGCCAGGCCATCGGCCACGGCGGCGAGGCGGTCGCTTTCCTTCACCCGCAGTTCGGCCAGGCCCTGCATCCGGGTCTCGCCCTGGGCGAAGGCGGCGGCGACGGCGAGGATGGGATATTCGTCGATCATGGCCGGCGCCCGCTCCGGCGGCACCGCCACGCCGGTGAGGCGGGAATAGCGCACCCGCAGGTCGGCGACCGTCTCGCCGCCCTCGGTGCGTTCCGCCAGGGTCTCGATGCGGGCGCCCATTTCCTTCAGGGTGGTGATGAGGCCGGTGCGCAGCGGGTTCATCATCAAATCGGTGATGACGATGTCCGAGCCCGGCACGATCACCGCCGCCACCAGCGGGAAGGCGGCGGAGGAGGGGTCAGAGGGCACGTCCACGGGGGCGGCCTTCAGGTCGGGCCGGCCCTTGAGAGTGATGCGGCGGCCATGCGGGCCGTGGGCTTCCACCTGCACATCGGCGCCGAAATGGGCCAGCATCCGCTCGGTATGGTCGCGGGTGGCTTCCTTCTCCACCACCACCGTCTCGCCGGAGGCGGCAAGGCCGGCCAGCAGCACGGCGGACTTCACCTGGGCGGAGGGCACCGGGGTCTCGTAGGTGAACGCCTTGAGGTCGCTCACGCCTTCCAGGCGCATGGGCAGGCGGCCGCCGGGCGCCTCCTCCACCAGCTTCACCCCCATGGCGGCCAGCGGATCGAGCACGCGCTTCATCGGCCGCTTGCGCAGGCTGGCGTCGCCGTCGAACGTGGCCTGAATGGGATTGCCGGCCACCGCGCCCATCATCAGGCGCACGCCGGTGCCGGAATTGCCGAAGTCCAGCGGCGCGGCCGGGGCCTGGAAATGGCCGACGCCGACGCCTTCCACCCGCCACTGGCCGGGGCCGGTGCGCTCGACGGTGGCGCCGAGCGCGGCGCAGGCCTTGGCGGTGTTGAGCACGTCCTCGCCTTCCAAGAGGCCGGTGATGCGGGTTTCGCCGATGGCGAGGGCACCGAAGATCAAGGCGCGGTGGGAGACCGACTTATCCCCAGGCACGCGCACCTTGCCGCTGAGCGCCGGGGAGGGGAGGGCGGTGGCCGGGCGGGGGGCGGCGCCATGGCCGCTGGCGGGGGCGGCGGCGGGCGTTTCGATGGTGGACATGGCGCGGCCTCTCACACGCACCGGGACTCGCGTGGCGATGGGCGCGCAAATTCGTGGATCGACGCGCCCCTCTAACACAGCGCAATCGGCCTCGCCACGCGGCTAAACTGAATTCCAACTTGACAGGGCCATGGGCTTTGGCCAATGGAGCACCCTCCTTTTACAATGAGCCCCCGAGGATCTTTGCCGTGGCGAAGCCTGAACTCGGAACCAAGCGCGTCTGTCCGGTTACGGGCCGCAAGTTCTACGATCTGAACAAGGATCCCGTCGTTTCTCCGTTCACCGGCGAAACGTACCCGCGTTCCTACTTCGAGCCGGCCCCGCGCGCGGGAAGCCGCGCCGAGGCGGCCCGTGCCGCTCCCGCTGCTGAAGCGGAAGTGGACGACGTGGCTGATGTGGAAATCATCAGCCTCGAGGAAGCCGAAGAGGAAACCACGGGCGCCAAGGTCCTGCCGGGGGCCGACGACGTGGACGTGGACGAGGAAATCGACGCCGAAGCCGACGACGATACCTTCCTCGAAGAAGACGAAGATGATGAGGATGATGTTGCCGATTTGATCGGAGATGGCCTCGAAGACGACGAAGAGGCTTGATGCGGTCAGCGGCTTGTGCTTAAAGGCCGCTCTCGCTCGGGGCACACCAGTCCCGAGCAACCGTCGCGGGACTTCCCGGCGGGCAGATGTCGGAAGAAGCCGATGAATTTTCATCGGTCTTCGTGGCGACACAGCCCGTAGCCCGCGACCCGGTGGGGCCATAGCTCAGTTGGGAGAGCGCTTCAATGGCATTGAAGAGGTCGTCGGTTCGATTC
>CALRNP020000288.1:0-6104 GCA_943369575.1 Azorhizobium sp. AG788 | reverse complement strand
CACACCTGGTCCGCAGGAAGGCGGCGGCAAAGACGGCGGCGCCAACCCAACCCGCGGCACACCTGGTCCGCAGGAAGGCGGCGGCAAAGACGGCGGCGCGAACCCCACTCGCGGCACCCCCGGTCCCCAGGAGGGCGGCGGCAACAAATCAAACAAAGCCAGTTCCGATGCAGGAGTTGATGCAGACAAGGCCAGCAGCACTCGCACACCGGGCCTGGACGGCAGAGACAACCACAAGGATGGTGAGGAAACAGACCGGCGCAGCGACCATGGCTCCAACCAGGATCACAAGGACCGCTCCGACCACGACCGCAAGGACAGCGACAGCCGGGACAGCGAGCGCAAAGACGGGGACCACGAGGAGCACAAGGAGCACGAGGAGCACAAGGAGAGTGACGGCAGTGATCACGATCACCACGGCCGCGCAGGGCACCACCCTTCTCACCACCGCTCTCACGGCCATCACGAGGAAGGGCATCACCGCCGCTGATATCACCGGCGAGGACCAGCAGTCGCCGGCCCGCTGACGCCATCAAATAGCGGGTCACCGATATCGGTGACCCGCTTGGGATAAATGCCCCATGGCCGCGCCACTGGCGCGCGCGGCGGCGCGGCGCAACCCGCGCGCGTGTTGGCCGTGGCAAAGGATCATGGGCGCATCGCCACGCAGGTCTGCAAGCGTGGCGGACGGCTTTATGACGTCGACCGAGCCGACAAGATCTGGACAGCGGAAGACATCACGACCTCCCGCGCCCACGCCTCTCACCGGCCGTGCGTTTGATCACGTGAACGCGATCTTGGATCGCGCACGATGTGGGCGAACATTCGAACGGGCCAAAAGCGCCGCGCTGAAGGTCGATGCGAAGTATGGTTTGTGAATAGGAGATGCAAACTGAATTGCAAACCGGCCAATCGGTCCAATTTCTGGACCGGCCGAACCACCACTTAAGTCATTAAGAGATAAGTGGTGGGCGCACTAGGGCTCGAACCTAGGACCCGCTGATTAAGAGTCAGCTGCTCTACCAACTGAGCTATGCGCCCCCGCCCTGAGGTGTGAACCCCGTGTGGGAGGACGGTGATGTAACAGCCACCCCCCGCCCTGTCCAGTGCCGGAGCCGGAAAAACTGGCTCCGAAATCCGCCCTGTGGAAAACCCCGCCCGCCGGCCCTTGCGCACCAGCGGACGGGGCATCCGATCACTCCTTGAATGCCTCTTCCCGCTTGGCGCGGATGGAGGGCAGCAGCACCATCACCAGCGCCGCCGCCGCCAGCGCCAGCAGCACGGCGGAGATGGGACGGGTGACGAACACCATGGGATCGCCGCGGGAGATCAGCATGGCCCGCCGCAGATATTCCTCCAGCATCGGCCCGATGACGAAGCCCAGCAGCAGCGGCGCCGGCTCGCAATCCAGCTTCACCAGCGCGTAACCCAGCACCCCGAACAGGCCCATGGTGTAGACGTCGAAGGTGTTGTTGTTGACGCTGTAAACGCCGATGCAGCAGAAGGCGATGATCGCCGGATACATGACGTGATACGGCACCGTCAGCAGGCGCACCCAGATGCCGATCAGCGGCAGATTGAGCAGCACCAGCATGAAATTGCCGATCCACATGGAGGCGATGACGCCCCAGAACAGATCCGGCTTGTCGGTCACCACATTGGGGCCAGGGGTGATGCCCTGGATGATGAGGGCACCGATCATCAGCGCCATCACCGGGTTGGAGGGAATGCCGAGCGTCAGCATGGGGATGAAGGAGGTCTGGGCGCCGGCATTGTTGGCGCTCTCAGGTCCCGCCACGCCCTCGATGGCCCCCTTGCCGAAGCGGCCGGGGGTCTTGGACATCTTCTTCTCGATGGAATAGGCCGCGAATGAGGACAGCATCGCCCCGCCACCCGGCAGAATGCCCAGGAACGAGCCCAGGATGGTGCCGCGCAGCACCGGGGCGATGATGGCCTTGAACTCGTCCTTGGTCAGCATCAGGCTCTTCACCTTGGCCGCCACCAGCGAGCGCTGGCTCTCATCCTCCAGGTTGCGGATGATCTCGGCGATGCCGAACATGCCCATGGCCAAGGCCACGAAATCGAAGCCGTCGGCCAGTTCGTCGATGTTGAAGGTGAGGCGCGGCACGCCGGTGTAGATGTCCTGGCCCGACAGGCCCAGCAGCAGGCCGAGCACGATCATCGCCAGCGCTTTGACCACCGAGCCGGAGGCCAGCGTCACCGAGGCCACCAGCCCCAGCACCATCAGCGAGAAATATTCCGGCGGGCCGAACTTCAGCGCTAGTTCCGCCAGCGGCGGCGAGAACACCGCCAGCAGCAAGGTGGCCACCGTGCCGGCAAAGAATGAGCCCAGCGCCGCCGTGGCGAGCGCCGCCCCGGCGCGGCCCTGGCGGGCCATCTGATGCCCGTCGATGGCGGTCACCACCGAGGACGATTCCCCCGGCAGGTTGATGAGGATCGCCGTGGTGGAGCCGCCATATTGCGCGCCGTAATAGATGCCGGAGAGCATGATGAGCGCGGAAACCGGCGGCAGCCCGAAGGTGATGGGCAGCAGCATGGCGATGGTGGCGATGGGCCCCAGACCCGGCAACACGCCGATCAGCGTGCCCAGCAGCACGCCGACAAAGCAATACAGCAGGTTCTGGAACGAGAGGGCGACCGAGAAGCCGAGCGAGAGATTATCAATGAGTTCCACGCACGCCTCCTCAGTAGCCGCCGAGCCACGGGCCGAGCAGCGGCAACGGCAGCCCCAGCCCGAGGATGAACACCGCCCAGCTGAACACGCACATCACTCCGGTGATGGTCAGCGCGGTCACCACGTGGAACTTGCGGCTGGCGAGGGTGGCCAGGAACACGGTGGCCGCCAGCGCCGGCAGGAAGCCGAGCGGGCGCATGGCGGCACCGAACAGCAGCGTGCACAGGGTCAGCAGGATCAGCGCCCGCCACACGATGCCGCTGGGCACCTCGCCCGGCACCCGCAGGCCGTTGATGAGGACGATGAGGCCGAGCACGGCGAGGAGAATGGACAGGAACAGCGGAAAATAGCCCGGCCCCATGCGCATGGCGGTGCCGATGTTCAGCTCGCGCGACTGCCAGGCGAACAGCGCCGCCAACGCGATGAACAGGAGGCCTGAGATGACATCCTTAGGATTGCGTACGAAGCCCATAGGCCGGGGTTCCCCCTCGCTGTAGATGACGTTGCGCCGCCGTGGCCACCCCTCCCGCCCGGCGCCGAAGCACGGGATGGGAGAGGGCAACCACGGCGGCGCGTTGGATGATGATGGCTGCGCCGGTAAAGGCCCAGCGGCTGATCGGCGATCAGTCGGCGTAGACGCCGGCAGCTTCGATGACCGGCTTCCACTTGGCAACTTCCTCGGTGAGGAAGGCCTTGTGGAAGGCCGGCGACCGCCGGTCCTTGGGCTCCGGCTCGGTGCCGAGGTCCGCGAAGCGGGCGACCACCTTGGGGTCGTCCAAGGCCACGCCCAGAGCCGCGTTCAGCTTGGCGACGATCTCCGGCGAGGTGCCCTTGGGGGTATAGAGACCGTGCCACACCGCCACTTCGAAGCCCTTCAGCCCACCTTCCTGCATGGTGGGCAGATCCGGCAGCGACTTCACCCGGTCCTTGGTGGTCACCGCATAGGCCTTCACCTTGCCGCCCTTGATCTGGCCGGTGGTATTGGTGGTCTGGTCGCACATCAGGTCGATCTGGCCGCCGACCAGATCATTCATGGCCGGGCCGGTGCCCTGATAAGGCACGGTGGTCACCTGGGTGCCCACGGCCGACATGAACAGCATGCCGCACAGATGCGAGGCCGAGCCGACGCCGGCATTGCCATAGGTCACCTTGTCCTTGTTCGCCTTCACATAGGCGATGACGTCGGCGATGGTCTTGGGCTCATAGCCGGGCTTGGCGATCAGCGTCATGGGCACGGCGGTGATGAGGCCGGCTTCCTCAAAGTCGCTCAGCTTGTACGGCAGCTTGCGATAGAGGCTGGGCGCGGTGGACTGGCCGATATGGTGCAACAGCAGGGTGTAGCCGTCGGGCGCGGCCTTTGCCACTTGGCCTGCGCCGCGGGTGCCGCCGGCGCCGCCCACATTCTCCACCACCACCTGCTGGCCGAGGGTCTTGGACATGGATTCCGCCACCAGGCGGGCCACCGTATCGGTGGGGCCACCGGCGGCGAACGGCACCACGACAGTGATCGGGCGGGCGGGATAGGCCGGCTGGGCCTGCGCCTGCGAGGCCGGGCCGAATACGGTTGCACCCAAGGCGGCGACGGCCGCCATGCCAAGGACCGCAGCACGGGCCGCGCGAACTATTCTGACGGTCATTCCACTCTCCTCGTCTCTCCCCTCCCCAGGGGCTCACTGACGCTCAGTCACGCGCCTTCTGCTTGTTGAACGGTGCGCGATACCTTCCGTCAAGTCCTCCTTTCGTTCCGGCAGGTGGACCAGGCCTCTCTGCAGCGTCGGAATGGTGCCGCAACGGTACCCGCCATGGCTGCCCTGCACCGCTACCGCTCGCCGCAAAGTTGCCGCAGCGACGCCGCACCGATCGCAACAACACCTTGTTTTTCCTTTGTATTTTCCAAGGCCCGCCATGGAACCCCGGCTTCATCTTCGCCGTTGAGAGCGCAGGCAACTGGAGGCGACGCCGATGAAGTCCGTTCGCACCGCATCTCCCCGTCCCAAGGCCGCCCAGGCCCTGGTTGCGGGGGTGGCGGCAAGTTTTCTGCTGGCGGGGCTGATCGCCCCGGCCCACGCGCAGCCCCGGCCCGGCCCCGGTGCGCCACCGCCTGCCGGCGCCCCCATGCCCCCCGGCGCCAACGCGGCGCGCGTGGACATCAACGTCTTCTATGCCCCGCTGGCCGAGCACGGCAGTTGGGTGGCCCATCCGGTCTATCAATATGTCTGGGTGCCCGCCGGTGTCGACGCCGCCTGGCGTCCCTATCAGGAGGGCCGCTGGCTGTGGACCGACGACGGCTGGTATTGGGATTCCGCCGAGCCCTTCGCCTGGGCGACCTATCATTACGGCCGCTGGGGCTATGAGCCGGATTACGGCTGGTACTGGGTCCCCGGCGACACCTGGGCCCCGGCCTGGGTGAAATGGCGGCGCGGCGGCGGCAATGTCGGCTGGGCGCCCATCGCCCCCGATTCTCCCGGCTATGCCTATGGCCCGCCGCGGCGCTACGATGTGCCGGTGGCGGAAAGCTGGGTGCTGGTGCAGGACCAGTATCTGGTCGCCCCCGATCTCTCGGCGCGGGTGCTGCCCATCGCGGCTCTGGCCGGCTGGCTGCGCAGCGATCCGCGCGCCTATGATCCCAGCTACGGCAGCGGCCGCGTGGTGACGCGCTTCATCCCACCCACCGAATTCGGCCCCACCGTGGAGCGCGAGGTGGTGACCCGGCGCCTCGTCTATGTGGATCGCTACCAGGAGGAATTTGACGACACCGGCGGCGCGCGTCTGGGCATCTACCGGCCTTATATCGCCCGCGCCGATCAGATCCCGCCGCCGCGAGAGGTGATCCGCTCCGTGCCCGAGGATCGGCGGGTGATCATTCGCCAATATGTGGGGCCGGATCTCGGCAACACGCTGGCGCCCTCCGCCGCGCTACTGTCGGTGCTCACCCCCGACCAGCGCCGGTCGCTGCGCGATGCGCGCTTTGCCGGCAATCAGCAAGCCTACGGCCGCGACCTGGAGCAGTTCCGCGCCGCCCGTGCCCAGCAGCTCCAGCAGGAATGGGCTGAAGCAGAGCGCAATCGCGACGCCTATGAACGCGGCCGCCTGGATCGGATGCGCGAGCAGGAGCGCATGCAGCAGCGGGTACTGGAACAGCGCCAGCGCCGCGCCGATGACGTGATCCAGCGCCTGGAGCGCGAGCGGCCCAATGCGGTACCGCCCGCTTTGCCCCAGGCCCCCGGCGCCCCCGGCGGCCGCCAGTTGCCCGGCACGCCGCCGCCCCCGCCGCCCGGCGCCCCCGGTGCGCCGCCCGCGCCCAATGCTCCTCCGGCCGCCGCCCCCAGCGCACCGCCGCCGCCCCCCAATAGCGTCGCCCCGCCGCCCCCCGGGTGGACCGGGCGCGCCCGCTGCCCGTCCGGCACCG
>CALRNP020000287.1:0-6123 GCA_943369575.1 Azorhizobium sp. AG788 | reverse complement strand
GATGCCCATGCCGTGCAGCATGTAGACCAGATCCTCGGTGGCGACATTGCCGCTGGCGCCGGCCGCATAAGGGCAGCCGCCCAGCCCGCCGACCGAGGCATCCAGCACCGAAACGCCGAGCTGGAGGCAGGCGAAGATATTGGCCAGCGCCTGGCCGTAGGTATCGTGGAAATGCAGCGCCACCTGCTCCACCGGCACCACCGCCAGCACCGCATCCAGCATGGCGATGGCCTTGCGCGGGGTGCCCACCCCGATGGTGTCGCCCAGCGAAATCTCGTAGCAGCCCATTTCCGAAAGCCGGCGGGAGACCTCCGCCACCGCCGTGCGCGGCACCTCGCCCTGATAGGGGCAGCCGAGGACGCAGGACACATAGCCCCGCACCTTGACGCCGGCCGCGCTCGCCGCCGCCATCACCGGCTCGAACCGCTCCAGGCTCTCCTCGATGGTGCAGTTGATGTTCTTCTGCGAGAAGGCCTCCGAGGCCGAGGCGAACACCGCCACTTCCTGCACATTGCAGGCCAGCGCCGCCTCCAGGCCCTTCATGTTGGGCACCAGCACCGGATAGGCGATATGCGGCAGGCGGGTGATGCCGGCCAGCACTTCGGCGCTGTCGGCCATCTGCGGCACCCATTTGGGCGAGACGAAGCTGCCGGCCTCGATGGTGGCCACCCCGGCGCGGCCGAGCCGGTCGATGAGTTCGATCTTCACGGCGGCAGGCACGAGGGCGGCTTCATTCTGGAGGCCGTCGCGCGGCCCCACTTCGACGATGCGCACCTTAGTCGGAAAGGCCATGTCAGGAGATCCCGTGGGTTGAAAGCGTGAGGCGGTCGGCGTGGTCGGCGGGCAGCGTGCGCCGCAGGAAATCGAGAAAGCGCGGGTCGGTGCCATAAGCCACATTCACCCGCATGGCGCCAAGGGCCGCCGGCTCGCGGCTGGGGCGGAAGATCTGGCCCGGCGCCAGGAAGATGCTTTCCACAGCCGCCGCCCGGCACAGGTCCATTTCCGCCACGCCGGCGGGCAGTTCCACCCACAGATAGAAGCCCGGCACCTTGCTGGCATGCACCTTGAGGCCCAGCGCGCCCAGTTCCGCCAAGGCGCGCTTGTTGGCCTCCTCCAGCCGGCTGCGCAGGCGCCGCAGATGACGCAAATATTGCCCGCCCTGGATCAGCCCGAAGATGAAGCGCTCGACGAAATCGGAGGTCGCGACCGAGGTGATCATCTTGATGTCGCTCAGCGCCGCGATCAGCGCCGGATCGCCGGCGACGAAGCCGCTGCGCAGGCTGGCGGACAAGGTCTTGGCGAAGGTGCCCACATAGAGCACCCGGTCCAGCTGATCGAGCGCGGCCAGGCGCGGCAAGGTGGCGGGCAGGATGTCGGCGAAGGCATCGTCCTCCACCAGCCGGAAGCCCCAGCGCTCCGCCGCCTGCAACAGGCCGAAGGCGCAGGCGGGCGACAGCGAGCCGCCGGTGGGATTGTGGGCCAGCGACTGAGTGAAGAACAGTTTCGGCCGCCCCTGCGCCAGCTTCGCCTCCAGGTCGTTCAGATCCGGCCCCTCCGGGCCGCGGCGGATGCCGATGATCTGCGCCTTGGCCAAGGTGAGCTTGCCGAACAAAGGATAATAGCCGGGGTCATCCACGAACACGATGTCACCCGGCTCCACCAGATGGCGGATGATGAGATCAAGGGCGTGGTTGGCGCCATGGGTGAGCAGCAGCCCCTCCGGCGGCACGGCGATGGCCCGCTCCAGCAGCATCAGCCGCAGGCGCTCGCGCAAAGGGGCATAGCCGCGCACGCTGCCATAGCCGAAGTCCACGCTCTCGGGCCCGGCCACCTTGAAGCCGGAGAAATGGCGGCTGAGTTCGGAGGCTTCCATCCAGGAGGCCGGCGGGCGGCCATCGCCGGGGCGCACCTCATGGTGCTGGTCCAGTTGCTCGCGCAGCAGCGACACCACGTCCGCCGCCTCCACCACATGCGGGCGCTCCGCATGGTGATGGGCAAGATCGAGATGCGCGACGTAATAGCCGGAGCCGGCGCGGGCCTCCAGCAGCCCCTCGGAGACCAGCCGGTCATAGGCGTCCGCCATGGTGTTCTTGGAGACGCCATGCTCCTGCGCCGCATGGCGCACCGATGGCAGGCGCTCCCCCAGCTTGAAGGCGCCGGCCCGCAACATGCCGGTCACATGCGCCACGATCTGGTCGACGCGGGTCGGCCGCGCCATGCGCACCTCCACCAAGTGTCCCTTCCCTTTTATTGGGACAGTCATGGGCAAATGCCGCCTAACTGTCCCTTGATTGTCCCATGGATGCTAGGACAGTTTGCACGGACGTCCAATCAAGAATTCAAGAAACGAACCTGGGAGGCTCCGTGACCCCGCAGCAGGAAACCGCGCTGAAGATCAATTCGCGCCTGGAGAATTATCGCAACAAGACCCCGGCCGAACGGCTGGCGGCCCTGGCCGAGGCGGCCCATCTGAGCCCGGCCGACGTGGCGGTTCTGGGCGAGCCCGGCGCCCTGCCCTTGGCCCGCGCCAACGGCATGATCGAGAATGTCATCGGCACGTTCGAGCTGCCCATGGGTATCGCCACCAATTTCCAGATCAACGGCCGCGACTATCTCATTCCCATGGTGGTGGAAGAGCCCTCGGTGGTGGCGGCGGCCTCCTACATGGCCCGCATCGCCCGCGACCATGGCGGTTTCGAAACCTCCAGCACCGCCCCGCTCATGCGCGCCCAGGTGCAGGTGCTGGGCATCAGCGATCCCTATGGCGCCCGCCTCAAGCTGCTGGCGGCGCGGGACGAAATCCTCACGCTCGCCAATGCCCGCGACAAGGTGCTGATCGGCCTCGGCGGCGGCTGCAAGGACATCGAGATCCACGTCTTCCCCAAGAGCCAGCGCGGCCCGATGGTGGTGATGCACCTCGTGGTGGACGTGCGCGACGCCATGGGCGCCAACACCGTCAACACCATGGCTGAGGCAGTCGCCCCCTTGGTGGAGCAGCTCACCGGCGGCCAGGTGCGCCTGCGCATCCTGTCCAACCTCGCCGATCTGCGCCTCGCCCGCGCCCGGGTGCGGGTGCCGGAAGCGGCCATGGCCACCAAGGACTTCAGCGGCCGCCGCATGATCGAAGGCATCTTGGACGCCTATGAGCTGGCGGCCATCGATCCCTATCGCGCCGCCACCCACAACAAGGGCATCATGAACGGCATCGACCCTGTCATCGTCGCCACCGGCAATGACTGGCGGGCGGTGGAAGCCGGCGCCCATGCCTATGCCGCCCGCAGCGGCGTCTATACCTCGCTCTCCACCTGGGAGCAGGACACCGACGGCGCCCTGGTCGGCACCCTGGAATTGCCCATGGCGGTCGGCCTCGTCGGCGGGGCGACCAAGACGCATCCGGCCGCCCAGGCAGCGCTCCAGGTGCTCAAGGTCACCAGCGCCCAGGAACTGGCCGAGGTCACCGTCGCCGTGGGCCTGGCCCAGAACATGGCCGCCTTGCGGGCACTGGCCACCGAGGGCATCCAGCGCGGCCACATGGCCCTGCACGCCCGCAACATCGCCATCGTCGCCGGCGCCGTGGGAGCGGAGATCGACACGGTGGCCGCCGAGCTGGCCCAGGCCCATGACGTGCGCACCGACCGGGCCAAGGAGATCCTCGCCCGCCTGCGCGCCTGACACCGAATCGGGCGCGGCGGACCGGCCCCGCCAAGGGCGAAACACCCGCCGCGCCCCTTCGCGATGTGACACAGGCTGTCGCATCGCGCGTCCATCGCCAATGGACGTGTTTGAGACAAATGGAAAACAACACCAAAAGGGAGGATCAGGATCGACCGTGCAGGGAGCATCCACGCCATTTCCGGCACCACCGCCGGTGTCACCTCATCATGTCGCATCCCACAATGGCCATCTCGCGGAAGTCTGGGGCGATGTGGTTGATCGACGTCACTTGGCCGCCGCCGTCGTCATCGGCGCGGTGGTCAGCCTCGGGACCTTCCTGATCGCCGCCCGCATCTTCGCCGCCACCGTGGCGGTGCCCGATGTGGGCCGGGCCTATGCCATGCTGGTGGGCCTTTTGGGCTGCGTCCTCTCCGGCCTGATCTGCGCCAAACTGTTCCCGCCCAAGCGCGAAGTTGTGGAAACCGCCACCGATCCGGCCTGGCGCCTTGCTGCGATGCAGCAGCTCGCCGGGGAGACCGGAACCATCGGCCGCATCGAGGACCTTCCGCCGCAAGTCATTGCGGAACTGAAGGAACTTGGCCTTTACGAGCAGTTCGCCGCCTATGATGCCGGCCAGCTTGCGCCCCTCGCAAACGGCAAGGAGGCCTGAGATGGACGGCCTGCTCTATGACATCCTGGTCGCCGTCGGCATGGGCTTTGCCGGCGCCATCGCCTTCTCGCTCATCGGCCTGATCTCCGGCACCGACGAGACCACCACCATCGCCCCGGTGACCTTGCTGGTGGTGCTGTTAGGCGTTCCACCTGTTGGGGTTTTCACCTTCTGGCTGGCCGCGGCCGTCGCCAAGCACATGACCCATGCGGTCCCCACCGCCCTGCTGGGCATCCCCGGCGACACCATGGCCGTGCCCCTGCTCCAGCAGGCCACCGCCTTGAGAAACCTGGGGGTTCCGCATATTGCGCTGCGAAAGATGATCTCCGGCGGCCTCATCGCGGCGGTGATCGCGGTGCCGTTGTCGGTGGCGTTCGCGCTGCTGCTGGCCCCGTTCGGCCAGATGATCACGGCATCTGCCCCCTGGCTGTTCCTGGGCGCAGCCCTTCTGATTGCTTACTTTTCCGCCGGCAAATGGGCCTCGGTCTTCACCTTGCTGCCGTTCGTGCTGCTGGTGGTGGCGCTGCAAACCATCACCGCGAAATATGGGGTGAAGCTGGGGGTGAGCTACTTCCTCGGCATCGCCATCGGCCCGCTGGTGGCGGACCTGTTCTCCTCCATGTCGCCCATGGAACGGGCCCGGATGCACCGCGATGGCCCGCGCCGCTTCACTTTGGCGCCGGATGTGAAAAGTTGGGGCGGGTTTTTCCCCAATCCGTTCAAGGTGCTGGATCGCACCCAGGTGCTCTGGACCAGCGGGGCTGCCGCCATCACCAGCGCCACCTTCGTGTTCAGCCCGGTGGCCATGACGGTGATCATGGGCGAGGTGGTGGGCGCCCGGATCAAGCATGCCTATCACCGCCTCACCACGGTGCTCAGCGTGCGCAACGGCGTCACCGAGTCGACCTATATCGCCGAAGCCCTCATCCCCTTGATCGCGTTCGGTTTGCCTCTCAGCCCAGTGGCGGCGGGGCCGGCCGCGCCGCTGTTCAACGCCCCGCCCCGCTTCATGGTGGATGGCCCCGGCGGTCAGATCGTCAATCTTCACACCATGATGACCCCCATGCAGTTCCTCGGTTACGGGCTGCTGGCGGTGTTCATCGCGGCGCTGATCGCCTACCCGTTCGCCATGAATTATGCGCGGGTGGCAGCATCCTTCGTGTCCCGGCGCATCAGCCATGAGGCGATCATCGCCACCTTCGTCGGTCTGGTGATGGTGATCGGCACCTGGGAAGGCGGGGCGCTGGGCCTCATGGTCATCGTCACCATGGGTCTGGTGGGCGGCCTGTTGTACCGCATCCTCGGCTTCAACACCGGGGTGCAGTTCATGGGCTATTACACCGCCGTCCTCACCGTGCCGGCGCTGACCAGGCTGTTCGTGGGCTAGTCACCCGCGCCTCAACGAAAACGCCGGCCAGGGGAGCCCTGGCCGGCGTTTGTTTTTGTGCTGCAATGTGAGGCGTTTACAGCGCCGCCAGTTCCTCGGCCGAGAGCGGCAGCAGTGGCGGGCGCATGCGCATCCATCCGTCGGACTGGCTCGCCCGCGCCATCAGCGCCTTGAGCGAGGCCATCTGCGCGAAGCGCGACACCCGATTGCGCGCCGCCACCACGCGAGCCTGGGCGGCCTCCACCGCCTCCGCCTGCGCCGGATCCGCAAAGTGCTTGGCGATGAAGGCCAAATCCCGCGCCACCAGATTGGAGGTCGCGGTGATGCAGCCGGCACCGCCCGCCTTCAGCAGCGGCAGCAGCAAGGGATCCGCCCCCGCCAGCACCGCAAAGCCGGGGAATGTCTCGACCAT
>CALRNP020000286.1:0-6169 GCA_943369575.1 Azorhizobium sp. AG788 | reverse complement strand
GGCCACGGTGGCGGCCACATCGGGAGCGGATTCGCGCTTGCTGGCCAGGAAGGTGGCGAAGGCGGCGGGGAAGTCGGCGGATTGGGTATCGAGACGGATCGGCATCCGGTTTCCTAGAGCGGTATCGCCGCGCAATGCAACACCCCTGCGCGCGGAACCGGCGCTGTCTCCTGCCGCAGGTGCCTCATGGCCGCGCTCCGTGCGCACCATCGCGCGCCCGGGGCTCGGGGGATCGCCGCCCTCAGGCGGCGCTGTCCTTGTGCTCCGGCACGCGGGTGCAGCCCCAGGCTGGGCCGAGATCCGCCAGCCCCGCCTCGATGCACTCCACCTCCAGGCGGATTTCGGCGCCGCCGGAGAAGGTGAGCGTCAGATGGCCCGACGGCTCCTCGATGGCATCGAAGGTGATGGCCAGGAGATTGAGCACGGTGTCCTTGGCGGCGAGATCGAAGCCGCGGATCTTCACCGCGCGCACCCGCTCGAAATGCAGGCCGGCCCGCCGGCGCACCAGTTCCTGGGCGGTTTCCTTCTGGTCCCAGTCGAAGCGGTTGAGCAACAAAGCGAAGCGCTGGACCTTGGGCACGAAGCCCATGTCTTCCACCTTGACCACCGCGTCCTGGAGATGGGCCGAGATGATGGCCAGATCCTCATCGTCCAGGGCGAAGAGCTTGAGCTCGTCCATGAGCTGACACTCCTTATTCTGCTCAGACCCGCAGATAGCGACGCCAAGCACCCCCCGCAAGGCTTTGGTCGGCAACGGGTCGCGAATGGCGGCGCTTTAGACGGTCACCCGGCGCGATCTTGCGTGCCGGGGCCGCCAGAGGATGGAATCAGCCGCTGATGCGCTCGATCTGGGCGCCGCAGCGCGACAGCTTCTCTTCCAGCCGCTCGAAGCCGCGATCCAGGTGATAAACCCGCTGCACCATGGTCTCGCCTTCCGCCGCCAGGCCCGCGATCACCAGCGACACCGAGGCGCGCAGATCGGTGGCCATCACCGGGGCGCCCTTGAGGCGGTCGTTGCCGTCGACGATGGCGGTGTCGCCTTCCAGATGGATATGGGCGCCGAGGCGGGCCAGCTCCTGCACATGCATGAAGCGGTTCTCGAAAATGGTCTCGGTGATGCGCGAGCGGCCCTTGGCGCGGGTCATCAGCGCCATGAGCTGGGCCTGGAGATCGGTCGGGAAGCCCGGATAGGGCGCCGTGGAGACTTCCACCGGGAACAAACCGGCGCCGTTGCGGCGCACGCGGATGCCCTCATTGTTGCAGTCCACCTCGGCGCCGGCGGCGCGCAGGGTGTCGAGGGCGCTCTCCAGCAGATCCGGACGCGCGCCGGCCAGCATCACGTCGCCCCCGGTCATGGCCACCGCCATGGCATAGGTGCCGGTCTCGATCCGGTCCGGCAGCACCGAATGGCGCGCGCCGCGCAGGCGCGGCACGCCTTCCACGTGAATGGTGGAGGTGCCGGCGCCGGAAATGCGGGCGCCCATCTTGATGAGGCAATCCGCCAGATCGACCACTTCCGGCTCGCGGGCGGCGTTCTCGATCACGCTCTCGCCCTTGGCCACACAAGCGGCCATCAGCGCCGTATGGGTGGCGCCCACCGACACCTTGGGGAAGGAGATGCGCGCGCCCTGGAGGCCCTTGCCCACCTTGGCCACCACATAGCCGGCGTCGATGTCGATCTCCACACCCAGCGCCCGCAGAGCATCCAGGTGGAAATCCACCGGCCGGGTGCCGATGGCGCAGCCGCCGGGCAGCGAGACCCGCGCCTCGCCCATGCGCGCCAGCAGCGGCCCCAGCACCCAGAAGCTGGCCCGCATGCGCGAGACCAGATCATAGGGCGCCGTGGTATCGACGATCACGCGGGCGTCGATCTCCATGGTCTGGCCCGCATGGGGATCATCCCCGTTGCGCTTGCCATTGACGGTGATGTCCACGCCGTGATTGCCCAGGATGCGCTGGAGCAGAGCCACGTCCGCGAGACGGGGCACATTCTCCAGCACCAGCTTCTCCTCGCTGAGGAGGGCGGCGATCATCAGCGGCAAGGCGGCATTTTTCGCCCCGGAGATGGGGATGGTGCCGTTCAGGGTCTGGCCGCCGACGATGCGTATCTTATCCATCAAACCACCGCTCCTCGGTTGCCTTGGCCAGCGTGTGCTTCGCGCTGTTGCGCGAAGGCTCCGCGACCCGGCTTTCGCGGGAAAGCCGCCGCGCGGCCATTGCCTGCGCGACGAACAGAATAGCCGGCAGATCTAGCCCGGCTTGGGGTCCGGCACAACTTTGCCGCCTGCGCCCACCGGCTTGCGTCACACGCATGGCCGGCCTGCCCTACCCCGGTCGGTCGCATTCCATTGCCGTCCCCGGCGCCGCCGCCGGAGAATACCCTCTCACCCCTCGCCCGACTCGCGCGGCGCATTCGTCACCGGCTGGTCGGATGCAGCTGCGTCCGTCGCGGGAGCGTGGTCATCCGCACCGGCGGCCGCCGGCTCCGCCCGCGCCCGCTTCTGCGCCTTGCGCTTGGCCAAATTCGCCCGCAGCGCGGCGGCGAGGCGGGCGGCTTTTTGTTCGTCCGGGGTCATGCCCCAAGGCCTAGCGCCGACCACCAGACGAGGCAAGCGCATGCCGCATGCGGCGATCACAAGTCGTCGCTATGGTGGATAAATGCCTGCGCAAGCGCTTGCCCGGCGCCATTGGCGGCCCCTTCGCCGTCCTTGCGCCGTCACCGCCCTTGAAACTCGCGACTGTCTTCCGTATGAGAGGCGCACGTTCGACATTGCGGTGTCCGGGCTTGGCGGCGTTTTCCCCTTGGGCAAAGCGGCGCTCCCCCCTCCCGATGCCGAGCCGCCACACGGCGCGTGCCGCTTTAGCTCAGCTGGTAGAGCACCTCATTCGTAATGAGGGGGTCGGGGGTTCGAATCCCTCAAGCGGCACCATTTTCCAGAGAAACATCATAAATTCTTGATGCTTGGCTCGCTCCACGTGACGTGAGCCCACAAAACCTCACCGCCTGCTCTTGACCTCACCGCGTGCTCTTGGCCTCACCGCGTGCTCCTGGCTTTGGGCGGCAGGCAGGATCAGGTGTCGGTCGTCTCGCTGGCGGAATCCTCCAGGGACGCCATGGTATCCAATTCGGCAACCGCGCCCCCGGACGTCCGGCGGGGGGCGCCTTCGCCAATGCGCTCCCGCAATAGCCAGATCGTCATGCCACGGGGCGGCCCACGCCGTTTGGAACCTCATATGCCGACACTGGCGGAGCGTCCGCCACGTACTTCTCGATCTCGACGAGGCAGGTCTGGGCCGCGCAGCCCTGCGAGAACGATGAGGCAGCGATATCGGCAGTGAGCGCGTTGGGGTTGCCGTGCTTCTCCAGCACCCGGCTTCCGCTCCAGTCCTGCGGGTCGAACCAGGCGCCCGTCGACAGGCGCACCACCCGGGATGCCACATTGGCGGTAACATTCGCGCTGGCCAGACATGATCCGCGGGCGTTGAACAGCCGCACGATGTCGCCGGTGCAGATGCCGCGCCGGTCCGCGTCGTCCGGATGGATATCCACGGGCTCGCGGCCGTGGACCTTTTGCGCGCGGCTCAACGGCCCATGGTCGAGCTGGCTGTGCAGCCGGGTCGAGGGCTGGTCGGAGATCAGGTGCAGCGGGTAGGTCCGGGCCAGCGGACTTCCCAGCCATTCGGCGGGTTCAAGCCAGGTCGCGTGCCCGCCCGGACAATCCGCGTAGCCGAAGCCGTCGATGGTCGCCGAATAGAGTTCGATCTTGCCCGAGGGCGTGCCCAGCGGATGCGCCACCGGGTCGTCGCGGAATGCCTCCAGCATCACGGTCGGTCGTGAAGCGTGGGGCAAGCGGAAGGTCTCGCCTTGCCAGAAGATATCGAAGGCCGGCAGTGACACGCCCTCGCCCGCGAGCCGGTCGCGCCAGCCCGCATAGAGATGTTCGATCCATTGCCGCGCGTCGCGCTGCTCGGAAAACGCCGCGTCCACGCCCAGGCGTTCGGACAAGCCCCGGAAGATGTCGTAGTCGTCGCGGGCTTCTCCCACCGGGGGAATGGCCGGCTTCATCGGGGCGATCAAATGCTCCTTGAGCGAGAAGAAGATGTCCTCGCGCTCAAGAGTCGTGGTGGCGGGAAACACGACGTCGGCCATCTTCGCCAGCGGGGTCCAGAATTGTTCGTTCACGAACACGGAGTCGGGCAGCCGCCAGGCATTGAGCAGCCGGGTCAGATCCTGGTGGTGATGAAAGGGATTGCCGCCGGCCCAGTAGATGAGCCTGGCGTCGGGGTAGCGATAGACCTTGCCGGAATAAGTGAAGGACTGCCCCGGATTTTCCAGCATATCGACGATGCGCGCCACCGGGATGAAGCTGTCAACGGCATTGGTGCCCTGGGGCAAGGTGGGGCCGCTGAACCTGGCATGCGGACTTCCCATCAGGTTCTCGGCGCCATAGCCCACGCCGAAGCCGCCGCCGGGCGTTCCGATCTGGCCGACCAGCGCGGCAAGGGATATCAATGCCCAATAGGGCTGCTCGCCGCGATGGGCGCGCTGCAAGGACCACGCGGCATTGATCATGCAGCGTTTGGTCCCCATCTCCCGCGCCAGGGATCGCATGCGGTCCGCGCCGATGCCGGTGATGCCGGCGGCCCATTCCGGCGTCTTGCGCACGCCATCTGTCTCCCCCAGCAGATAGGCGCGGAAGACCTCGAAGCCGACGCAGTATTTCGCGAGAAATTCCCGGTCGTGCAGCCCCTCCTCGACGAGAACATAGGCGAGGGCCAGCATCAGTGCGGTGTCGGTGTTCGGGCGGATCGGCCACCAGTCGAAATCCGCGCCCGTCTCCAGATCATTCCGGGTCGGGCTGATGTTCACGAATGTGATGCCGGCACGCCGCATGTCAGCGAGCGCGCCCGGAATGCGGTGCTCGGCCGTGCCGCCCTGGGAGATCTGGGCGTTCTTTGCCGGCACGCCGCCGAAGGTCACGAACAGTTCGCAATTCTCGATCAGTGAGGCCCAGTCATTGTGGGCCATCATCAGCTCGCCGATCGGCGCCACCAGATAAGGCAGCAAGGGGTGGGCAACACCCAGGCTGTACGAATTCACATGCCTGACGTAGCCGCCGATGCAGTTCAAGAAGCGGTGGATCTGGCTTTGCGCGTGGTGAAAGCGGCCGGCGCTCGACCACCCATAGGAGCCGCCGAAGATCGCTTCATTGCCGTGCAGTTGCTTCACGCGGCTCAGTTCGCGGGCCACGAGATCGAGGGCGAGCGGCCAATCGACTTCGACGAACGGCTCAAGGCCGCGGTTGCTGCGGGATGCCGGCCCGCCATGTTCCAGCCAGCCCTTGCGCACGGCGGGGCGCCGGACCCTGGCCGCCGACCTTGCGGTCTCCAGCATCTGCAGGCCGATGGGCGACGGGCTCGGATCGCTGCTGAAATGATGGATCGAGACGTTCGGCGTCATCGGATCCCGGATTTCGTAGAGACCCCAATGGGCCGCCGTCAGCGTCTTCGGATGGGTCATCAGCGTCCGGCTCCGTCATGGTCTGGCTCTGAGGGGGGGCCCGAGCCGCCCGCCGGGTGATGTCCGGTGGTGCGGCTGGCAGGCCCTCCAGAGGCCGCTAATCGCGGGCCTTCAGCTTCGACTTGACCGCCTCGGTGAAAGCGACCACCTCCGCCAGCCTGTCGTGTTCACCCGGTCCGCGATACCGCGGCTGCGGAAACGCCCCGAGCGTGATGATGGCGAGGCGCTCGGCGCGGTTGATGTAAATCCGCTGCCCGGCAAAGCCCACCGCCGTCATGGCGCCGTCTTCGGCGATCCACCAACTGTAGCCGTAGCCATCCAGCGCGCCCGATGGGATCTGCGGCAGCAAGGCCCGGTCCGCGTCGGAGAAGCTATAGGCGCGGCGGTTGGCGGCATCGTTCCATCCGTCCGGCAGCAGGCGCGTGCCGTCCACGACGCCATCGTCCAGCACGAATTGCGCGAAGCGGCCAAAGTCCCGCAGCGCGATGCCGGCCCGGCTGCCGCCGATCTCCAGTCCATCGGGCGATTCCAGCGTATAGAAGGCGTCGAATTCCATGCCGCAGGGCTGCCAGATCTTGCGCGACATGTAATCGGCCAGCGGCATGCCGACGGCGCTGCGCAGAACCGCGCCGAGCAGGAAGGTATCGC
>CALRNP020000285.1:0-6236 GCA_943369575.1 Azorhizobium sp. AG788 | reverse complement strand
GGGATTCTTCCGGTTTTTTCTCGGGACGAGCGCCTTGGTCACAAGGGCGAGAGGTGGCGGCGAGGCTCCCGGCGCCGCCAAGCGTGCGGCGGCCCTGACATCACAAGGGACGGCGGGCTCAACCGGCGGCAGCCCCTATACCGCGTCAGATTACGATCATCCAACCGGCCGGGCCGGACATGCGTTCCGTCCAAGATGCCCCCCGCCGGGTCTGACAGAAGTCATGGCGGGCGCCGGGTTCACGTTAGGTCGTCACCCCGCCGCCCGTCATCACGTCGAGGATCCACTCATGTCCACCCCCGCCGCATCGCTCCTGCCCGAGAGCGGCCATCCTTCCCGCCGGACCGTCCTGGAACTCAGCGCCGCCGCTTTGCTGGCCGCTGCCGTTGGTCCCGTGTCGCCCGCCTTCGCTGCTACGTCCACCCCGAACATCAAGGGAACTGCATCCATGTCGAACTACACCATCACCACCAAGGACGGCGTCGAGATCTTCTTCAAGGATTGGGGTCCGAAGGACGCCCAGCCGATCATGTTCCACCACGGCTGGCCGCTGTCGTCGGACGATTGGGACGCCCAGATGCTGTTCTTCGTGCAGAACGGCTATCGCGTCGTCGCCCATGACCGCCGCGGCCACGGCCGTTCGGCGCAGGTGAGCGACGGCCATGACATGGACCATTATGCCGCCGACGCCTTCGCCGTCGTCGAGCATCTCAACCTGAAGAATGCCGTGCACATCGGCCATTCCACCGGCGGCGGCGAAGTCGCCCGCTATGTGGCCAAGCATGGCCAGCCCGCCGGGCGCGTCGCCAAGGCGGTGCTGGTTTCCGCCGTGCCGCCGATCATGATGAAGACCCCGAGCAATCCCGAAGGCCTGCCGCTCGAAGTGTTCGACGGCTTCCGCTCGGCGCTGGCCGCCAATCGCGCCCAGTTCTTCCTCGATGTCCCCACCGGCCCGTTCTACGGCTTCAATCGCGAAGGCGCGAAAGTCTACCAGGGCGTGATCGAGAATTGGTGGCGCCAGGGCATGATCGGCAGCGCCAAGGCCCATTATGACGGCATCAAGGCCTTCTCCGAGACCGACCAGACCGAAGATCTGAAGGCCATCACCGTGCCCACCCTGGTGATGCACGGCGATGACGACCAGATCGTGCCGATCGCCGATGCGGCGCTCAAGTCGGTGAAGCTGCTGAAGCACGGCACGCTGAAGGTCTACAAGGGCTATCCGCACGGCATGCTCACCACCCATGCGGACGTGCTGAACCCCGATCTGCTCGCCTTCGTGAAGGGCTGATCCTCCCTCTGCCGATCCGATCATCCGCCCCCCTGATCGGGCCGGCACTCAGCGCCCCGCAGCCGCCTCCGCTGCGGGGCGCGCCCTTTCGGGGGCGCCCGCGCGGGTGCCTCAGGCGGCGTCGATCAGGCCGCCGGCTTCGGTGACGCGGCGCAGGTGATGCGCGGTGTCGCCGAACAAGAGTTCGATCATGGCCAGGCGGCGGAAATAGTGGGCGCCGAGATATTCCATGGTCATGCCGATGCCGCCGTGCAGCTGCACCGCCTGCTGGCCCACGAAGCGGGCGGCGCGGTTCACCTGCACCTTGGCGGCGCTGATGGCCGGGGTGCGCTCGGCGGCATCCTCCGACTGCGCCATCATGGTGGCGTAGAGCTCCATGGAGCGGGCCTGTTCCAGCATCACCAGCATGTCCACCGCCTTGTGCTGGAGCGCCTGGAAGCTGCCGATGGTGGTGCCGAACTGCTTGCGGGTCTTCAGATAGTCCACGGTGAGCGCCTGAAGCGCCTCCATCAATCCCACCGCTTCCGCCGCCACCGCGGCGATGCCCGCATCCACCACCTGCGCGATCACCGGCAGGCCGGCGTCTCGCGTGCCTAAGAGGGCATCCGCCGGCAAGGTGACATTGGCCAGCGTCACATCCGAGGCGCGGCCGCCGTCCTGGGTCGGGTAGGTCTTCAGCGTCAGGCCGGGGGCGTCGGCGGGCACCAGGAAAAGGCTGATGCCGTTCGCATCCCGGCGATCGCCTGATGTGCGGGCGCTCACCACCAGGATCTGGGCGGCGTCGGCATTCAGCACCACGGTCTTGATGCCATCCAGCACGAAGCCGTCAGGGGTCTGCCGGGCAGTGGTGGCGACATCCTCCAGATCATAGCGCGCCTGGCGCTCGGAATGGGCAAAGGCAAGGCGCAGGCTGCCCTCGGCCAAAGCCGGGATGATGCGTGCTTTCTGCTCCGTGCTGGCGGCAAGCCGCACGGCGGTGCCGCCGAGCACGATGCTGGCGAGATAGGGCTCGGGGGCGAGCGCGCGGCCGAGGGCTTCCATGGCCACCATGGTTTCCACCGGGCCGCCGCCGAAGCCGCCGTCCTCTTCGCTGAATGGCAGGCCGAGCAGGCCCAGCTCCGCCAACTGGCCCCAATGGGCCTCGCTGAAGCCGAGCGGCTGGGCGCGGGCGGCATTGATGGGATCGAGGCTGCCATAGGTGTTGGCCGCCCAGCGGTCGACGCTGTCCTTGAGCAGGCTCTGTTCGGCGGAAAGATCGAAGTCCATGGGATCAGTTCCTCACAGGCCGAGGATCGCCTTGGCGATCACATTGTGCTGGATCTCGTTCGATCCGCCGTAGATCGAGACCTTGCGGGTGTTGAAATAGGTGGGCGCGGCGGCGTCCGCCCAGCTGAAATCCGCGTCCAGATCATTGGGCAGGGCATCAGCGGGGCGGCTGGCGAAGGCATTGGGCCCGGCCAGTTCCAGCAGCAGCTCGGTGGTGGCCTGCTGGAGCTCCGAGCCCTTGATCTTCAGGATCGAGGAGGCGGGGTCGGGCTTGTTGGAGTCCTGCCGGGCCTGGGCGGCGATCACCCGCATCTGGGTGATCTCCAGCGCTTTGAGCTCGATTTCCACCGCGGCGATGCGGGAGCGGAACTCCAGATCGTCCCACATGGTGCCGACACCGGCGGGCGTGGTCTTGGCCAGGCGCTTGATGCGGGCGATCCGCTCCTTGGACATGCCGATGCGGGCGATGCCGGTGCGCTCATTGGCGAGCAGGAACTTGGCATAGTCCCAGCCCTTGTTCTCCTCGCCCACCAGGTTTTCCACCGGCACCCGCACCGCGTCGAGGAACACCTCGTTGACCTCGTGGCGGCCATCGATGGTGATGATCGGGCGCACAGTAACGCCGGGGCTGTCCATGGGGATCAGCAGGAAGGAGATGCCCGCCTGCTTCTTCGCCGCCGGATCGGTGCGCGCCAGGCAGAACATCCAGTTGGCGTATTGGCCGAGCGTGGTCCAGGCCTTCTGGCCGTCCACCACATAATGGTCGCCATCGCGCACGGCGCGGGTCTTCAGCGAGGCCAGATCCGAGCCGGAACCGGGCTCGGAGAAGCCCTGGCACCACCAGTCATCCAGATTGGCGATGCGCGGCAGGAAACGCTGCTTTTGCGCCTCGTTGCCGAAGGCGGCGATCACCGGCCCGACCATGAAGCAATTGAACTGCAACGGCAGCGGCACCGCTGCCTGCATCAATTCTTCCATGAAGATGTAGCGCTGGATGGCGGTCCAGGGCTGGCCGCCATGCGCCAGCGGCCAATGGGGCACGGCCCAGCCCTTGGCATTGAGAATGCGCTGGGAGGTCACATAATCCTGGCGGGCCAGCGAGCGGCCCTCGGACACCTTGGCGCGGATTTCGGCGGGAATCTCGCTGTGGAAGAAGGCCCGCACCTCGGCACGGAAGGCGGTCTCCTCGGGCGTGAAGCGCAGATCCATCAGTGCGATCCCTGGTTGATTTCGAACAGGCCGGCGGCGCCCATGCCGCCGGCAATGCACATGGTCACGACCGCATAGCGCACGCCGCGCCGCTGGCCTTCCAGCAGCGCATGGCCCACGAGGCGCGCGCCGCTCATGCCGAACGGATGGCCGATGGAAATGGCGCCGCCATTGACGTTGACCAATTCCGGGTCGATGCCCAGGGTGTCGCGGCAATAGACCGACTGGGAGGCGAACGCCTCGTTCAATTCCCATAGGCCGATATCGGCCACCGTGAGGCCCTGGCGGGCCAGCAGGCGCGGCACCGCATGCACCGGGCCGATGCCCATTTCATCCGGCTCGCAGCCGGCGGCGGCAAAGCCGCGGAAGATGCCGAGCGGGGAAAGGCCGCGCCGGGCGGCTTCCGCCCCGGACATGAGCACGCAGGCGGAGGCGCCGTCGGACAATTGGCTGGCATTGCCGGCGGTGACAAAATGCTCCGGCCCGCGCACCGGCTTCAGCTTGGCGAGGCCCTCCAACGTGGTATCGGGGCGGTTGCCCTCGTCTATGGAGAGCGTCGCGGTCTCGGTGCGGGTCTCGCCGCTCTCTTTGTCAGTGACGGCGCGGGTGACGGTGATGGGCACGATCTCCCCGTCGAACAGGCCCGCCTGCTGGGCGGCGGCGGTGCGGCGCTGGCTCTCCAGCGAGAAGATGTCCTGCGCCTCGCGGCTGATGCCGTAACGCGCCGCCACGATGTCGGCGGTCTCGATCATCGGGGTGTAGATTTCCGGCTTGTGCGCCAGCAGCCATTCATTGGCGGTCAACTCGCGCTTCACCTGCGGCTGCACCAAGGAGATGCTCTCCACCCCGCCGGCCACCGCCACCGGCACGCCGTCCAGCATGATGCGGCGGGCGGCGCCGGCGATGGCTTCCAGGCCCGAGGCGCAGAAGCGGCTGACGGTGACGCCGGAGGCGGTGACCGGAATGCCGGCCACCAGCCCCGCATGACGGGCCACATTGCCGCCGGTGGCGGCCTCGGGATAACCGCAGCCGAGCACGATTTCTTCCACGTCCGCCGGGTCGATGCGGGCGCGTTCCACCGCATGGCGGATGGCGTGGGCGGCCATGTCGGCGCCGCGGGTGATGTTGAGCACCCCGCGATGGGCCTTGCCCACCGGCGTGCGGGCGGTGGAGACGATGACGGCGTCGATCATAAGGCTCTCACACGTTGGAGGGTGTGGCCGGGGCGGGCGCGGCGTCGGTGCCGGTCTGCTCCGCTTGTTCGGCGATGAGGACTTTCGCCAGCAATTTGCCGGCGGGGCTGCGGGGCAAAGCCTCGCGGAATTCCAAAGCGCGGGGCATTTCGTGCCGTCCCAGCCGCTCGGCCAGGAAGGCGGTGAGCACCTCCAGGGTGAAGGGCTCCGCGCCGCGCTTGAGGGTGATGAAGGCCTTGGCCGATTGGCCGCGATAGGCATCGGGAATGCCGATGACGATCACCTCGGCCACGTCCGGATGCTCGTAGATGGCGTTCTCGATGGCAGCGGGATAGACGTTGAAGCCGCCGGAAATGATCATGTTCTTCAGCCGGTCGACGATGTCGAACAGGCCGTGTTCATCCATGCGGCCCATGTCGCCGGTGAGGAAATAGCCGTCGCGGAACGCCGCCTTGGTGGCGTCGGGATCATCCAGATAGCCCTTGAACACATTGGGGCCGGCAATGGCGATCTCGCCCACTTCGCCGGGGGCGACCTCCTGGGTGGGGTCCTCCAGCGACACCACCTTCATGTGCAGCCCGGCCAGCGGAATGCCGATGAGGCCCGGCCGGCGCTCCGCCTTGTGCGGCACCCGCGAGCCGGCGGGGCCGGTCTCGGTCATGCCCCAGCCATTGTTCAGGTGGGTGCCCAGGAGGCGCTCCAACTGCGCCTGCACCTCGAACGGCAGCGGCGCGCCGCCGCTGACACAGGATTTCAGCGACGAAAAATCCTCGCGCTCGACGCCGGGGCGGTTGAGCAGGGCCACCCACATGGTGGGCACGCCGGAAAAGGCGGTGGCGCGGCCCTTCGAAATGTCGGTGATGAGGGTTTCCACATCGAAGCGCTGGCGCAGCAGGATCTCGTTGCCGTCGCGCAGATGGCGCAGGAGGATGGTGGTCAGCGCATAGATGTGGAACAGCGGCAGCACCGCGATGACCCGCTCTGCGCCGGGCACCAGTACGACCCCATCGCTCCAGGCCCGATACATGCTCACCGCCGCCGTGAGATTGCCATGGCTGAGCATGGCCGCCTTGGGCACGCCGGTGGTGCCGCCGGTGAATTGCAGCACGGCGATGTCATAATGCTTCGGCAGCGGCGCCTTCAGCGGGGCTTCGCTGAACAGGGTGTCGAGGCTGCACACGTCGGGGCGGGCGGGAATCTCCAGCGGGGTCGCCTCGCCGGCCCCCCAGCGGGCATCGTCGCCCACCGCCACCTGCTGCACCGCGCCAGCATCCAGT
>CALRNP020000284.1:0-6334 GCA_943369575.1 Azorhizobium sp. AG788 | reverse complement strand
GGTTTCGCCCCGCACCGCCGCCAGCACCGCCGCCACATGGGCGGGATCATCGGGGCCGGGATCGATGATCGCCACCGTGCCGTGGCCGACGATATAGGTGCAGGTGCCGGTGAAGGTGAAGGGCGAGGGATTGGGCGCCACGATGCGCCGCACCAGCGGCGTCACCTGCTCCACCTGCCCGGCCGGAACCGCAAACTTGCGGTCGAAAGGAATGTCTTCGCTCATGCCGCCAACCTAAAGCGCGCGGAAGCGATTCCCAAGTGAGCGGAAGGGACCCGGCAGGCGGTGGCCGATAGCGGCCGGCGGCACGGGGCACGCGGCTGGCGCCACGGACGCTTCAACTGCCGTTGCGCCGAGGTGGTCAAATTGTCCATGCGGCAGATCGATAGAGAAAGCCGATCTGGACATTTTGTCCTCCGCCCAAAATTGAAATCCGCCAAGCCATTGACAAAGAACGATTTTCATCCCTGGCCTGTCGTTTGCTTTGAAGCAGCCGTGCCGCCGATGAACGCGCGGCCACCAACAAGCAAGAGTCTGGGGAGACATCATGTCTGTCGCTGCCTTTACGCCCGCTCCATCCTTTTTCAGCCGGGAGCGCACCGTTGCCGCGCCCGGCTTCAATCGCTGGCTGGTTCCGCCCGCCGCCCTCGCCATCCATCTGTGCATCGGCATGGCCTATGGCTTCAGCGTGTTCTGGCTGCCGCTGTCGCGCGCGGTCGGCGTCAGCCAGCCGGTGGCCTGCCCGGCCGGCATGGGCTTTTTCGCCCAGGTGTTCGCCAGCAGTTGCGACTGGCAGATCAGCATGCTGGGGTGGATGTACACCCTGTTCTTCGTGTTCCTGGGCTGCTCGGCGGCGCTGTTCGGCGGCTGGCTGGAACATGCCGGGCCGCGCAAGGCGGGCCTTGTCTCGGCCCTGTGCTGGTGCGGCGGACTGGTGATCTCGGCGCTGGGCGTCTATCTGCACCAGATCTGGATGCTGTGGCTGGGCTCCGGCGTCATCGGCGGCATCGGGCTCGGGCTCGGCTATATCTCGCCGGTCTCCACTTTGATCAAATGGTTCCCGGACCGGCGCGGCATGGCCACCGGCATGGCCATCATGGGCTTCGGCGGCGGCGCCATGATCGGCGCGCCGCTGGCCGACATCCTCATGCGCCACTTCGCCAGCGCATCCTCCGTAGGCGTGTGGCAGACCTTCCTGGTGATGGCGGCGATCTATTTCGTGTTCATGGTCGCCGGCGCCTTGGGCTACCGCGTGCCGGCCGAAGACTGGAAACCCGCCGGCTGGGCCGGCGCGGCCACCACCTCCAAGGCCATGGTGACCCATCGCAACGTCGATCTGGACGTGGCCTGGAAGACCCCGCAATTCTGGCTGCTGTGGGGGGCGCTGTGCCTCAACGTCTCCGCCGGCATCGGCGTGCTGGGCATGGCCTCGCCCATGTTGCAGGAGATGTTCGGCGGCCGTCTGATCGGCCTCAGCGTCCAGTTTGCCGACCTCACCGCCGCGCAGAAGGGCCAGATCGCAGCCATTGCGGCGGGCTTCACCGGCCTGCTCAGCCTGTGCAACATCGGCGGCCGGTTCTTCTGGGCCTCCTTCTCCGATCGTATCGGCCGCAAAGCGACCTATTTCGCCTTCTTCGTGCTGGGCTTCTTCCTCTATGCGGCGGTGCCGTGGGCGGCCCATGCTTCGACCGCCACCCTGTTCGTGCTGATCTTCTGCGTGATCCTGTCCATGTATGGCGGCGGCTTTGCCACCATCCCGGCCTATCTCGCCGACATCTTCGGCACCCGCATGGTGGGCGCCATCCACGGCCGGCTGCTCACCGCCTGGGCGGCGGCGGGCGTGCTCGGCCCGGTACTGATCAACTATCTGCGCGAGTATCAATTGGCCGCCGGCATTCCGCGCCAGGATGCCTATAACCAGACCATGTACATCCTCGCCGGTCTGCTGGCGCTGGGCTTCATCTGCAACCTGCTGGTCCGGCCGGTGGCCGAGCGCCATTACCGGCGTGAGGATGCCCCCGCCAAGCCGGCCGTGGCTGCCCATCCGACGGCGCGCGTGGGCGTCGGTCTGGGCGAGCCGTCCGGCTTTACCCCGGTGGTGCTCCTGGCCTGGGCCTTTGTGGGCGTGCCTTTGGCGTGGGGCGTGTGGATCACGCTCCAGAAGGCCATCGTGCTGCTGCACTGATCCGGATCCGGGGCACGCGGCACCACCCGCGCGCCCCGGTTCCCCCCGGCCCGCAACTGGCCTAACTTCCGGACAAGAACACGATCCGGGCCTGCCGGGTCTGGGAGACCCAGGGATGAGCGCCGACCCCTCCGCCCGCGACGCTACGGGCGACGCGCCGTTCAGCGCGCTGCTGGCGCAATCCTCCATCCTGGTGGTGGATGACGAACCGGGCATGCGCAATTTCCTCACCCGGCTGCTGGCCTCGCGCTGCAAGCATGTGGCGGAAGCGGAAGATGCCGCCGCCGCCGCCAAACTCTTGGAAAGCACGCCGTTCGACCTGATCCTGCTGGACAACATCATGGCGGGAAAACACGGGGTCGAATGGCTGCAGGAATTGCGCGCCTCCGGCTTCTTCGGCGAGGTGATCCTGATCACCGCCTTCGCCGATCTGGACACCGCCATCCAGGCCCTGCGGGCCGGGGCGGCGGATTTCGTGCTCAAGCCGTTCCGCTCCAACCAGATCCTCAACGCCATCGCCCGCTGCCTGGATCGGGCCGGGCTGCGGCGGGAAAACTTCGTGCTCAAGCGCGAACTGCATGCCCTGCCCCGCGCCGACGGCCCGGGCACGCCGCTGGTGGGCCAGTCGCGGGCCATGGCCGGCGTGCGCGACATGGTGGCCCGGCTGGCGCCCTTGCCCACCACCGTGCTCATCACGGGTGAATCCGGCACCGGCAAGGAAGTCACCGCCCGCGCCCTGCACGTGCTCTCGCCGCGCGCCGACAAGCCATTCGTGCCGGTGAACTGCGCCGCCATCGCCCCCGACATCATCGAGAGCGAATTGTTCGGCCATCTGAAAGGCGCCTTCACCGGCGCCGCCTCCTCTCGCGAGGGGCTGTTCTTCTATGCCCAGGGCGGCACGCTGTTTCTCGACGAGGTGGCCGAACTGCCGCCCGCGCTCCAGACCAAATTGCTGCGGGTGCTGGAGGACAAGCGCGTGCGCCCGGTGGGGGCGGAACGGGAGATCCCGGTGGATGTGCGCGTGGTGGCCGCCACCAATGCCGACCTGGAACAGGCGGTCGCCTCCGGGCGGCTGCGGCAGGATCTGTTCTACCGGCTCAATGTCATGAACATCCATCTGTTGCCGCTGCGGGAGCGGCGCGAGGATATCGCCCCGCTGGCGCGTCTGTTCATGGCCCAGGTGGCGGCCCAGTTCGGCGTCGCGCCCATGGATCTGGACGATGCGGTACTGGCCGAGTTGGAAGGCTATGCCTGGCCCGGCAATGCGCGCGAACTGCGCAATGTGATCGAGCGCTCATTGATCCTCGGTGCCGTGCCGCTCGACATTCTCGGCCGCCATGGAGAGCCCCGTGCGCCCCGCTCCGAAGCCCTGAAGGAGGTGGAGCAGACCCACATGCTGAGCGTGCTCGCCAGCGTCGGCGGCAACCGCGCGGAAGCTGCCCGCCGGCTCGGGGTCTCGCGCAAGACCCTCGACCGCAAATGCGCGATCTGGAATGTCTGAGCCTGGACGCCCGCCCGCGTCCCAGCCGCCGCCGCTGCAAAAGCGCCGCTCGGTGCGCTATCGCCTGCTGGCCATGGCGCTGCTGCCGACGCTGATCGTGCTGCCCGCTCTGCTGGTGCTGGGGGTGACGTGGTGGAGCGTGATGTTCGACCGCCTGCTGATCTCCAAGGTGAATGGCGATCTGACCATCGCCCATCAATATCTCGAACGGCTGATGGAGCGCAGCGACGAGACGCTGCACGCCTTGGGCGATTCCGCCGCCTTCGCCGCCGTGGTGGGCACAAATGATCCCGCCGACCTCGACCGTTTCCTGGCGGCGCGGCGGGCGGCGCTGGGGCTGGATTTCCTCTATGTGGCGAACGCCGGCGGCGACATTCTGGCGGCAGCCCCGCCGCAGACGCCGGGCATGGAACCGCAGCAATGGCCGGTGGTGAATGCCGCCCTCCGGGGCCAGGCCACCACCGCCATCGACGTGCTGGACGCGCCCGCCCTCCAGCATCTCTCGCCGGACATGGCCGCGCGCGCCCGCATCCCGCTGGTGGACACGCCGGGGGCCGCGCCCTCGCAACGGCAGATGGAGGACCGGGGCATGGTCATCCAGTCCGGCGTGCCGGTGCGCCTCGCGGACGGGCGGACCGGAGCGCTGATCGGCGGCACGCTGCTCAACCAGAACCTGGGTTTCATCGATACCATCAACGATCTGGTCTATCGCGCCGCCAGCCTGCCGGCGGGCAGCCAGGGCACCGCCACTTTGTTCCTGGACGACGTGCGCATCTCCACCAATGTGCGCCTGTTCGAGGGCGAGCGGGCGCTGGGCACGCGGGTCTCGCGCTCGGTGCGCGACGCGGTGCTGGGGGACGGCCGGGTGTGGCTGGACCGCGCCTTCGTGGTCAATGACTGGTACATTTCCGCCTATCAGCCCATCGTCGACAGCCGCGGCGCGCGGGTGGGCATGCTCTATGTGGGCTTTCTGGAGCGCCCGTTCGAAACCGCCAAGCTGACCATGCTGGGCGTGATCGCGGCCGCCTTCCTGCTGGTGCTGGTGGTCACGGTGCCGATCCTGCTGCGCTGGGCGCGCGGCATCTTCCGGCCGCTGGAACGCATGAACGAGACCATGACGCGGGTGGAGGACGGCGACTTCGATTCCCGCACCGGGCCGCTCCCCAATGCCGACGAGATCGGCAGCCTCGCCCGGCATCTGGACGCCCTGCTCGACCTGCTCCAGGTGCGCGACCGGGAGTTGCGGCTTTGGGCACAGGAACTGGATTCCCGCGTCGCCCAGCGCACCAGCGAACTGGAGGCCGCCAACCGCCGGCTGGAGGCGGCGCAGCAGCAATTGGTGATGTCGGAAAAGCTGGCGGCCATCGGCGAGATCACCGCCGGCGTTGCCCATGAGATCAACAATCCCGCCGCCGTCATCCAGGGCAATCTGGATGTGGCGCGCGAAGTGCTCGGCCCGGCCATGGCGCCGGTGGCGACGGAATTCCGCCTGATCGACCAGCAGGTCCACCGCATCACCCAGATCGTCAACAAGCTGCTGCAATTTGCCCGGCCGTCGGAATTCGCCGGCTATGACGAGCGGGTGCGCCCCGCCGAACTGGTGGCCGATTGCCTGGTGCTGATCCAGCATCTGCTCAACCGCACCGGCATCACCGTCATCCGCCACGACAGCGCCACCCGGCTGGTGGCCATGAACCGGACCGAATTGCAGCAGGTGGTGATCAATCTGCTGGTCAACGCCCTCCATGCCATGCCTGAGGGCGGCACCCTGACGCTGGAGACCCGCGATGACGACGACGACGGCGAGGGCGAGGGCGAACCGATGAGCAACCGCTCAGGGATCGTCATCTGTGTGCGCGATACCGGCGCGGGCATTTCCCCCGAGCATATCGGCCGTATCTTCGATGCCTTCTTCACCACCAAGCCGCAGAAGGGCACCGGGCTGGGTCTGTCCATCAGCTATGCCCTGGTGAGCCGCCATGGCGGGCAATTATCGGTGGAGAGTTCTGCCGGGATGGGATCGGCCTTCACCATCCGCCTGCCCGCCGCGCCGGCCAGCGCCTGACGGCAGCTTTCTGCCCCCTGTGAAACGCAAGAAGGGCCCCGCGCCTGGCGCGGGACCCTCCGTCTGCGAGCGGGCGGGGTGGGATTCAGCCTGCGCGCAGCGTCTGCACCACCCGTTCCACCTCCACCTTCAATTTCTGGGCTTGGCCGGTGAGCGAACCGGACAAGGTCATGAGTTGGGAGGAGGCGGCCCCGGTCATGGTGGCGGCGCGGCCGACGCCGGTGATGTTGTCATTCACCGTCTCAGTGCCACGGGCCGCCTGCTGGGTATTGGTGGAGATTTCATGAGTGGCGGCGCCCTGTTGCTCAATAGCCGCAGCAATGGCCGAGGAGGCGGTGCGGATCTGGCCGATGGTGCCCACAATCCGGTCGATGGAGGCCACCGAGCGGTTGGTGGCCTGCTGGATATCGCTCACCTTGCTGGCGATCTCCTCGGTCGCCTTGGCGGTCTGCGCCGCCAACTGCTTCACTTCCTGGGCCACCACCGCGAAGCCCTTGCCCATCTCGCCGGCACGCGCCGCCTCGATGGTGGCGTTCAGCGCCAAGAGGTTGGTCTGGCTGGCGATATTGGTGATCAGGATCAC
>CALRNP020000283.1:0-6353 GCA_943369575.1 Azorhizobium sp. AG788 | reverse complement strand
GCCGGGCGCGTTGACGCAGTGATGATGCGGCCCGGCGAAACCCATGAAACACAACTTTGATTTGTGCCGTGGCATCATGGTCTCGCCGCCGGTTGACGCAAGGGGCGCATCTGCCGGCAACCGCATCATTATTGACCGCAGTGGTTTCGGCGGGCTTGTCTCTTCTGTACCTGTCGGTGCGTGGCCAGCAGCAGGACGCCACCCTGGATTTCACCGGCGCGGGGAGCGGGGACATGAGAGCACGGCGCACCCTTCGCAGGCGGATGGAACTCCGTGCCGCCGCGCTGATCCGTCCGCCGCTGCGGGTGGCAGAGCGCTATGAGACATCGGCGCTGGAGGACCTCAAGTCTTTCACCCTCGCCGGCCCGCGGGCACAGGTGGCGCTGCGGGTGACGCTGGGCATCCTGCTGGCCATCGCCATTGCCCACGCCTTGCGGCTGGAAATGCCGGTCTGGGCCGCTATCTCCGTGCTGCGGGTGTTCCAGAATGACCGCACTGCCACCGTCCGCCGGGGGCTGGAGCGGGTGGCGGGCACGGTGGCGGGCGGGGCCATCGCCTATGGCATCATGCTGGAAGGGCAGGTGCATGCCTGGGTCTATATCGCCACCGGACTGACCTGCGCCTTCGCGGTTTATGCCCAGGCGGTCAGCCGCTACAGCTATGCTTTCGTGCTGGTGGGCTTCACCGTGCCGCTGATGACCTATCATGCGCTGGTGTCCAGTGAGCCCATCGGACATGTGGTGATCATGCGGGGCCTTGAGGTGCTGGTAGGGGTGTTCGTGGCGACCGCCATCGACCTGCTCACCTCAGGCCGCCACGGCTCGCACGCCACCTCGAAGCCCTGGTTCGCCGCCACCGACGAGGTGTTCCTGGGTCATGCGCTCACGGTGGGCATCGCGGTGACTTTGGTGCCGGTGGTGTGGACCACCTTCCATCTGCCGGGCTTCGACCAGACCCCAATCACCGCCTTCATCGTGGTGGGCGCGGCGCGCGAGGGGATTGGCTGGAAGTCGCTCAACCGCTGCATCGGCTGTTTGCTGGGGGCGCTGTTCGGTTTCCTCGGAGTGATGATGCTGGATGGCGGACTTCTCAGTTGGGCGCTGTTCGTCTTTGCCGGCCTGTTCGTCTTCACTCAGATCTGCTTCGGCGGCAGCGTGGTGGCCTATACGGGGGCACAGGCGGCGATTGCCTTTCTGCTGGTGGTGGTCATGGAGCCCATCCCGCATCTGGATCTGGATGCCGGCATCGGCCGCATGTGGGGTATTTTCGGCGGCATCTGCATGGTGGTGCTGGTGGGGCTAGCCACATGGCCGATCCGGCGGCGCCTTGCCGAGCATATCAGCGCCCAGAGGCGGGCTGCCCACGAAATGGCCCATTAATATCAGGCCGGGCTGGTGGAGTTTCGGCCAGAATGCTTGAGCGCTGCGTTAAAATCGCCGCATGATCAGCCCATAAAGAGCCGTGGTGTTCGGCGAGGGCGTGGATGGCCCCCATCGGCGATCGGTCGGCGTTACCTGGGAGGCTCAAAGTGCACAGTCACATCAGCGGCACCATCTCCACCGCTCTGCGGGGCTTCGATCTGATCGATACGCCGCTGCTGAACAAGGGTAGCGCCTTCACCGCCGAGGAGCGGTCGGCGCTGGATCTGGACGGCCTGCTGCCGCCGTCGGTGGAGACCCTGGAGACCCAGGTGGTCCGGGTCGCCGCCGCTTATGCCCGCAAGACCGTGGATTTGGAGCGCCACATCTATCTGCGGGCATTGCAGGATACCAATGAGACGCTGTTCTACGCCTTCCTCGTCTCCAACCTCACCGAGCTGATGCCCATCGTCTACACCCCGGTGGTGGGGCTGGGCTGCCAGTATTTCAGCGAGATCTATCGCCGGCCGCGCGGCCTGTTCCTGTCCTATCCGCTGCGCGAGCGCATGGATGCCATGCTGGATGCGGTGGGCGACGTGGATGTGGAGGTGATTGTCGTCACCGACGGCGAGCGCATCCTGGGCCTTGGCGACCAGGGCGCCGGCGGCATGGGCATCCCCATCGGCAAGCTCTCCCTCTACACCGCCTGCGGTGGCATCGCTCCGGACACCACCTTGCCCATCGTGCTGGACGTGGGCACCAACAACAAGGAGCGCCTGGCTGACCCGCTCTATATCGGCTGGCGGCACGAGCGCATCACCGGGGCGGACTATGACGCCTTCGTCGACCAGTTCGTGCAGGCGGTGAAGCGCAAGTGGCCGAAGGTGCTGCTGCAGTTCGAGGATTTCGCCCAGAGCCATGCCACGGCGCTGCTGGAGCGCTATCGCGACCAGCTCTGCACCTTCAATGATGACATCCAAGGCACCGCCGCCGTCGTGGTGGGGGCCGCTCTTGCGGCAGTGAAGGCGGCGGGCTCGCGCATCGCCGACCAGCGGGTGGTGATCGTTGGCGCCGGATCGGCGGGCTGCGGCATTGCCGAGCAGATGATCCGCGCCGCGGTGCTGGACGGCGCCAATGAAGCGGAGGCCCGAGCCCATTACTACATGGTGGATCGCGAGGGGCTGGTGCATGACGGGCTGACTGGCCTGTTCCCGTTCCAGCACAAGCTGGCCCAGGACCGCACCCGTCTCGCGGGCTGGACCGGCGCGGTGCCGGATCGGTTCTCGCTGGCGGAAGTGATCGCCCACGCCAAGCCCACCATGCTGGTCGGGGTCTCCGGCCAGCCGGGCCTGTTCACCGAAGATCTGGTGCAGCAGATGGCCCAGACCACCGCGCGCCCCATCATCTTCCCTTTGTCCAATCCCACCTCGCGCTGCGAGGCGCTGCCCAGCGATCTGATCGCCTGGACCGAGGGCCGCGCTATCGTCGCCACCGGCAGTCCGTTCGACCCGGTGGATTACGGCGGACAGAAATATCCGGTGGCGCAGTCCAACAATTCCTACATCTTCCCCGGCCTGGGCTTGGGCATCCGCGCCCTTGATATTCCACGTGTCAGCGATGGCATGTTCATGGCCTGCGCGCGGGCGTTGGCGGAAACGTCGCCTGCCGCCAAGGATGGGGTGGGGGCCCTGCTGCCCGGTCTTGCCGATATCCGCGCGGTCTCGCGCCACATCGCCCTGGAAGTGGGGCGCGTGGCCATGGCTGAGGGGCTGGTGCCGATGCTGTCGGAGGAGGAGTTGATGGCGCGGGTCGATGCGCACATCTGGGTGCCGACTTATCGTCCCATTGTTGGCATCTGAAACATTCTGCGCGAAGGTTTCGCGCAGCCTCGGTTGGCAGGATCATGAACGCCTTGGCATCATCGGATGTCGAGTTTCACCCCGGACAGGCGTTCGCAGATCTCGACGAGATGATCCTGTCGCCGATGATTTCGCGTGTCGGGATCAACCTCGCGTGGCTGCATGTGATAGAAATACCCGGCCGTCACCACAGCGGCCGGGTCATCGCTGACTGCAAGCCAGACCTGCGTCCGATGCGCCTGGTTGATATCGTCGGTCGCCGCCTGGCCGCCCATGCGAGTGGGCACCCATCCGGGTTCAAGCGCGTTCGACAGGACGTCCGGCCAATAAGATACGCGGATAATTCCGCCGTCGTTAAGCGCGCGCTTAAATTTGTATTGTCAATAAGGATCATTGTGGGCCGAATTAAATCGGTCCGGTGGACTGCCTGCTATATTCTTAAATATCGTGATAAAGCTAATTGAGTTCTCGTATCCGAGCTCAACGGAAATGGTCTGAATGCTATTGCCTGCTGTCATCATGCGGATGGCAAGTATGACATGCAGTTGGTGCCGCCATCGACTAAAATTCATGCCTAGTTGCTGCATGAACAGGCGCCTGAAGCTGCGCTCACTCACCCCGAGACGCAGCGCCGATGCCGGCGATACCCGCGAAGACATGGCATTCCAGCGCAAACTGGCCCGCGCCCGCTTCGAGCGCATGATGACGTCGCCTTCCTCAGCGCAGTTCTACTCGATTTTGCAAGCCGGTCTCGCCTGAGACACCGCGTTCCATCTGGCAATCGTTCTACGCACGAACAGGATGTGATCATGACATCACTTTCCAAAAAAAAAACTACTGTAGCGATCATCGGCGCAGGCGTGTCCGGCCTGACCGTTGCTGCGCTTCTCGAAAAATGCGGCATCCCCTGCATCGTTCTGGAAAAGCGCGACCTGTCGCAGGTCCAGCAGCGTCAGCGCGCCGGATCGGTCGAGAACCGCAATGCCCGCATGTTCGAGGAGTGGGGGCTGTCCGACCTGTTGACCGGGCCGCCCATGACGGTCCGATCGAGTTCCGGCTGAATGGCAAAAGCCGTCAGTTCCAACAGGATCTGACGGGGCCCGACCATGCGCCGCAGGCGCGCATCGTGCCGCAGCAGGTGCTCGTCATGAACCTGCTCAAGCACGTCAGAGAGCGGGGCATTGATGTCCGCTTCGCCGTCACGGACGTGGAGATTTCTGGCGCAGAGACCGGCAATCCCGCCGTACGTTACACGGATGCGGACGGCGTGAGGCACGACATCAGCTGCGACTACATCGCCGGCTGTGACGGTTTCCACGGCGTTAGCCGCACGTCGCTGCGCCGCCGCCGCAGAGCCTCAACGGTCTTGATTGTCGGGACCGGGGTAGCAGGGGGCCCTTCTCACCCCAGAGCGCCAGCACCTTGTTGCGCTCATCGCTCTTGAGCTTGTCGGCCGCCCAGAGCAGCGCACCATAGATGACCGCGCGGTCGTCGCCCGTCAGCTCAACGACGCCCGACTTGACGACGAGGCCTCCGAGCTCGATCAGATGCCGGGTGCGCTTGCGGCGCTCCACCTGCCAGTCGCGCATGTCATGCCGCACCCGGGCGGACTGATGGCGGTTGCACGCTGTCTGATTGCGCCGGAGCGCTGACTGCGTTGCTGTCAGGTGCCGATGCAGATCGGCGTGCCCTTCCCTGAAAGAAAGCCGCCCCGGCGCGCCCACGCCTCCTTTCGTCCGGCGTCTACAGACTGGGATGGGCTCGTCGCTCCCGAGATTTTTTCGAGGGAGGGCGCGCTTATACGTCGTTCCGACGTGCGCTTCGCCGTGGTGATGTTCGGATCGCAATGGCGATCTATCATTTTCACATCAAGGTCATTAGCCGCAAGGCTGGCTCCAGTGCAGTGGCGTCCGCGGCGGCGACGGCCGGCCCGCGCTTCTCCTTAACCTCGTCGCACAGATGTTTGAGGCATTGCGGCGTCACTTCCCCGAGCTTGAGCTTCGACAACTCTCCCGCGATGGCGCGATCAAAGACGGAGCGGCGCATCGCCAGTGTGCTTTCAGCCAGTTTCTCGGCCCCCGACTTGGGATCGGCCTTATGCTTGAAATAGGCTTCCGCCCACCCGGCGAACGTCAACGCCTCGGCTGACGCGGTGCGCTTCTCTACCTTGGCTTTCGACGGCGACTCGCCCCTCACGACCTAACGACGGGCGCGCGCCAGCAGCGACCTTGCCTCCGCAAGGGACACCTCCATGCCGTATTCCAGCGCGTCCGGCGCCCGTGTCAGCTTACGCGCCGCCTCGGCGCTATATCGGCCGATGGTCAAGACCTCCTCCCGTCCGTTCACCCGGTACTGATACCGGAACGAGACGACGCCAGTCGGGGTGACGGCCGCATACATCCCGTCGCGGTCCGTCACCTTGTAGAGCTTGGCCCTCGGCTTGAGATTTTTCAGTTCTTTATCAGTGAGTTCGCTCATAAATCCGCATCCGGTCGGGGGGCGAACGGATACCATCAACAGGCGCTGTTGGTACCGGAAGCCCGTTTCTCGACCATCCTGCGCTATACCAACATCGGTACCAACAAAGTGGTCCGGCTGGGGTGAAACGCAGTGATACGGGGTAGGAAGAAAAATCGTTTCTAGCCAGAGGGTTGGCGCGATTTCCGGCACGGCGCGGGATGGTCTGAAACCACCCTAGTTCACTCCCACTCGATGGTGCCGGGGGGCTTGGAAGTCACGTCGTAGACCACGCGATTGATGCCGCGCACCTCGTTGATGATGCGGGTGGCGGCGCGACCGAGGAAATCCATCTGGAAGGGGTAAAAATCCGCCGTCATGCCGTCGATGGAGGTCACCGCCCGCAGCGCCAGGACGTGGTCATAGGTGCGGCTGTCGCCCATCACGCCCACCGTGCGCACCGGCAGCAGCACCGCGAAGGCCTGCCAGATCACGTCATAGAGGCCGGCGGCGCGGATCTCTTCCAGATAGATCGCGTCCGCCTGGCGCAGGATGTCCAATTTCTCGGGGGTGATCTCGCCCGGGCAGCGGATGGCGAGGCCCGGGCCGGGGAAGGGGTGGCGGCCGACGAAGCTCTCCGGCAGGCCCAGTTCGCGGCCCAGAACGCGCACTTCGTCCT
>CALRNP020000282.1:0-6361 GCA_943369575.1 Azorhizobium sp. AG788 | reverse complement strand
CTGCTGAAGGAGGCGGTGTTCCCGGTCTCCGAGGTGCTGCGGCCGATCCCGGCCATCGCCTGGGTGCCCATGGCCATCATGCTGTGGCCGAGCAATGAGGAAAGCATCGTCTTCATCACTTTCCTCGGCGCCTTCTTCCCCATTCTTCTCAATACCTTGCATGGCATGTCGGCCATGGACGAGGTGCTGGTGCGTGCCGCCCGCTGCCTGGGCGCCCGCGAGGCGGCGACCTTCCGCGAGGTCTATTTTCCCGCCGCTCTGCCGCACATCTTCACCGGCCTCACCGTCGGCATGGGGGTGGCCTGGGTGTCGCTGATCGCCGCTGAAATGATCTCCGGCCAGTTCGGCATCGGCTATTTCACCTGGGAGGCTTATTCCCTGGTGCAATATCCGGACATCGCGCTCGGCATGATCTGCATCGGCGTGCTGGGCCTGATCTCCTCCGTCGCCATCCGCTTCGTCGGCCGCAAGGTCGCGCCCTGGTCGCACGCCCGCTGACCGCGTGCCCCCTCCCGCTTCCCGCCTGCCGATGGAGACTGCCGTGACCACCACATCCAGCCAGCCGGAGCACAGCCTGAGGCCGGACCGCGGCCTGATCGAGGTCCGCGACTTCTGCCTGTCCTATGAGACCCTGGACGGGGCCATGTCGGCGGTGGAGGAGGCGGACCTGCGGGTGGAGCCCGGCGAGTTCGTCTCCATCATCGGCCCCTCCGGCTGCGGCAAGTCCACCTTGCTGAATGCGGTGGCCGGCTTCCTTACTCCCACCGCCGGCACCGTGCTGGTGGACAATGAGCCGGTACGCGGCCCCGGCGCCGATCGCGGCATGGTGTTCCAGCAATATTCGCTGTTTCCGTGGAAGACCGTGCGGGAAAATGTGGAGTTCGGCCTCAAGATGAAGGGCGTCTCCGCCCATGAGCGCAAGCAGTCCGCCCGCACCCTGCTGGGGCTGGCGGGCCTGTCGCAGTTCGAGGACCATTATCCTGATCGCCTTTCAGGCGGCATGAAGCAGCGGGTGGGCATCGTGCGCGCGCTGGCCACCGGGCCGAAGGTGCTGCTGCTGGACGAACCGTTCGGGGCGCTGGATTCCCAGACCCGGCAGATCATGCAACAGATCCTCACCAATCTGTGGCAGCGCCTCGGCATCTCGGTGCTGTTCGTCACCCATGACATCGACGAGGCGATCTTCCTCTCCGACCGCATCTATGTGATGACCGCCCGCCCCGGCACCATCAAGGCGGAAGTCACCGTGCCGCTCGCCCGCCCGCGCGATGCGCAGGTGATGCTCTCAGCCGAATTCCTAGCGCTGCGCGGCGAACTGGCGGCGTTGATCCGCGAGGAGAGCCTGAAAGCCATGGGCGGCGAACTGAACGAGGATGCCCTGAAGGGCCTCGCCATCAATCTGCACGGCCAGACCCTGGCGGACGTGATCTGAGGTCTCCCGCGCAGGTCCGCGCGGGCGCGCCATGCCCGCGCACACCGACTGAAATATACGCAACTAATTGACCGCTCAACTGAATATAACGCAGCAGCTGATCCGCTTTCCGCTAGATTAAACTAGAGAAACGGAACGGATCTGCGCAATGACTTACGTCGTCACCGACAATTGCATCCGCTGCAAATTCATGGATTGCGTCGCCGCCTGCCCGGTGGACTGCTTCCATGAAGGCGAGAACATGCTCGTCATCCACCCCGAAAACTGCATCGACTGCGGCGTGTGCGAGCCGGAATGCCCGGCCGATGCCATCCGCGCCGCCGACCATGCGGAGGGTCTGCCCTGGGTGGAGCTGAACGCCCGCTATGCCGAGCTCTGGCCGGTGATCGCGGAGAAGAAAGAGCCGCCCGCCGATGCCGAGGCCTGGATGGGCCGGCCCGACAAATACCCCACCGCCTTCAGCGCCGCCCCCGCCGCCGAGTGAGGAGAGACCATGAGCAACATCGCCCACGAGACCGTGCTGGAGGTCCGCCACTGGACCGACCGGCTGTTCTCCTTCACCGCCACCCGCGACCCCTCCTTCCGCTTTCGCAGCGGCCAGTTCACCATGATCGGCCTTCAGGTGGGCGAAAAGCCGCTGCTGCGGGCCTATTCCATGGCCTGCGCGCCCTATGAGGACCAGCTGGAGTTCTTCTCCATCAAGGTCCCCGACGGCCCGCTCACCTCGCGCCTACAGGATCTGAAGCCCGGCGATCCCATCCTGGTGGGCCGCCGCCCCACGGGCACGCTGCTGCTGGACAATCTCACCCCCGGCAAGCACCTCTACATGCTGGCCACCGGCACCGGCCTTGCCCCCTTCGTCAGCCTGATCAAGGATCCGGAGACCTATGAGCGGTTCGAGGCCGTGGTGCTGGTGCACGGCTGCCGCACGGTGGCGGAGCTGGCCTATGGCGAGACGGTGGTGGAGGCGGTGCGCAGCCACGAGATCCTCGGCGAGATGAGCGCCGGCAAGCTGCTGCATTATCCCACCGTCACCCGCGAGCCGTTCCGCAATCAGGGCCGGGTGAGCGACCTTTTGGCCCTGGGCACCATCGCCGCCGACCTCGGCCTGCCGCCGCTGGATGCGCAGACCGACCGCGCCATGCTGTGCGGCAGCCCGCAGATGATCGCCGACCTCAGCACCATCCTGGAGGCGCGCGGCTTCGTGGAAGGGGCGGGCGCGCGCCCGGCCTCCTATGTGGTTGAAAAGGCCTTCGCGGAGCGCTGAACGCGCCCCTATCCCGGAACCAGCCCCGCACAAGCAAGCCCCTGTCTAGTGCCGTCAAACAATCGACGAGACGTTTGGCGGGGGAAAGCCATGCAACGTTTGAACTGCGGCCGCAGCGCCGGCCTCGTGGCGCGGAGCCGGTCATGAAAGTCGTGATCCTGGCCGGCGGCCTCGGTTCGCGGCTGGCGGAAGAAACCATCGTCCGGCCCAAGCCGTTGGTGGAGATCGGCGAGAAACCGATCATCTGGCACATCATGAGCATCTATGCTCATTACGGCTTCAATGATTTCATCGTCTGTGCCGGCTACAAGGGCTACCAGATCAAGGAGTACTTCGCCAATCTGGTGCTGCACCACAGCGACATCACCGTCGATCTGGGCCGCAACCTCATTCACTACCACCAGTCGGACAAGCCGAACTGGCGGGTGAGCGTCGTCGACACCGGCCTCAACACCATGACCGGCGGCCGCCTGAAGCGTATCAAGCCCTATCTGACCCCCGGCGAAGCCTTCTGCATGACCTATGGCGACGGCGTCGCCGACGTGGACGTGGCCGCCGAAGTTGCCTTCCATCGCGCCCAGGGCCTCCAGGCCACCATGTGCGCGGTGGCGCCTCCCGGCCGCTTCGGCTCGGCCAATATCGAGAATAACAAGGTTTCCGCCTTCGTGGAGAAGCCGGTGGCCGGCACCCAGCGCATCAATGGCGGCTTCTTCGTGCTGCAGCCGGAAGTGCTGGACCTGATCGACAGCGACGAGTGCGTGTGGGAAGCCGGGCCGCTGGAGACACTGGTGGAGCGCGGCCAACTCGCCGCTTATCCCCATGACGGCTTCTGGCGGCCCATGGATACGCTGCGCGAGCGCATCCAGCTGGACGAAATGTGGAACTCCGGCCGGGCGCCATGGAAAGTGTGGGCGTGAGCCCGTTCTGGGCCGGCCGCCGGGTTCTGGTGACCGGCCACACCGGCTTCAAGGGCGCCTGGCTCTGCCTGTGGCTGGAGCGGCTGGGGGCGCAGGTGAGCGCCATCGCGCTGCCGCCGCAGACCCAGCCGGCGCTTTATGACGTCCTCGCCCCCTGGCCGGGCCAGCAGCACGCCCATGGCGACATCTGCGACGGCGCCGCCTTGGCCGCCGTGGTGGCGCGGGCGCGCCCGCAGGTGGTGATCCACATGGCCGCCCAGGCCCTGGTGCGCCAGTCCTATGCCGCGCCGGTGGAGACCTTCGCCACCAACATCATGGGCACCGTCAATCTGCTGAACGCGCTGCGCGGGCTTGATGGCGTCGAGGCAGTGGTGGTGGTCACCACCGACAAAGTCTATGCCAATTCCAACGACGGCGTTCCCTTCCGCGAGGGCGACCCGCTCGGCGGCAAGGACCCCTACAGCGCCTCGAAGGCCTGCGCCGAGTTGGTCACCGCCAGCCTGCGCGAGAGCTTCTTCCGCGCCGGTGGCCCCGCCATCGCCACCGCCCGCGCCGGCAATGTGGTGGGCGGCGGCGACTGGTCCGACGACCGGCTGGTGCCGGACTTCATCCGGGCGCTCACATCAAACACGCCGGTGCGCCTGCGCTACCCGCAAGCGGTGCGCCCCTGGCAGCATGTGATCGAGCCGCTGGCCGGCTATCTCGCGCTCGCCCAGGCCCTGGTGGAGCGCCCGGCGCAGGTGCCCGAGGCGCTCAATTTCGGTCCCGATCCCGCCAGCGTCGCCTCGGTGGCGCAGGTGGCGGAGGCCTTGGGCGCCGCCTTCGACCTGCCCGCCCCGTGGGCGCAGGCGGACGGCCTCCATCCGCCCGAGGCCCAGGCCCTGGTGCTCAATTCCGATCTGGCCGCCGCCAGTCTCGGCTGGCGGCCGCGCCTGTCGCTGGCGGACACCATCGCCTGGACCGCCCAATGGTACAGCGCCCATCGCGCGGGCGCCGATATGCGCGCGCTCAGTCTGGCGCAAATCACCCGCTACGAGGAGCTTCTGCCGTGATCGCCGGACATTGCCGCTTCTGCAACGCCAAGCTCGCGCAATCGTTCGTGGACCTCGGCTCCATGCCGCTGGCCAATTCCTATGTGCCGCCGGAGCGGCGCGCCGATCCCGAGCCGAGCTTTCCACTGCGCGCCAGCGTCTGCGGCGAATGTCGGCTGGTGCAGGCGGATGCCTTCGTGCCGCCGGAGGAGATCTTCGGGCATTACGCCTATTTCTCCTCCTTCAGCGACAGCTGGGTGGCGCACGCCAAGCGCTTCGCCCACATGGCCATCGCCCGCTTCGGCCTGACGCCCGCCTCCCATGTGGTGGAGGTGGCCAGCAATGACGGCTATCTGCTGCGCCATTTCGTCGATGCGGGCATTCCGGTGCTGGGCATCGAGCCCGCCGCCAATGTGGCGGAGGTGGCGGAGGCCGCCGGCGTGCGCACCCAGGCCCGCTTCTTCGGCACCGACACCGCCAATGACGTGGTGGCGCAGGAGGGCAGCGCCGATCTGGTGGTGGCCAACAATGTGCTGGCCCACGTGCCGGATATCAATGATTTCGTCGAAGGCTTCGCCCGCATCCTGAAGCCGGAAGGCGTCATCAGCGTCGAGTTCCCCCATCTGCTGCGCCTGATCGAGCACGTGCAGTTCGACACCGTCTATCACGAGCATTTCTATTATCTCTCCCTGCTGGCGGTGGAGACGGTGTTCGCCGCCCACGGGCTGAAGGTGTTCGACGTCGAGGAATGGCCCACCCATGGCGGTAGCCTGCGGGTGCTGGCCTGCCGGAACGCGGCCACCACCCATCCCGAGTGCCCCGGCGTCGCCAAGGTGCGGGCGGATGAAGCCGCAGCCGGCCTAGACCAGGACGCCATCTATGCGGCGTTCCAAGACCGGGTGACGCCGATCCGCGACGGTTTGCTCGCCTTCCTCGCGCAGGCCAAGGCGCAGGGCAAGAGCGTTGCCGCCTATGGCGCCGCCGCCAAGGGCAACACGCTGCTGAACTTCTGCGGCGTCACCGCCGACCAGATCGCTTATGTGGTGGACCGCAGCCCGCACAAGCAGGGCCATCTCTTGCCCGGCAGCCGCCTGCCCATCCACGCCCCCGAGATGCTGGCGCAGACCCGGCCCGACTACGTGCTGATCCTGCCCTGGAACATCAAGGACGAGGTGATGTCGTCCAATGCCGACGTGCGCAGCTGGGGCGGGCAATTCGTCATCGCCGTGCCGGAGTTGACGGTGCTGCCATGAAGATCAGCGCCACCGCCTTGGCCGGGGTGATGCTTGTGGAGGTCACGCCATTCGCCGATGACCGCGGGCTGTTCGCCCGCACCTTCTGCGCCGAGACCTTCGCCGCTCATGGCATGGCGAGCGCCTTTCCCCAGGCCAACACCTCGTTCAATCCCCGCGCCGGAACCCTGCGCGGCCTGCATCTGCAAGCCGAACCGCAGCCGGAGGCCAAGCTGGTGCGCGCCACCCGCGGGCGGGTGTTCGACGTGGCGGTGGACCTGCGCCCCGCCTCGCCCACCTTTTGTGCCTGGACAGCGGTGGAGCTGGACGCGGAGCGGCGCAACGCCCTCTATATTCCCGCCGGCTGTGCCCACGGTTTCCTCAGTCTCGTGGACGACAGCGAGGTCTCCTATCTGATGTCGGCGACCTATGCGGCCGACCTCGCCCGCACCTATCGCTGGAACGATCCGGCCTTCGCCATC
>CALRNP020000281.1:0-6419 GCA_943369575.1 Azorhizobium sp. AG788 | reverse complement strand
GGCATCGCCTTCCAGATCCTCGAATCCCTCGGCGTGCTGGAGCGCACCAAGGTGGCCGAGGAGATGAAGACCCTCGACCAGGCCTCCCGCGCCACCCTGCGCGGCTATGGCGTGCGGTTCGGCGCCCATCACATCTATTTGCCCGGCCTGCTGAAGCCCGCCCCCCGTACGCTCGCGGCGGAGCTCTATGCGCTCAAGCATGGCGGCCTGCAGCAGAAGGGCCTGGACGAACTGCCGCATCTGGCCTCCTCGGGCCGCACCTCCATTCCCGTGGATCACGAGATCCAGAAGGGCCTCTACCGGGCTGTCGGCTTCCGCGTGTGCGGCGAGCGGGCGGTGCGCGTGGACATTCTGGAGCGTCTCGCCGACCTCATCCGCCCGGCTCTCGCCTGGCGCCCCGCCTCCCCCGGCCCCAAGCCGGCGGGCGCGGTGGATGGACGCGGCTTTACCGTGACCGTCGGCATGACCTCGCTGGCCGGCTGCTCGGGTGAGGATTTTGCCTCAATCCTGAAGTCGCTGGGCTATCGCATGGAGCGCCGCCCGCCGCCGCCGCCGGAAGCGGAGATCGCGCCGGTGTCGGAAGTGGTCGCCCCCGTGGAAGCCAGCGCCGAGCCCATGGCGTTGGCCCCGGCCCCGGAAGGCGCCATCGAAGCCGATCTGCTGTTCGAACTCAGCGAAGCGCCTGCGGCGGATGCGCCCGAGGAGCCCGTTGCGGCGGACGAAGCGGTTGCCGACACCACGCCGGAAGAGGCTGCCGAGGCTCCTGGGGATGCGGATGCCGCCGAGGCGCCTGACGCCCCCCTGGAAGAGGTTGCCGAGGCCGCTGCGGCGGAAGACGCGACTGCGGAGCAGGCCGACCCCACTGCCGCCGAAAGCGCGGCGGAAGTCGGCACTGAGGCTGCCCCGGCAGAGGGCGACACCGCCCCCACCGAGATCGCCGCGAGCGATGCCGCGGTCGAGGAAGTGCTGATCGAAGTGTGGCGTCCCGGCCGTCCGCCGGGCGCGCCGCGCCGCGAGCGGCCGCAGGGTCAGGGCCGCGAAGGCCGTGGCCGCGAGGGCGAGCCCCGTGGCGAACGCCGCGACGGCCGCCCGCCCCAGCGTCGCTTCACCCCCGGCGAAGGCCAGGGTGCACCGCGCGGTCGCACGGAAGGCGCGCCCCAGGGCGATCGCCCGCCGCGCAATGGCGACCGTCCGCCCCGCGCGGCCGGAGAGCATCAGGGCGAGCGCCAAGATCACCGCAACGATCAGCGCCCGCCCCGTAACGACCGTCCGTTCCGCGGCCCGCCGCGCGAAGGCGATGCCAATCGCGGCCCCCGCCCCGAGCGCGGTCCCGATCGGGCCCCCGCCCAGCCGGAACGTCGCCGCGACAAACAGGCGGATCCCGATAGCCCCTTCGCCGCTTTGGCCGCCCTCAAAGCGCGGCTTGAGGCGGAGAAGAAGGGCAAGTGAGCCCGCGGGGCGGTGGCGGACGGCGATGACCGCCAGCGATTGGATCGCTGGCTGTTTCATGCGCGCATCGTCCGCACCCGCTCCGCTGCCGCCGACCTGCTCCGGGCCGGCCATGTGCGTCTGGACGGCCAGCGGGTCACCGCCGCCGCCCAGCCGGTGCGCCGGGGTCAGGTGGTGACCATCGCCCTCACCGGCGGCGTGCGCGTGGTGCGGGTGCGCGGCTTTTCCGAACGGCGCGGAGATGCTACATCTGTGATCGAGCTTTTGGACGATATCACACACGAAACTGGTAAATAGCGCGCGATCGTTTCCGGCACCGCTTGCGCCCACAGGGCAGCTAGGCTAGTCCGGCGCGCGAAAGGGATCTTCCATGACCTATGTCGTCACCGAGAACTGCATCCGCTGCAAATATATGGATTGCGTCTCCGTGTGCCCCGTGGACTGCTTCTACGAGGGCGAGAACATGCTCGTCATCCATCCCGACGAATGCATCGACTGCGGCGTCTGCGAGCCGGAATGCCCGGCGGAGGCGATCAAGCCGGACACCGAGCCGGGCCTTGAGAAATGGCTGACGCTCAACACCCAATATGCCAGCACCTGGCCCAACATCACCCTGAAGCGGGACGCCCCGCCGGACGCCAAGGAATGGGACGGCAAGCCCGGCAAGGAAGAGCTGTTCTCCCCCGAGCCCGGCACCGGCGACTGATCGCGGCGCGCGGGCTCAAGGTCCGCGCGTGAGGGTCTGCGGACACGGACGGTGGGCGCCGGACGGCTGTGGCACGCGCGCCACTGGCGCGACGGCACCGCCGTTCATGAAACGGGCTGCCGCTCAGCCAAGGCCGATCACGACATCGTCGGGCTCCTGCGGCCGGTTGAGCCAGATCCGCACGCGCGTCTGAATGCTGTCGACGATTTGCACAAACAACCCACTCTGTTCCACCGTTGAAACGACGACGGTGTGGGTAGGCGTATTGAGATAGCCGTCAAAATCCGGCGGCCGGTCGAGCGCGGTTTCGGCTGCGAGCCCGAAGGTGATCTGTGTTTCGCCGTCGAAACCCATCAAGGTGCCAACAGATATGCAGTCTGTGGTCGCTGCTATTGATGCGCCGACTGCGATTTCTGGCGGATCCATCTTAAATCCACCCGCAATGAAAAAAATAGAATGACTGGGCGCAATGCGACAAATTTTGATCATATCACTTCCCCTCATTCCCTGTTAACCACCCACCCTGCCTTCGACTGCAAGCAATGCAGTGGGGGTACATACGGCCATCTGCAGAACCCGCACCCCAGGAGATGGAGTTAGATTCCATACCATCAGATGGGCAGGCTCGTTCGGCGCGATGCCGAAGCCGCTCGGCCTCAATGCTGATTGGTCATGCGGGCGAAGGCCTAGGTTTCACCAAGCTCGGCGAGCACGACTGATCCCGGCGGTGAAGGACCGACGGCCCGATTGAAGGACCACGCCAGGGCCGCGATGGCCTCCGGCTGCGGCCTGCCAAAAGCGCGGTGGTCCTCACGTCATCCGAGCCCGATGACCACCTGGTCGGGATTGAACCGCGTATTGAGCCAGACGCGCACGCGCGTCGTGGACTCTGCGACGGGCACCGAGAATAGGATCTGCTCATCCACCGTCGACATCACCACCGTGCGGCTCGGTGTCTCCAGCATGGCGTCATGCTGGAGCATCAGCAGCGGCCGGTCTCCCGGTTGGAGATCGAAGGTCACTTCGGTCGGCCCATCGACCTCCGGATACGTGAGGAGGAGGACGCATTTCGGTGTGGAGGTGATGGATGTATCGGATCTCAGCTCCGGAACATCGAATTGGGAGGCATCATGGATATACACCAATGAGTTGATGGGACGGATGGAATTTTTTATTTCCATATCTTCATTTCCTCTTGTTATATGATAACTAGTTTCCCTGCAGACGACTACAACTGAGGCATTGAGGAAAAATTCTACCGTAACTGGAATTTTGCGACCAAGAAATTGGAGGCTGATGGTCCATTACGAAATTATCCAAAGGTGTCCCCGGGTCTTTCGATCCGCATGTATGACAACCGCCCTGCTCTCCATTGCGATTGTTTTGCGCTCGTTCCTCAGCTCGGAAATTTCTGTCGAGTCCTCGGGCAGGGATCGAATCCCGCGCAAATGGTCCCGGCGCCGCGCCCACTTGCTGCAATAGAACGTAACGCGCCTCCGCCTCCAGCCGCGCCGCCTCCGCTGCCGCTATTGCGCCGTCGACCGTCGCGTAAGCGCTGGGCGTCGGTCGCCACCAAGGCTCCACACGCTCCATCTGGTCGAGGGCCGCCCTTGCCCTGGCTTCTGCGATGGCCAGACGAGTCAATTGTGCCTGCGACGCCGTCGGCCAAAGCGCCCCGACGGGCCGCCCCGTGCGCGGATCCCGCGGCGTGTTCTGCGCCACGCGCACGCCAGAAGCCGGTGCACGGGTCCATTGCCCGCCCTCTCCCGTGCCCGCGGGCATGCGCGGCTGGCTGGGATCATAGCGCCGCAACGCGAGCCGCAGCTGGAGCATGCGCACCTCTACGCGAAGGGCATCAATGCTCCAGCGCATCGCCAGAATGTCTGTCCTCTCTGACTGGCCAATCATCACACCCTCAAGATCATTTTCCTATTTTAGGATAATAGGAAAATTATCCTATTGACAAGCGCGCACCATCAGATTGCCAGGGGTGTCCGGCGCGATGCCGAAGCGGCTCGGCCTCAATGCTGATTGTTCATGCGGGCGAAGGCCTAGGTTTCACCAAGATCGGCGAGCACGACTGATCCCGGCGCACGGTTCCGGCCATGCGCCAAGCGGGTTTGCGCGGTGGAAGAACGCGGCGTCTGACCGGCGGCGGCCGCGCTTTTCGTCCGGCCGCTGGCCGTAAGCAGATCTCGCCTTTATCCCAGCCCGATGAGGATCTCGTCCGGCTCCCGTGGGTCGTTGACCCAGATCCGCACGCGGGTGCGCGGGGTGGCAACGGCGTGCGTCAGGATCACGTCATGCTCCACCGTCGAAACCATGACCGTGCCGCTGGGCGTATCGATGACCCCATCGAAGTCCGGCGCCGCCGTGCGCGCGCGAAAGTCCGCGGCCAGGGCCATCATGACCTCGGTTTCCCCGTCCTGCCACATCAGGCAGCCAACGGAGATGCACTTATCATTGGCCACGATGAGGGTCGCATCGAGGATGTCGGTCGCCCAGAATTTCGCGGAATCGGAAATGAAGATCAGGGAGTTCGACGGCGCGATCCGCACTTGAACGAACATCTCACGCCTCCCTGTTCCATCGCAACAAGGTGCCCTCGGGGATAAGACACGCCGGCATCGACCAGACCCACCCCCGCCCCCATCGAAGACCCTGGCGACGATAGGTCCGCTGTCGCCCCCGCTTCAATCCCTTTCGGATTCGCCGCTCCGGAACCCGCGCCCCCTCCCGGCCGTTGGCGCGGTGTCGCCGGGATTGGGGTATGATCCCGGTCGAGAGCGGCCGCGCCGCCTTTCAGCGCCAGGAGTAGCTATGTCGACCATCACCTATGAAATCGTCGAGCACGACGGCGGCTGGGCCTATAAGGCCAATGGCGTGTTCTCCGAGCCCTTCCCGACCCACGCCGCCGCCCACAAGGCCGCCGAGCGCGTCGCCAAGGAGCAGCGGGTGCCCGGCGAGGCGGAGGTCATTTCCTATGAGGACAAGGACGGCCGCTGGCACGAAGAATCCGCCGCCGGCAATGACCGCCCGATCCCGGTGGTGAAGGACTGACCGCACGACCTGGGCAGGACGCCGGCGGCGCGGAGGGGCCCGAAGAACGTGCCCCTCCGCGCCATGCGATCACGGCTTGAGCACGTCCGCGCCCGCCGGGCCCTGGTTGGGATAGGGCAGGTCCGAGATCAGCTTCTCGCTGGGCTTGTCCTGCGCGAACAGGGCATTGAGATCGATGGTCAGATAGTTCAGCCGGTGATTGTAATCGGCGATCTTCAGCGTGTTGTGGGTCAGGTCCTTGAGGCTCACCCACTGGGTATAATCGGACACCAGCGAGCCGTCCGGCAGCTTGGACTGGGCCGCGCCAATGGGGATGTCCACATTGTTCAGCACATGGGCGACGGTCTCGAACGCCTCGCCGCCGGTCTTCGGCGCGGGCACCACATGGCGCAAGGCGCTGGCGCGGACGAAGCGCGACGGCGGCGTATAGTCGCCCGGCATGCCGACAAAGCCGCCGCCCTGGCCGATGGCCGTGACATTGGAGGTGCCGACCTCGCGGCTGTTCACGCCCACCGTGGAGAGGTTGAGATAATTGCGCAGATTGGTGAGGTGCCAATCATAGGTGGGCGCATTGGTCAGCACATGGGCCACATTGTCGGAGATCTGCACCTCGCCGTTCACATATTCCACCACGATGCCGGCACCGGAGCGGTCATTGAAGACGAAGTGAATTTCCGGCGGCGTCGGGCCGGTGGGAATGGAGGGATCGCTCCACACCTTGGTGACCTTCAGCGCCTCGCGCAGCTCGGCCACGGTGGCGAAATTGCCCAGCGCCCAGGCGCCGAAGGTCAGCAGCTCCACATAGTTCTTATCGGTCGCGGTGACCGACTGATACTGGGTGAAGCCGGGCAGGAAATTGCCGCTCATGCCGAGGCCGGCGGAATTCTGGCCTTCCAGAATGGTGCCGCCGGGGATGATGTTGGCGCTCACCCCCACCACGGCATATTTGGTCTTGGCGGTGATGGTGGGCAGATTGAGCGCCTTGGGGGCGGCGAGCGTCAGCTCGGTGCCCTTGGGCCGGCTCACCAGGGTCCACTTCATGTCGAAGGCCCACTCCATGGTGCGGCCGGCGATCACGGTCTTGTCCGCGGCGATGATATCCACGGCGGTGCAGGCGAGCGCGGAATTCATCATCGCCACCAGCGACAGCGTCGCAGCGAGAGAGCGCTTCATGGCTTGATCCTTTTATCCTTGGGTCCACCCG
>CALRNP020000280.1:0-6432 GCA_943369575.1 Azorhizobium sp. AG788 | reverse complement strand
GTGCGCAGGCAGCCCCGTCAGGCAGACCTGCCGAGGGGCCCTGAGAGGGCACACCCCGAGACCGCCGACATGGGACCCGCGGGCACCGGCACCGGATCCTCTGTGAACGACACCTTCACCATAGTTTTCAGAAGGGATTGTGACAATGCTTTCCCGAGCGTCCGGCCCGGCGGCTGCTGTTGCGGCAAGCGGCGGCACCATGTTAGAGGCGTGGCCGTCCGGCGCCGTGCGCCGGAGCGGGCATGCGGGCGAGAAACCTGTTACCCGCGAAGCATTTAAGGCGATTCGATCGCCGAGGAGAAGGTCATGTCCAAGCTTCGCATGCGGGTTGCGGCCCTGTCGCTGGGTTGCGTCCTCGGGGCCGGGCTGGCGGTGCCGTCCATGGCCCAGCCGGCGCCGAGTGCGGTGACCACGGTGGTGATCCCCGGCGCCGGGGCGGTGACCGTGCTCTCCTATCGCGCCCAGGTGGTGAGCGCCGATCCGGCCACCAACCGGGTGATCCTGGAAGGGGCGCGCGGCAAGCGCTGGTCGGTGCTGGTGCCGCCGATGGCCGGCAACATCGCCTTGCTGCGCAACAGCCAGCACCTGCTGATCCGGGTGGTGCCCGGCGAGGTGACGGCGCTGGGCAAGGCCCAGCAGGGCAAGCCCGGCGAGGTCATGGCCGAGGTGGCGGTGAATGCCGGCCTGCCCGGCTGGCCGGAAGGCTTCGGCATCCGCCAGGTGACCATCACCACCATGCTGGTGAACATCGACCGCACCAACGGCACCATCTCCTTCGAGGGCGCCGATGGGCAGGTGCGCACGGTCAAGGCGCTGAACCCGCAGGTGCTGGCCAATCTGGCCCAGGTGCAATTGGGCGATCTGTGCCAGATCACCTATGTGGAAGGCATCGCCGTCAACGCGGTGCAGTGATCGCCGCGCCGGACGCGGACCGACCGCGTCCGGCATTCAGTTCACCGCAATTCCCCCGATGCGCCACCGTGTTCCAAGGCGCATCGGCGTCCGTGTGTCGTAAGACAGACGCCCCCGCCTCGCGCCCCGCCGATGGGCGCCCTATATCTGGGCGGTGTCCACCCTGAAGCAGCGGCGCGCCAGCGCCCTCCCCGACATCTTCCAGCGCTGGTTCGCCGCCCGCGGCTGGGCGCCGCGCGCCCATCAGCTCGACCTTTTGGCCGCCGCCCGCGCGGGAAAATCCACCTTGCTGATCGCCCCCACCGGCGCCGGCAAGACCCTGGCCGGCTTCCTGCCGACCCTGGTGGAGCTGACCGAGGCCCGCGCCGCCCCGGCCAAGCGCAAGCCCCCCGCCGGTCGCACCCCGCCGCCGCGCACCTCGCCGCTGCACACCCTCTACATCTCGCCGCTGAAGGCGCTGGCGGTGGACATCGCCCGCAATCTGGAGGCGCCCATCACCGAGATGGGCCTGCCCATCCGCGTCGAGACCCGCACCGGCGACACCCCCGCCTCCCGCCGCGCCCGCCAGCGCCGCGACCCGCCGGACATCTTGCTCACCACCCCCGAGCAGATCGCCTTGCTGCTGGCCTCCAAGGAGGCCCCCCACCTGTTCTCAGGCCTCAAGCGCGTGGTGCTGGACGAACTGCATTCCCTGGTCACCTCCAAGCGCGGCGACCTGCTGGCCTTGGCGCTGGCCCGGCTGCGCACGCTGGCCCCCGGCCTCCAGACCGTGGGCCTCTCCGCCACGGTCGCCGAGCCGGACGATCTGCGCCGCTATCTGGTGCCTCAGGACGCCGACGCCCGCACCGCCCCCCGCGCCGGACTGGTGGTGGCGGCGGGCGGGGCGCCGCCGGATCTCTCCATGCTGGAGACCACGGCCCGCATGCCCTGGGCCAGCCACACCGCCCTCCATGCCCTGGATGAGATCTACGGCCTCATCATCGCCCACCGCACCTCGCTGATCTTCGTCAACACCCGCTGGCAGGCGGAGATGCTGTTTCAGGAGCTGTGGCGGATCAACGAATTGAACCTGCCCATCGCCCTCCATCATGGCTCGCTGGATGTGGAGCAGCGCCGCCGGGTGGAGGCGGCCATGGCGGCGGGCAAGCTCAAGGGCGTGGTCTGCACCTCCTCGCTGGATCTGGGCATCGATTGGGGCGATGTGGACCAGGTGATCAATGTGGGCGCCCCCAAGGGCTCGTCGCGCCTGATGCAGCGCATCGGCCGCGCCAACCACCGGCTGGATGAGAGCTCCCATGCGGTGCTGGTGCCGGCCAATCGGTTCGAGGTGCTGGAATGCCGGGCGGCGCTGGAGGCGGTGGCCGCTGGCGCCCAGGACACCCCGCCCGAGCGCACCGGCGCCCTCGACGTGCTGGCCCAGCACATCTTGGGCAGCGCCTGCGCCGCCCCCTTTGCCGCCGATGCCCTCTATGCCGAGGTGCGCAGCGCCGCGCCCTATCGGGCGCTGACCCGCGCCGATTTCGATGCCACCTTGGATTTCGTCGCCACCGGCGGCTACGCGCTGCGGGTCTATGAGCGCTTCGCCAAGATCCGCCGCACCCAGGAGGGGCTGTGGCGGGTCTCCAACCCGCAGGTGGCCCAGACCTACCGGCTGAACGTGGGCACCATCGTCGAGAGCACCATGCTCAAGGTGCGCCTGGTCTCCGCCAAGGGATCGGCCAAGAACGGCCCCGCCGGGCACCCGCGCTTCGGTGGCCGCATGCTGGGCGAGGTGGAGGAATATTTCATCGAGACCCTGGTGCCGGGCGACACCTTCGTCTTCGCCGGCGAGATCCTGCGCTATGACGCTTTGGTGGAAGATCAGGTCTATGTCTCCCGCTCATCGGCCACCGAGCCGCGGGTGCCCTCCTATGCCGGCGGCAAGTTTCCGCTCAGCACCTTCCTCGCCGCCGGGGTGCGGGCGCTCCTGGCCGCCCCCAAGCGCTGGGCCGCTCTGCCGCCGCAGGTGCAGGACTGGTTGAACCTCCAGAAGCAGCGCTCCCGCCTGCCCGGCCGCAATGATTTGCTGGTGGAGACCTTCGCCCGCTCCGGGCGCTTCTACATGGTGCTCTATGCTTTCGAGGGGCGCCTGGCCCACCAGACGCTGGGCATGCTGCTGACCCGCCGCCTGGAGCGCGCGCGCCTTGCGCCGCTGGGCTTCGTGGCCAATGACTATGCCATCGCCATCTATGCCGCCGCCGACATGGGCGCGGCCATCGCTGACGGGCGCCTCTCGCTGCCCGGCCTGTTCGATGCCGACATGCTGGGCGATGATCTGGAAGCCTGGCTGGACGAGAGCGCTTTGATGAAGCGCACCTTCCGCACCTGCGCGGTGATCGCCGGGCTGATCGAGCGGCGCTTTCCCGGCAAGGAGAAGACCGGGCGGCAAGTGACCATCTCCACCGATCTGATCTATGACGTTTTGCGCCGCCACGAGCCCGACCACATGCTGCTGCGCGCCGCCCGCGCCGACGCCGCCACCGGCCTCCTGGACGTACGCCGCCTCTCCGACATGCTGGCCCGCATCAAGGGGCATATCGTGCATCAGCCTTTGGAGCGGGTCTCGCCGCTCTCGGTGCCCGTCCTGCTGGAAATCGGCCGCGAGAGCGTCGGCGGGCCGGAGACGGCGGAGTTTCTGCTGGCGGAAGCGGAGGAGGAGCTGGTGCGGGAGGCGATGGGGTGAATACTCACCAGGCACCATCCATCGGAGCGACGGATGCCAGGAGCGAGCGCATGTCTCTCCGGACCCTGACTTGGATCATTCCCCTCGCGCTCGCCGCCCTGCCGGCGACCGCCCTGGCCCAGGAGACGACGGCCAAATATGCCGAGATCGGCGGATGGACCGTCGAAATCCATAAGAGCGACGGCGACTACATGCGCTGCGGCGCGGTGGCGCCCGCCGGCGTCGGCAGCCAGACCTCGTTCGAGAAAAGCCGCGAAGGCTGGACGCTTGTGGTCCCGACACAGGCCAAGGGCGACCCCGCCAAGGGGAGCGTCGCCATCGACGGCAAAAGCTTCTCCGGCGATTTCTACCCCATGGCCGACGGCCGCGCCGGCCTGTTCCTCAAGCCGGACCAGCTCAAATCCATCCAGGCCGGCAAGGCGCTGACGATCAAGATCGGCGCCGAGCAGACCCTCGTGCCCCTGGACGGCATGGGTGCCGTCTTCGCCAAGATCACGGAGTGCGATAAGAAGAACAGCCGGTAGTCGGGACGCAGCCGCCTTCGGGACAGGCGCTGCCATTGGCCTAAGTCTGCTTGTGCGCAGCACCTGATAACCCATCATGGGTTCGCGGTGAGGGAGATCTATCGCCGCGAGGTGACTCACAGCGGCTCGACTGTGGTCGACAGGAAGGAACCGAAGGCTGTCGAGGAACCGTGGTTCACGGTCGCCCTTCCGGAGGACAAAATTCACCTCAAGGTCAAGGTTGCGATTACACGTTTTCGGGCACGTTTTTAAGGGAAAAGGGGAGGTATTAAAAGGAAAATGGGATGTATTATTACGTTGATGAAAGCGGAAATACGGGCCTCAACATCTTCGACCCTGCTCAGCCGAAGCTATTCTACGGCGTGTTGTGCTGCAGCAAGAACCTAGATATCATCGCTGCCCCGCTATTGAGCGAATTGAGAGCGGAGGTTGGTGAACGCCGGATTCACGCCAACCACCTCGGTGTCGGCAAGCTCACGAAAATAGCCGAGAGGATAACGCGCTTCAGCAAGCAGCATGACGTGCGCTTCTCCTTGCTACGGATCACGAAGCGCGATCACGCCATCATCACCTTCTTCGATCAGGTTTTCGATTCTCACCTGAATGATGCGCTCGGCTGGCAGCACTACAACACTCCCTTGCGTTACCCCCTGCTCATGAAGATGTCCCACCTCTTTGACGAACAAATAGCTAGGGACGCATGGGGCGCACGGTGCGAGCAAAATCCGCAGCGCTGCGCAGAAAGGCTGAAAGCGGTCTGCACAACCCTCTTGTCTCGAACTGGAAGGTTGCCTGATCAGAGAAGTCAGGAGCTGATTTCCGGTGCGCTACGCTGGACGATCTCCAATCCGGAAAAAGTTCATTTTGGACAGACGAACAGAGATTCAGTGCTGCAAATCTCGCCAAACCTCGTTGGCTTTCAGCAGGTCCTGATAACGATTGCGAAGCAGTCAAGTCGTAGGAAGCGGGCCGTTCGCCGGATCGTGGTGGACCGCCAGAACCAATTCAACGGTGCTCAAGCGGAGCTGGCCGACATCTATGAGCGAATGCGGATCATCGGCCACACCTCCGATCACGGCCCCGGCATGCCGAAGCTAGACTATTCCCAAATGCCAGCTGTGCCACCGACCTTCCTGCCGGGCGATGAAAGCCCCGGCCTGGAGCTCGTGGATGTGACGCTTTGGACAGTAAAGAAGATGGAGGAGCGCAAGGCCGTGTCCCCTGAGCTTCGGGCACTGGCCCTAACCCAGCTGAGGCGCGGTTACACTGATGAGGTGTCACTTGAAGCGATCAACGAAAGATGGCGCTTCCTTCTGGATATGCCCGAGGGTCCAATATCCGAGGAAGTGAAGCTCTTTATTCAACAGCAAGAGGAGCGGCGGCTTGCCGCGCTGGACGGCCTATGAACGCCCTGGCGCCGCTGACCCGCACCGAGGAGGCCATCGTCGCCGGCACGGCGGCGGGGCCGGCTCGCGGTTGATTGTCGGGGAACGAACCGCCAGAGTGCGCATGATCTGACGATGGGCCACATGGCGCATCGCTCTAATTTGGGAGGTCTCGTCGATGAAAATCTTGTCTCTACTCAGGGTCGGTCTGCTGGCATTGGCAGCGCTGGTCGGCGGCATGTCCATGGCGAACGCCGCTGACGGCACCGTCAGCATCCGGATCTTCAAGGCCGGGTTTGTGTTCGGCGGATCCGCCGGCGAAGGCGTGCTGACGTTTCAGGGCCGCGATTATCCGCTCTCGGTCGGGGGGCTGAGCTATGGCTTCACCTTCGGCGCTTCCGAGACGCGCTTTCATGGCAAGGTCCGCAATATCAAACGTCCGTCTGACATTTCTGGCGTCTATGCCCAGGGCGGTGCCGGCGCCGCCTTCATAAAAGGCGCGCAGGTCATCGTCCTGACCAACCAGAACGGCGCCGTTCTGGAGCTCACCGGCGTGCAAACCGGCGCCATCGTGAGCCTCGATTTGAGCGGATTGGCTTTGTCGCTGAAGTAAGCATTGGGCGGGGTGTCGGCGACGGGTTCCGCCGACACCCGTCCTCAGACCCGCGACATCGCCTGCCGCCCGAGGCCGTTATCGCCCCGGCGGCGGGACCGTTTCGCACCCTCCTTCCTGCCTCCCTTGAGGTGGTCCCCATTGCGCGGACAGTTTGGCGGCTTTGCTAAGCTTGGTTCTGGTGTGCGTTACGCCGCCATGTTGATACCGTCGCAGGCCGTGTAGACCTCCTCCGGCGTTCTGCCGCCGAAGGCCGAGTGCGGCCTCGTGCGGTTG
>CALRNP020000279.1:0-6474 GCA_943369575.1 Azorhizobium sp. AG788 | reverse complement strand
GCACGGCCCCGCTGACCTGGTGCCGGCGGTGACCTCCTTTTCCGCCGCCTATATGCAGCACCGCTGGGCGGAGCGCGCCCGCGGCGCCTGAGGCCGGCGGACGTCAGATCGGCGGCAGGTTCAGCCAGCGGGCGATGGCGGTGAGCACCACATCCACCGAGAAGGCGGCAATGACGATGCCCATGATGCGGCGGACCAGATTGGCGCCGCTGGCGCCGATGATGCGGGTGATGTAGTCGCCGGCCAGGAAGGTGAGCAGCAGCACCCCCATCATCGCCGCCACCACCGCCATCGTGACCCCCTGGTCCCAGTAATTGTGCCGATTGTTGTCGCTCAGCAGCACCACCGAGAGGATCGCTCCCGGCCCGGCGATGGTGGGCGTCGCCAACGGATAGATGGCGAATGCGGTCAGGGACTTGTCGTCGTTGACGCCGGTGGGGCGCCTCGGCTCGGAAAAGATCATGGTGAGGGCGAAGGCGAACAGGATCAGGCCGCCGGCGATCTGGAACGAGCGGATCGACACGCCCATGGCATGCAGCAGCGCCTGCCCGAGCACCGCGAAGAAGATCAGGATCAGAAAGGCGAAGCCCACGCTCAGCACCGCCAGCCGCCGCCGCTCGGCAACGGTCTGCTCGCCGGTGAGGGCCACGAACAGCGACAGATGGCCGATGGGCTCCAGCAGCGCATAGAGCGTCACGAACTGGGTCACGAACAGGTTCAGGTGCTGCTGCATGGCGGGTCCTTCGCGGCCGGTTTGCGTGGCCCGCGAAGCGGGTGCGTGGCCGGCGCCCGTGCCCTAGCCTGAAGGCGCCCGCCCGTCATCCCGAAGACCGCATCCCGAAGACCGCATCCCGAAGACCGCATCGCGGGGAACGCATTGCGCTCCGCCACAGTTGAGGTCCAGCTAGGATGATCCGGGCCGCGGGCCCGTCACAAGGGAGATGACCATGGCTTGGGCGGTCTGGGTGGGAAGCGTGCGCAAGGGCTCCTACAATGCCGCGCTGGCGCGGGCTTTGCCCGAACTGGCGCCGCAGGGGGTGACCTTCGACTTCCTGCCCTCGGTGGCGACCTTGCCGATCTATGACGCGGATGTGGAAGCCGAAGGCTTTCCGGCCGCGGTGGATGCCACCGGCGCGGCGATCGCCGCCGCCGATGCGCTGGTGATCGTGACGCCGGAATATAATTACTCGATCCCCGGCGGGCTGAAGAATGCCATTGACTGGGTCTCGCGCCTGCCAAGCAAGCCCTTGACCCGCAAGCCGATTCTGATCCAGTCCGCCTCCATGGGCATCATTGGCGGGGCGCGGGCGCAATATCATCTGCGCCAGGTGCTGGTGGCCGTGGACGGGCGGGTGTTCAACACCCCGGAGGTCATGGTCGGGCGGGTTCAGACGCTGGTGACCGAGGGCACCTTGACCGACGAGGGCACCAAGAAATTCATGGCCAGCCAGCTCAAGGCCTTCGCGGATTTCGTTGGGCGCTGAGGTTATTCGGTGGAAGCGAGGGGCTCAGCGCCCCTCGTATTCCGCCCAGGACAGCGGGGTCTCGAACACCCGCACCGTGGCGAGCGCCGGCAGCAGCGGCTTGGCGCGATCCCAGATCCAGATGGCGATATGCTCGGCGGTGGGGTTTTCCAGCCCCTCCACCTCATTGAGGCAATAATGATCCAGCCGCGCCAGCAGCGGCGAGAAGGCGGCTTCCACGTCGAAGAAGTCGACCACGAAGCCGGTGTGGGCATCTACCTCCCCCTCCAGCACCAGCTCCACCCGATAGGAATGGCCGTGCATGCGGAAGCAGCGGTGGGTCGCCGGCACGTGGGGCAGGCGGTGGGCGGCTTCGAAGGTGAAGGCTTGGGTGATCTTCATGGATTTGGCCGGCTGGAGGCTTTCGGGCAGGGCGGGGAGGGGCCGGAGCCCTTAGGGAATGCCGATGATCTTATGGGTCTGGAGGCTCAGGCGCCATTGCGGATGGTCGAGGCAATAGGCGACCACCGCCTGTGTATTGGCGCCCCGCTCCGGGCCGTCCATGGGTTGCAGGAAGAAGTGGGCGAAATCGAGCCCCGCCACCTGCTCCGGCAGCAAGGTCGGCTGCGGGAACACCAGCTTTAGCTCGCTGCCCGAGGTGAGCACCAGTGGCGCGCCGGCCTTGGGGCTGACGCAGATCCAGTCGACGCCATCGGGCGGCTCAAGGGTACCGTTGGTCTCGATCGCGATCTCGAAGCCATGGCCATGCACCGCCGCCACCAGCTCTGAATCCAGTTGCAGCAAGGGTTCGCCGCCGGTGAACACCACATAGCGCCGCCCACCGGGGGAGGGCCCCCAGGCGACCGCGATGGCATCCGCCAGCGCCTGGGCGCTCTGGAAGCGGCCGCCGCCTTCGCCGTCCATGCCGATGAAGTCGGTGTCGCAGAACTGGCACACGGCTTGCGCGCGGTCTTCCTCGCGGCCCGACCACAGGTTGCAGCCGGCGAAGCGGCAGAACACCGAGGCGCGCCCCGCCTGGGCGCCCTCGCCCTGGAGGGTCTTGAAGATTTCTTTCACCGCATAGGCCATGGCGCCATGCCTTAACGGCGGAGCGCGGGAACTGGCAAGGGGCGCAGACGCAGACCATCCCTGCGACTCCTGCTTATTGCATGCGTGCAATATCGGATTGCGAGTGTGCGATCTGATTGATCTTTCGTGCAAGCGGGAGAGGGCTTATCTCAGATGCAGTTTTTCACCGCCCCGCTCCGCCCCCAGACCTGAGCGGCGGCAAAACGGAAATGTCATGCGACATTTCCCGGAGGATGGAACATGCAATTCACCGGAATTCACCATTTGACCGCCGTGTCAGCCGATGCGTCCGCCAACCACCGTTTCTATACCCAGACCTTGGGGATGCGGCTGGTGAAGAAGACCGTGAACCAGGACGACACGTCCGCTTATCACCTGTTCTATGCCGACGGCGAAGGCAGCCCCGGCACCGATATCACCTTTTTCGAGTGGCCGGTGGGCCGGGAGCGCCGCGGCAACCATGCGGTGGTGCGCACCGGGCTGCGGGTGAAGGATGAGGCGGCGCTGGCCTATTGGCTGGAGCGCTTCAAGGCCACCGGCGTCGCGCACGACGACATCGTGTTGCGTGACAATCGCCCGACCCTCGATTTCGAGGATGGCGAGGGCCAGCGCCTGAGCCTCGTCACCGATGGCGGCACCGGCCCCGGCGTGCCCTGGGAGCGGAGCCCGGTGCCGGCGGATCTCCAGATCCGCGGCCTCGGCCCCATCACCATGAGCGTGCCGGACCTCAAGCCCACCGACGCGGTGCTCATCGCCTTGATGAACATGCGCCAGGTGCGCAGCTTCACCGGCGCCGATGGCCTCACCACGCACGTCTATGAAATGGGCGAGGGCGGGCCGGCGGCGGAACTCCAGGTGCGGGTCGATCCCAAGCTGGCGCCGGGCCGGCAGGGGGCGGGCGGGGTGCATCACGTCGCCTTCCGGGTGCCGACCTTCGAGGATTATGACCGCTGGACCGCGCGCCTGAAGGAATTGGGCGTGCCCTCCAGCGGGCCGGTGGATCGGTTCTATTTCCGCAGCCTCTACTTCCGCGAGCCCAATGGGGTGCTGTTCGAACTGGCCACCGATGCGCCGGGCTTTGCCTCGGACGAGCCGCTGGCGACCCTCGGCGAGAGCCTGTCGCTGCCGCCGTTCCTGGAGGCGCGGCGCCGGGAGATCGAAGCCGGCATCAAGCCGCTGGCGGCCTGAGCCGGGCGTTCGATCCCCATTTTTCCCCGGCGCGGCTCGCCCGCGCCGGGGCGTCCCTCTCGACGGCGGGCGGTGTGCGAATTATCTATAATATATGAGCGTGAGTCCCGACGACACCATTGCCACCCGCATCAGCCGCACCTTGGCGGAGCGCATCGTCTCCGGCGTCATCGCCCCCGGCGAGCGGCTGCGGCAGGATCATCTGGCGGAAGAGTTCGGCGCCAGCCATGTGCCGGTGCGCGAGGCCTTCCGCCGGCTAGAGGCGCAGGGCCTGGTGGTGAGCGAGCCGCGCCGCGGCGTGCGGGTGGCGGGCTTCAGCCTCGCCGACGTCAATGAAGTGGCGCAGATGCGCGCCGCGCTGGAGGTGCTGGCTTTGCGCCACGCCGCCCCGCATCTCACCTCCGCCATTCTCGACGCCGCCGAAGAAGCCACCCGCGCCGGCGACAAGGCCAGCGACGTGCAGGCCTGGGAAGAGGCCAACCGCGCCTTCCACCGGCTCATTCTCACCCCCTGCGCCATGCCGCGGCTGCTGAAGTCGGTGGACGACCTGCACATGGCCTCGGCCCGCTTCCTGTTCTCCGGCTGGCGCGCCGAGTGGGAAGCCCCCACCGACCGCGACCACCGGGCGATCCTCGACGCCTTGCGCGCCGGCCAATTGGAAACCGCCGCCGCCGTACTGAGCCGGCACGTCTCCTGGATCGGCCAGAAGCCGAAGGCGGGGCGGGTGGCGGGGGGCCGGTGAGGGGGGCTGGGTGGTGGCGCCGGTGACAGTGAAGCTCTTGACGTTGGCCTTGCCCAAGATGTCCGTATAGCTCTCGGACGTGACGTTCGCCTTGGCGCGCAGGAAGGCGATAGCCTCTTGAAACGGAAGGTCGAGACCGCAAATGGTGGTGGTGATGCGGCGCAGCCCGCATCGTGGGGGACAGCATGTCGGACAAAGTCGGAAGCAAAGACAGTTGGGTGTTGGGCATCCTCTTGGGCGTCTTCTTGCTTACCTTTTTGTTTGCTGCTCCCAATATTTTTGGAACGGAAGACAGCGACGTTCTGGCCTACATCGGCAGTGTGGGAGGAAGCGCACTCGGTGGCATCATGACGGCTTTCGCCGGTTGGCTGGCTTGGGCGACGTCGCAAAAGCAGATCCGAAGCCAGGAAGAGCAGTTGAGCTTGATGCAGCGCCAACTGGATCTTGCCAACGATGAACACCGGAAGCGCGTCTTCCGTTTCTATGGCGACGCCCTGTCTGCGCTCACCGATGTGCTGATTAAGATCAGAGGTGAAGAAGCAAGAGCGGAAGCCGTCTGGAAATCGTTTCCCCGCCATTTGGTGCCAAATCCGTTTCTTGGCGTAGTGGGTCCCACATTGCCTCGTCTCGTTGGCGTCTTCGAGCATGAAGATGCCTGGAGAGCTGAACACTGGGCTGCGCAAGATCTCCGGATGGTTGATGGCTGCATCGATGCGCTCAACCTCTTGGGCAATCCACAAAAAGGCGAGACGGCTGCACAACTGGCCCTTCGGCGGTATGAAGCCGTGAAGGCAGTGCGTGAGGAATGTGAAAAAGTGCGGACTCGTCTCGCCGCAGAACGCAACAGCTTGCGTGACAGTAGTCCTACCCATCGCGCAACTCATCCAGCAGCACCGCCTGCCCCGTGAGATAGGCCAGCGCCAGCCCGCGCTGCATCGCCTCTGCATAGGCGGAATGATGGAGCTGCAGGCGCTCCAGCCGGTCGGCGAGATCGTGCATGTCGGGGCCAGGTCGAACGCCTTCTGCAACTCCCGCGTCATGCCTGCCAAGGCACATGCTGCATCCCGCGCCCGGCGCGCGGTGAGGCGGTCCACATAGTCTGGCTCTGGCGCCGAGGCGCGCAGCGACAGCAGATACCGCAGCATGCCGTGCTGGGCGACATCGACACCGGCCGACAGCGGCGGCCGCCGGGAAGGCCGGGCAGTGGTCGCCTTGGCGGCGGAGACAGCCGGCGGCCGGCCGCACACCATGCGCGCCCGCTTGCCGTTGGCTGTTGGCGCCGGCGCCGTGAAGCCGAGCCGATCCAGGATGTGGCTTTCCTCCGCCTCCAAGCCTGCGGTCCCAGCTTATTCATCGGGCCGACGCATACCCGTGCCGGGGTACTTGTCCTTCTGCCCGAATGCCCGCTCCTTCCGCCCTTCGATCCTAGCGTATCCACCGCGCCGCCCCGGCCCCCACTTGCCAGCCTCATACTTTTATGGACTCAATTAGCGATAGGAATCGCAAATTATCTATAATTTTCTGAAGGAGTGCATCATGCGCGACACTGCCGCCCCCACGCCCTCATCCCCCAGCTGGCATTCCAGTGCCCGCATCGCGCCAGTGGCCCGGCAAGCGGCGGTCGCGATAGCCGGCGCGGCGCTGATGACCCTGGCGGCCAAGACCCAGATTCCGTTCTGGCCGGTGCCCATGACCCTGCAGACGCTGGCGGTGATGGGGTTCGCCGTGGCGCTGGGGCCGCAGCGAGCGGTGAATATTCTGCTGGTCTATCTGGCGGCGGGGGCCATGGGCCTGCCGGTGTTCGCCGGCACGCCGGAGCGGGGCATCGGGCTCGCCTACATGGTGGGGCCGACCGGCGGTTATCTGCTGGGCTATCTGGTCGCCGCCGGAGTGGTGGGCGCGCTGGCGCGCAATCGCGGCCCGCTGGGCAAGGGGCTGGCCATGCTGGTGGGGCTGGTGCCGGTCTATGGGCTTGGGGTGGCGTGGCTGGCG
>CALRNP020000278.1:0-6516 GCA_943369575.1 Azorhizobium sp. AG788 | reverse complement strand
GTTCGAGCTGGACATGCACTATGTCGGCCAGACCCATACGGTCTCGGTGCCGCTGCCGGTGAGCGTGGAAAACGGTACCACCGGCATCGATCGCGCCACCATCGCCGCCGCCTTTGACCGGGCCTATCAGACCTCGTTCAGCCGCCTGCTGCCGGGGGTGCCCGCCAAGATCGTCAATCTGCGCACGGCGGCCATCGGCCGGCGGCCGCATTTCGACCTGCGGGCTTTGGCCCCCGCTGCGGGCGCCACCGTCGAAGGTGCCAAGCGCGGCACGCGGCCGGTGTGGTTCGCCGGCGCCTGGCACGAGGCGGCCATCTATGCCCGGCTCGATCTGCCCACGGGCGCGGTCATCCCCGGCCCGGCGGTTCTGGAGCAGCCGGACGCCACCACCTTGGTGGATCCGGGGCTGGTGGCGCGGGTGGATGACTTCGGCAATGTGATCGTGGAGCGCGCCTGATGCACGAGGTCATTCCCGCCAGTCAGACAGCGCTGGTGATCGTCGATCTCCAGAACGATTTCCTCGATCCCAAGGGCGCCTATGGCCGGGCCGGGCAGGGGGCGCCCGCCATCGCCGCGCTTCCGGAGCGGATCGCGCCGCTGGCGGATGCCATGCGGGCGGCGGGTGGGTGGATCGTCTCCACCCACTTCACCCTGGTGCCGGCCAAGGGCGGCGAGCCGTTGATCTCGCCGCATCTGAAGGAACTGCGCCCGTTTCTGGCCAAGGGCGATTTCCTGCCGGGCAGTTGGGGGCACCAATTGGTGGACCGGCTCGCCCCGGCGGACCTCTCCGTGGAGAAGGTGGCCTATTCGGCCTTCTACATGACCCGGCTGGAGTGGGTGCTGCGCAAGTGCGACATCCGCAAGCTGGTGGTGTGCGGCATCGTCACCAATGGCGGCGTCGCTTCTACCGTGCGCGATGCCCATGTGCGGGACTTCGAGGTGACCGTGCTGTCCGACGGCTGCGCCGCCTTCTCGCCCCAGGTGCATGAGACCGCCATCGACGCCCTGCGGCCGGTGTGCCGGGTGGCCACCATCGCCGACATCAGGAGCGAACTTGGCTGAGGCGCCCGGTCGCCGGTTCAGGCGACCTTGCGAAAGCGGCGGGCCACATAGGACACCTCGCCGCCGGCGAGGCCCTTGTAGAGCATGGAGCCTTTCGCACCGGCGAATTCGGTGATGAAGCGCTGCATCAGAAACGCCTTGCCGATGCGGGCGCACTTGCGGGCTTCCGCCATGTTGAGCGCCGCCACCACGCCCTTGGACAGGTCGCGACCTTCGGCCAGTTCAAGACCGGGGGCGGCGAGCTGGCGGTCCAGCTCGGCGATCATGCCGCGCCCGCGCATGTCGGCGAAGGTGAACCAGCCGCCCGGCGCCAGCACCCGCGCCACTTCGGCGGTGAAGGCCGGCACGTTGGCGTAGCAGTGCGAGGATTCGATATTGATGACGATGTCGAACGCCCCGTCCGGGAACGGCAGGCGTTCCGCATCGCCGGTCTCGAACGACAGCGCCGGGGCGTCGGCATTGAGCCGGCGGGCAAGGCGCACCGTTTCCGGGGAATAATCCAGGCCCACCACCGAGGCGGGGGCGTAATAGCGCGCCAGATAGCGCGATCCGCCGCCACGCCCGGAGCCCACTTCCAGGATGCGCGCGCCGGCCACCGGCAGGCCTTCCACCGCCTGCTGATAGAGGCCAATGAAGGCGCGCTCTTCTTCATCTTCCGGCTTGAGCGGGAAGGGCGCGCCGTCCGGCACGAAGCCGTAGTTCATGAAGCGCCAGTCGTCGTCGCGCCAGAAGCGCGACAGCATGTTGTACATCCCGCGCCACGCCCATTTGCGGCTGCGCGGAAAGGCGCCACGGTCAATGGCGTCGAGCATGCGGGAGAACAGGGCGCTGGACATGATGCGCCCTCAGCCGGCGGGCTGGGCGGGGGCAGCGCCTTTGGCCGGGGGCGGGCTCTTGGCGGGCGGCATGTCGTTGGCCAGCCACTCGCGACCCTTGCGCATCAGCTCGGCATCGTCGCTGTTGCGCGGGTCGAAGCCCGGCAGATAATAGCGCAGCACATTGGGCAGGCAGCGCCGCCAATAACCGGGCGCCACCATGGTCACCCAGAAGAAGCGCATCCAGAAGCGAAAGCCGGTCTTCACCCCATCGGTGCGGGCATAGATCGGCACATTGCGCAGGAAGATGGCCAGGAACGGGAACAGCGTGCCGTTCATGCCCATGACCCGCAGCAGATAGCGCTGCCAGCGCGACAGCTCCGGCGTCGCGGCATTGAGCACATCCAGCGCCACCGCTTTGTGCTCCAGTTCCTCCAGCGCGTGCCACATCCACAGCCGGCGATAGGCGGGGGCGGCCTTGTCCAGCAGGTCGGGATGGCGCAGCGTCAGGGTGGAGAGCGTGGCGGTCATGTGCTCGATGGCGCAGGTGATCGCCAGCCGGTGCATGGGATTCTTGACCACTTCGAAGCCGAAGCGGATCGGCCGCTCCATCTCTTCGACGTCATAGCCGAGGCCCATCATCGCCCGGTTGTATTCTTCATGCTCGCGGGTGTGGAAGGCTTCCTGCACCGCATAGCCATTGATCTCGGCCGCCAGTTCCTTGTCCTGGAGCTTGGGGCCGTAATGCTTGAGCGAACGGATGAAGAAACGCTCGCCCTCCGGCAGGAAGATGGAGAGGCCGTCGATGAGGATGGTCTTGATGATATCGTCTTCCAGCCAATGCCGCTGCGCATTGCCCAGGATATCGAACCGGATGTCGCGCGGGATGATGTCTTCCGCGTGCCCCATATGGGCCGTGCCGCCCCCGGCTGAATGCTGACCGTAACCGCCCGACGCTGCCATAGACCTCATCCGCTCAGTTTGGGCCGAAGCCGCATGTCGCAGCCCCGGCCGCGCGCTGCCGTTGCGCCTGCCATAACACAGATCGGCAGAGGGCGGGAAAGCGCAAGGCCGCAGGCGAGCGGGCACCGCCAAGGTGGCGGCAACCGCGTAGGGGCGAGCCTCAGGCCAGTCCTCAGGCCAGGTGCAGCACCCGGATCAGCAGCAGGCTGATGGTCAGCAGCAGCGCGAGCGACAGCGTCACCACCAGCGTCGCCCGCCCGCCGACTCGGCTCAGGGTCCGCAGGTCCACGCCGAGGCCCAGCGCCGCCATGGACAGCACCGTGAACACGGTGGTCACCATCGCCAGCGGCGGCAGGATGACGGCGGGGATCAGGTCGAGCGAGCGCAAGGCGGCGAAGACGATGAAGCCGATGATGAACCAGGGCACCAGCCGGTGCACCGGCACCCGCTTGGGCTTGTCCACCACCGAGGCGCCCACCGGCGCGGTCTTGACGCTGCTCAGGGACTGGCCGTGGCTGACGGCGGCCAGGAACACCACCGGGCCGAGCATCAGCACCCGCACCAGCTTCACCAGCGTGCCGATCTGGGTGGCGAGAGGGCCGACGGGCACGGTGGTCGCCAGCACCTGCGGCACCGCATATACGGTGAGGCCGGCCAGCACGCCATATTGGGTGTCCGACATCGCCAGCAGCGGGATCAGCAGCGGCAGCGCCAGCACCACGATGACGCCGAGGATGGCGGTGAACGAGATGGAGGAGGCGACGTCATCGCCTTCCGCATCGATCACCGAAGCCACGGCGGCGATGGCGGAATTGCCGCAGATGGAGTTGCCGCAGGCCACCAGCAGCGCCATCTTGTGCGGCAGCTTCATGGCCCGGCCGATGGCGTAGCTGGCGCCCAGCGAGACCACCACCACCAGCACGATGCCGCCCAGCAATTGCGGGCCGGCTGCAGCCAGCGCCGCGGCGCTGAGCGAGGCGCCCAGGAACATCACCGCGATCTCGAGCAGGATCTTGCCGGAGAAGGCGATGCCAGGGCGGAAGCGCTGGGAGGGCGTCCACACTGAGCGCAGCGCCGTGCCCAGCAGGATCGCCAGCACCAGGGCTTCCACGTAAGGATGGCCGCTGGCGTGTTCTTCAACAATCTGGATGGCATAGGCGACCCCGGTCACCGCGGCGCACAGCGCCACGCCCGGTAGAATAGCGGCGAACCACTGGAAAACTTTCGGCACGGTGGATCACAAGTCCCATTGTCTGCAATGAGGATGTACGGGATGCATTCCACGTGCAAATACCGTTTTTTCACCCCCTTATGAAGTGCGGTTATGGCGATCAATCTGCATCTGTTGCGGCTGTTTCGGACGGTGGCGGAATGCCGGAGTTTCTCCCGCGCCGCCGAGGCGCTGAACATCAGCCAGCCGGCGGTCTCCAAGGGGGTGCGGGAATTGGAATCGCAATTGGGCTGCGTGCTGATGGAGCGCAATCCCGGCGGCATCGGCCTCACCGAGGCCGGCACCCTGCTGCTGGCGCATGCGGTGGATCTGTTCGCGGTCGAGCGGCGGGCGGAGGATGACCTCCAGGCCCTGCGTGGCCTGGCGCAGGGCGAATTGCATGTGGGCGCCAGCACCACCATCGCCACTTATGTGCTGCCGCGCATCCTCGGCGCGTTCCAGGATGCCCACCCCGATCTGCAATTGCGCCTCGCCAGCGCCAATACCCAGGAGGTGGCGGAGCGGCTCTTGGCGCGGGAGATCGACGTGGCGCTGGTGGAAGGGCCGGTGGAGCATCCCAGCCTCACCGCCCATGACTGGCTGTCCGATGATCTGGTGGTGATCGTGGCCCCCGATCATCCTTTGGCGCAGATGCGCAAGACCTTGGTGCCGGCCGATCTCGACCAGGTGCGCCATATCGTGCGCGAGCCGGGCTCCGGCACCGGCGAAGTGGTGACCACGGCGCTGGAAGCCTGCGGCATCCGCCCCGAGCGGGTGATGGAGGTGGGCAGCACGGAAGCCATCAAGCAGGTGGTGGCGGCGGGGCTCGGCATCGCCATGGTCTCCGCCGCCGCCGCCAAGGATCAGATCGCGCTCGGGCTGCTGAAGGTGCTGAGCGTGGAAGGGCTGGCACTGCGCCGGCCGCTCTATCGGCTCACCATCAACGGCCAGCCGCTGAAGTTCGCCGCCGCTGCCTTCGAGCAGTTCATCTGCCGGGCCGAATTTGCCTCTGGCGGCCCGGCGACGCTGTATCGCGAGGATGATTAATAGCAAAATAATTATGTAGTTTTTTGTTTCCACAGAATGAAGTAGGAATAGACATAACGTCGATCCTACAACTGTGTTTTGTGGAAGCTATGTCAAAAAGCATTGTGCAAAGCGCGGTTATCACGGCGCGGGACATTCTGAGCTTCGGGTTCGGCGGCTCGTCTGAGCGCACCGGCGCCGTCGGCGCGGCCCGCGCGCGGGGGCGGGACGGGGATGGCGCCTATCGCATCACCGCCGTCTGCGCACCGGACATGGTGGAGATCGAGGACGCCCATGCGGCCCGCCAGCGCATCGTGCTGAGCTACGGCGCCCGTGAAATGTTGGATCTGGAAATGAAGCGCCGCCGCGCTTCCACCCCGGTCGGCCTGAAGCTGCGCCGCGAGGCCTTCGACGTCGACGGCATCGCGTTCACCCGCTGGGCCATGGCCGAATAGGGCCCATCGGCCCGCGCCGCCGACGCATGCGCGCGCCGCGCGTCCCTCACGCGATATGCGGGGCTCCGGCGCCGGCGGCATCGTCGCTCAGGCGGGCGGTGGTCGCGGAGGTTGCCCGCGCGCCCGTGAGGCTCACCTGTTCCTCGACGATGGCGGCGTAGACCTCTTGCATCCAGCCGGTGGTGATGGTGTGGTCGGCGCCGTCGATGAAGCGGATCTGGCCCCAGCCATTCTCGATCAGCCGTTGGCCGTTCTCCGAAAACACGATGCCCAGTTCCACCAGCCCCCAGTCGTTGGTGCTGTAGACCAGTGTCAGGCTCACGCCCAGCTGGCAGATGCGCGCGAGCAGACGGTCGGCATAGCCCGTGGCCCAGCCGTTCGGCAGCATGCCGCGCAAGGGTGCGAGGAGACGCTGCTGCACGGTCAGAACGGCGTAGTGCAGCAGCAGAAGGCCGCGGCCCGCCAGATAGTTGCGCCGGAAGAAGGCGGCTCCCAGCAGGGGGCGCTTGTCCCGTACCAGAGCCGCGCGCCAGCGGCGGGTGCGATCCAGCAGGCGCCGGGCCATGAACAGCGGTCGCTGCCAGACCGGGATCGCCGGGTCTTCCTCGCGGATGTAGAAATAGGGCAGGTTCACCAGCACGGCGCCGCGCACGCGCGGATCGGCGGCGGCGGCATGCAGCGCCATATAGGCGCCGGCGCAGATGCCGGTCAGCACCGCACGCGGATGCCCGGCGCGCTGGAGCACGTCCAGCCCCGCCGCGATGTCGTGCACCCGGTCGAGATCATGAAAGCCGACGGTCTGGCTCGGGTCGGCCGGCGCGCTTTCGCCGATCTTGTCCATGTCCATGCGCAGGCTGGTGATGCCGGCGGCAGCCAGGCGCCGCGCCAGCCGCACCCCGCCGCGCCCGTTGCCGGTATGGCCATTGAGGCCGGAATTGAGGATCAGAACCGCACACTCCTGGCGCGGTGGCAGGCCGGGGGCGGC
>CALRNP020000277.1:0-6547 GCA_943369575.1 Azorhizobium sp. AG788 | reverse complement strand
GCCACCCGCTGCTGCTGGCCGCCGGAGAGGCTGGTGGGGGCACGCTCGGCGAACTCGCCCAGGCCGACGCGGGTGAGCGCGTCCAGAGCCCGGCGGCGCTGCTCGGCCTTGGGCAGGCCGCGCACCTTCAGCGGATAGGCCACATTGCGCCACAGGCTCATGTGCGGGAACAGCGCATAGGACTGGAACACCACCCCCAGCGCCCGCTCGTGCGGCTGAAGGTCGGTGATGTCGCGGCCATCGACGATGATGCGGCCGGTATCGGGCCGGGTGAAGCCGGACAACAGCTTCAGCAAGGTGCTCTTGCCGGAGCCGGACGGGCCGATCACCGCCAGCAGTTCGCCGGTGGCGATCTCCAGGTCGATGTCGAACACCCCCGCCGTGCTGCCGGGATAGCGATAGGAGATATTCTCGAACCGCACGCTCATGAGGCTGCTCCCGCCCGCGCCGCACGGGCGGTGAGCGCCCCGGCGGAGGCCGCCAGCACCGCCAGCACCAGCAGCACCACGGTGGCCGCGCAGGCAAAGCCGGTGGCGCCGTAGAAGGCCTGCAGCAAGGTGATGGGATAGGTGCGCGACAGGAAGCCGGCGATCAGGTTGGAAATCTGGAACTCGCCGATGGAAATCGCCGAGACCGTGATCAGCCCCGCCAGCAGGCTGTGGCGGATCAGCGGCAGCACGATATCGAGGAAGCGGGCGCGGAACGGCGCGCCCAGCGTCGCCGCCACCCGCTCCAGCTCGGCCAGATTGAGATTGGTCATGTCGGACAACAGGATGTTGAGGAGGTAGGGCAGCGTCACCACCACATGGGCGGCGATCAGCAGCCAGATGGAGCCCAGCCACGGCAGCGTGTCGGAGGAGAACACCAGGATGAAGCCGAACCCCAGCACCAGCTCCGGGGTCGCCACCGGCAGCAGCGTCATCACCCTTGCTGCCGCCTGCACGCCGCGGCGGGCACTGGAATAGATGGCATAGGCCAACGGCACCGCGATCAGCATGTTCAGCACGCAGGTCGCCGCCACCACTTGCAGGCTGGTGGCGAACGCCCGGCGGAAGCTCGGATCGGCCGCCAGTTCCAGATACCAGCGGCCGGTGAGGCCGGTCGGCAGCAGGGAATTGGTCCAGCTCTCCCCCAACGAGCCCACCACAAGCAGGACGATGGGCGCGAACAGGAAGGCGAGATAGAGGATCGTGGCTAGCACGGCGCTGACTGCCCCCCAGATGACGGCCCTGTTCTGCCCAAAGCCGATGATAGTTTTATGACAGAATGTAAGAAAACGGTCAGACAGCCTCAGGCGACCGGCGGACGATCCAGCCGCAGCAGCCGCGCGGCCACATGCGGCAGCACCTCGTCCACGCTCGCGCAGGCCAGAACGCCCGGAACAGTGGGGGCGTTGAGCAGGGCCAGGACCAGGCGGTTGAAATGCATGCCGAAGGCCATTTCGCTCAGGGTGCCATACTCGCCGCCCACCGCCACCAGCACTTCGCAGGCCCGCGCCACCACCGCGTTGCGCGCCGGGCCGAGGCCGGTGGCGAGCGGAATGGTCACGTACGGGTTGGCGCTCTCCCACTCATCGTCGGGAATGATGCCGATGGTCACGCCGCCGGCGGTGAAGGCGCCGCGGCTGGCGGCTTCCATCACCCCCTTGCGGCCGCCGGTCAGCAGCGTCAGGCCCATCTGGGCGAAGGCGCGGCCGAGGGCTTCGGCCACCGCTTCCTGTTCGGGATTGGCGTTCTTGGGGCCGATGATGCCCACCGGCACCCGGCGCATCTTGCCGCTGGCGGTGAGCAGGGACACCGCTTCCACCGCCGTCACCGAGCGCACCACTTCGGCCACTTCGCCCTCCAGCGGGCGCCAGACCATGTCCCAGGCATCGAAGCGCTCGGCGCCGCAGATCAGCGTGCCGCTCTCGGTCCAGACCAGGGGGGCGGGGATGGCAGGGGGACGGGCGGAAGGGATCATGACGGGTGCTTTCTCGACAATCCGGCTCGACCGGAGCGGGGTGGTGGCTTACGATGCCACGATGTAAGTTTTCTTACATCCTGACCAGAAACACCAGCCGCCCGCAACGTCAATCTGTCCCGTCAATCTGCCCCTGCCCGCCGGAACCGCGCCCATGCCTTCGCCCGACCTCGACGCCGACGTCTCTCCGCGCCAGCAGCAGATCGTTGACCGGGTGCGCGAGCAGGGCTTCGTCACCATCGAGACCTTGGCGAAGATGTTCGACGTCTCGCCGCAGACGGTGCGGCGCGACATCATCCGCCTGGACGAAGCGGGCGTGATCCAGCGCTTCCACGGCGGCGCCGGGCAGCGGGAAAACACCACCCGCCTGGGCTATTCGCAGAAGCGCGACACCTCGCCCGATGGCAAGCGCCGCATCGCCGCCGCCTGCGCCGCCCTCATCCCCCACGGCTCCTCGGTGAGCCTGGACGTGGGCACCACGGTGGAAGCGGTGGCCAAGGCGTTGCTCGACCATCGCCGCATGCATGTGATCGCCACCAGTCTTGGCGCCGCGAGCGTGCTGGCGGCCAGCCAGGTGGGTGACGTGGTGGTCACCGGCGGCCTGCTGCGCGGCGCCGACGGCTCGCTGGTGGGGGAAGGCGCGGTGGCGACCCTCAACCGCTTCCGGGTCGATACCGCGGTCCTCGCCTGTTCGGGCTTTGATGACGAAGACGGCTCGGTGATGGACTTCGACATCCTCAAGGTGGCGATCAAGCAGGCCATGGTGGCGCAGGCGCGCCGGGTGATCCTGGTGGCGGATGCCTCCAAATTCACCCGCTCGGCCCTGGTGCGGGTGATGGCGTTCGAGGCGGTGTCCATCTTCATCACCGACGCCCCACCGCCCGACCATCTGGCCCAGCGCATCGCGGATGCCGGATGCCGACTGGTGGTTGCACCCGCCGAGTCGGCCTGAGCGGTAAACGGCGCGCGTCTCGCCCCCGCGCTTTGTGCATGGCTGGCCCTCTCAGCTAAGCCTGCGCAGGGGTGGCGGCGATGGCAAAAGCGCGCAAAACCAGCAACTAGCTTGGTTAATGGCGGTCTCTGCCCTAAACTGGGCCGATGAGGACGCAGGTGAGGCGCGGGCCGTCCAGCCCGGTCGCCTTACTTGGTTCACGATTTATGCACACACCCTGAGCGAGAGTGCGTTGGCATTCTCGCTAACCACTTTGGGAATTCGGCGTCTTGAAACGGCTCATGGCAGTGTCCGCACTCGTCGCGTCTGGCGCCCTCTGCGTCGGATTGGCGTTCACGCAATTGCCGCTGGCCGCCCAGAAGGCGACCGCATCCACGACGCCTGCCCCCGTGACCGCACTGGCCACGCCGGCCTTGCCCTCGGCCGTGCCGAATGCACCGCGCACCACCATCGCCGGGCCGGTGGCCCCCATTGCCGCCAACGCTCCGCCGAACGCCGCGCCCCTGGCGGCGGCTCCCGTCGCCGCCGGCACGCAGTCACTTTTTCCGCCCCAGGCCCAGCCGGCGCTTGGCGGCATTCTGCCGGGCGCCCCGGTGAAGCGGGGCATCTCCTACCGCTCGGTCGAGGTGGACGGCCCCTATATCGCTTTGACCTTCGATGACGGCCCCAGCCCGGATTCGACGCCCAAGCTGCTGAAGATCCTGGCTGAGCGCAATATCAAGGCCACCTTCTTCGTCCTCGGCACCCACGCCACTGCCAATCCCGATATCCTGCGCGCCCAGATCGCGGCGGGACATGAGGTGGGCAACCACTCCTGGAACCACCCGCAGCTGACCAAGATCCCGCTGGCGGCAGCGGACAAGCAGATCGAGGACACCTCGGCGGCGATCCAGAACGCCACCGGCGTCAAGCCGATCTATCTGCGCCCGCCCTATGGCTCCATGAACCCGGCGCTCCAGCATCACATCTGGGAAAAGTACGGCATCAGCACCATCTATTGGTCCGTAGATCCGCTGGATTGGAAGATCCGCGACTCCCAGAGCGTCTATGATCAGATCATGAAGCAGGTGAAGCCCGGCGCCATCGTTCTGGCCCACGACATTCATCCCACCACGGTCGCCGCCATGCCGCGCCTGCTGGATGCGTTGATCGCCAAGGGCTACAAGTTCGTCACCGTGTCGGAACTGATCGCCCTGGAGAAGCCGGCGGCGCCCAAGGTCGCCTCCGCCGCCCCGATCCCGGTCGCCACCCCGCCGAAGAAGAAGCCGCAAGCCCCGGCTGCGACCCAGGCCCAGAATACGCAGCGGCCCCGCCCGCCGGCGCCGGTCTCTCCCACGGTGCGCAACGCCAACAATTACGGGCTTTACTGAGCCTGGCTGATGCTGAAGGGCGCCTCACGCCGAGGCGCCTTTTTTTTTTGCATGGTGGCACGCCCAGACCTTGCCCTGCCTCGCCTCACGCCGCGGACCAGCCCCAGCGGGCTGAGGTTCCACCGTCATGACGCTGCGATGCGGAAGGCCCGCATCCGGGCGCCCAGATAGCGCAGCAACTGGCTGGCTGCGGCGGGCAGTTCGCGGCCGGCGCGGGTAATCAGCTGCGCTTCCCCCGACATCAGCAGCGGACTATCCACCGGCACCGCCACCAGATCGCCATTCGCCAGATCCCCACCCACGGCGAAGGCCGGCAGCAGGGTGACGCCCATATTGGCCTTGGCGAACTCCCGCAGCACATACATGGAGCCGGTGGTCAGTTGCGGCGACAGCCCCACCTTATCGGCCGCCTCCGCTAAGGAGACAATCTGGCGCACGCCATAGCTGGAATGCATCAGCCCGAGGGGATAGCCGGTGATCTCCGCCAGCCGCGGCGGCCGCCCGGCCAGCACCAGCGGATGGTCCGGCCGGGCAATGAGGCAGATGGGCTGGCGGATGGCGGCATTCACCCGCAGGCGGGGATCGGCGGGGGCGTGATAGACCAGCCCCATATGGCAGCGGTCGTCCACCACCGCGCGGATCACCTCGTCGGTGCCGCCCACATGCAGCGCCATGGTCAGGCGGGGATAGCGGCGCCAGAACGCCAGCAGCGGTCCGGACAGCAGATCGCTGACGAACCCCTCCCCCAGGATAATGTCGAGATGGCCGCGCTGGAGGCCCTGGATCTCGCGCAGCTTGGCCAGCGTATCCTCCCGCTCCGCCGACCAGCGCCGGAAGCGATCCACCAGCAGCGCCCCCGCCTCCGTGGGCCGCACGCCCCGGCCCAGGCGTTCGATCAGCCGCAGGTCCAGGTCCTTTTCCAGTTGCGCGATCTGCCGGCTGACCACGGACGGGTTCACCCCCATGGCATCGGCGGCTGCGCGCACCGAGCCGAGGCGGATGGCCTCGAACAGATAGCGAAGCCGGTGATCGTCCAGCACATTATTCATCGATACGGCGCCGAAGTGTTGCTCTTGAGTCAACACTAGCGAACTGGACTCCAGATGTCTGCCGAACCCGTAGCCGGTTACATTTTTTCGGCAGAACGCGGGAGTGAACATGGCAATCGTTGGAGTGGTCGGCCTCGGCAACATGGGTCGCGGCATGGCCCTATCGTTGAAGCGCGGCGGCCATCAGGTGCTGGGCACCGATGCCTCCGAAGCCACCCGCGCCGCCCTGGCGGCGGAAGGCATCGCGGTCCATCCCGATGTGGCCGCTTTGTGCCGGGAGGCCGAGTTGGTCATCCTGTCCCTGCCCACGGCCGACATCGTCGAGGCGGTGGTCACCGGCGAAAACGGCATCCTGGCCAATGCCCGCCCCGGCCTGCTGGTGGTGGACACATCCACCTCCCATCCCGACACCACCCGCCGCCTCGCCAAGCTGCTGGCGGATGCGGGCGTCGCCTTGATCGATGCCCCGGTGAGCGGCGGCCCCAAGGGCGCCATCACCGGCACCATGACCATGGTGATCGGCGGCTCGGAGGCCGACGTGGCCCGCGCCGAGCCCATCCTGGAAGCCATCAGCGCCAAGCGGGTGCATGTGGGCGCCGTGGGCGCCGGACATGTGACCAAGATCATCAACAACCTGCTCTGCGCCGCCCATCTGCTCACCGCTGCCGAGGCAGTGAAGATCGCCCGCTCCGCCGGCGTGGATGCCGAGCGCATGCTGGAGGGCATCAATGCCGGCTCCGGCCGCTCCGGCGTCACTCAGGTGAACTTCCCCACCTGGGTGCTGAACGGCGCCTTCGATTCCGGCTTCACCATGAAGCTGATGCGCAAGGACGTGCGCCTGGGCGCCCAGTTGGTGGGTGAACTGGGCCTCGACCTGCCGCTGGCAGCGGAGGCCGCCAAGCTCTGGGCCGGCAGCGCCGACACCATCGCCGACGGCGAAGACTTCAACCGCATCGTCGAGCTTCAGCTCGGCTCCGACAAGTGAGCGCCGCCATGACCTACGAGATCGATCCCCGCGTGGCGGATGCCTTGCACGCCTTCTGGCCGGGCCTGGACTTCATCGGCTCCTATGTGGGCGGGCAGCTGGTGCCCGGCACTGGCGCCCCGGTGCAGGTCACCGACCCGGCCACCGGCAAGCCGCTGTTTGCTTATGCCGATGCCGGTGAGGCGGTGGCTGCCGCCGCCGCGCAAGCCGCCACCGCCGGACAGGCGGA
>CALRNP020000276.1:0-6561 GCA_943369575.1 Azorhizobium sp. AG788 | reverse complement strand
AGGGTGACGATCCGCACCCGCGGATCGCTCATGGCCGCCAGCAGCGCCTTCGGATCGCGGGGCGCCACCAGCAGACGGCGGAGCGAGCCCACCACCCGCAGGTCGTCCCCGGCCCCCGAGCGCACGGCCACCGCATAGAGGCCGTCCTGGGGATCGAGGGCGTCCGAGGTGTCCGGCGAGCGCAGGCTGGCGCCGCACACCGCCCAGTCGGTGGCGCCGCGGGCCAGGCAGTCGTCCAGATAGACCGCCTGATGGGCGCGGTGGAAGGCGCCGACGCCGAGGTGAACCACGCCCACCGAGACGGCGGCGAGGTCATAAGCCGGCCGCCGCACATCGCGCGGCAGCCGGTCGAGGGTGGAGCGGGATAGGCGCATCGGGGCTCTCAGTGGGCGTGCTCGGACTTGGCCCGGGCAACGATCTGGGTCGGGTTGACGAAGCGCAGCGCGATCAGCAGCCACACCAGAGTGGTGATCATATAGACCACCGCCATGGCATCGATGGACTGCACCGAGCGCACGCCCGAGGCGAACACCGCATAATAGAGCGCCACCACCAGGGTCTGGCTGGTGGGGCCGGCGGTGAGGAAGGTCAGCTCGAACATGGCGATGGTGCGCACCAGCACCAGCAGCAGCGCCGCCAGAATGCCGGGCAGCAGCAGCGGCACCAGCACATAGCGGAACAGCTGGAAGGTGCCGGCGCCGAACACCCGCGCGGCATCCTCGACCCGGCGGTCGATCTGCTCCACGAACGGGATCATCACCAGCACCACGAACGGCACCGTGGGCACCAGATTGGCCAGGACCACGCCGGACATGCTGCCGGCGAGGCCGGTGCGATAGAGCACGGTGGCCAAAGGAATGCCGAAGGTGATGGGCGGCACCAGCAGCGGCAGCAAAAACAGCAGCATCACCAGCTTCTTGCCGGGGAAGTCCCGCCGCGCCATGGCATAGGCCGCCGGCACGCCCAGGAGGCCCGACAGGAACACCACCAGGAACACCACCTGGAAGGTGACGATGAGCACCTCATCCAGCTGGAACTCGTTCCAGGCGGAGGTGTACCAGCGGGTGGTCCAGCCGATGGGGAACCAGGTGCCCAGCCAGCGGGTGGCGAAGGAGGACACCACCACGGCGGCGATCATCGCCAGCAAATTGAGGATGAAGAAGCCGATCACCGCCCAGACGGCGATGATCCAGAGGCGGGCTCCCAGTGTCGTGTCGCGGATCATGGCGTCAACCCTTTCCGCCGGAGGTGGCGCCGCGATAGATCAGGCCGCGGGCGAACAGGAGCGCGGCGACGATGGCCAACTGAACGGCGGCCATGATCATCGCGATGGCCGAAGCCATGGAGTAGTCGTAATCCTCGAACGCCGCCTGATAGGCCGCGATCGAGATGACGCGGGTGGGCCCCGCCGGCGCGCCCAGCAGCACCGCGGACGGGAACACCGAGAAGGCCTGCACGAACGACAGGCAGAAGGTGATCGCCAGCCCCGCCAGCAGCAGGGGCAGGATCACATGCCGGAAGCGCGCCCAGGAGGTCGCCCCCAGGGTGGCCGCCGCCTGCTCCAGCGCCGGGTCGAGGCCGGACAGATAGGAGAGGGTCAGCAGGAAGGTGAAGGGGAAGCCGGTGAGCAGGAGCGAGATGAACACGCCCCAGTAATTATGCAGCAGCGCCACGGGCTTGGAGATCAGCCCCAGCGCCAGCAGCGAGCGGTTGAACCAGCCCTGGGGGCCGAGATAGTTCAGCAGCCCTTCGGCCACCAGCACGGTGCCGAGCGTGATCGGGATCACCAAGATCGTGGTCAGCAGCCGCTGCCGCCGCAGATGGCGGACCCGCAAGGCGATAGGCACCGCCAGCACCAAGTTCAGCACCGTCACCGGCACCGCCAGCCACAAGGTGGTGGCGATGGTGCCGTAGAGGAATTCGTCGGCGAAGAATTTCGAATAGTTGGCCAGGGCATCCCCCACCTTGGGGTGGAACGAGAGCCACAGGCCATAGAGGAACGGATAGACGAACAGCCCCACAATGAAGAGGGCGGCCGGCACCAGCAGCAGGGTGAGCCCGTCGATGCCTTTGGCCTTCAGGCGCTGGCCCAGCGGGATAGCCGGGCTGTGGGGCGCCGCCTGATCGGGCGCGCGGGAGGTGGAGATCTGGGCGCTCATTGAGGGCGATCCGCAAACACCAGCACGCGGGCCGGATCGGCGGTCACATGCACCGCGTCCGTCGCACCGAGCGAGGCGTGGGACTGGAACGCCAGATCGGCGCCGTCGGCGGAGACGCCGAAGGCGCAGAACTCGCGGCCACGGAACTCGCTGGAGTTCACCTTCACCGGCAGGCCCTCGCCCGCCGTGCTGTGCATCAGGTCTTCGGCACGGATGGCGACGATGACCGCATCACCCGGCTTGACCTCATTGCGCACCCGGCCGCGCATCTGGCCGCCGGCGGCGAGCGCCACGGTGGCGTCGGTGCCCTCGCGGGAGACCACCTTGCCCGGCAGGCGGTTGCGGAAGCCCATGAATTCGGCCACGTCCAGATGCTCGGGATGGGCGAACAACTGGTCCGGCGAACCCACCTGGCGCACCACGCCGTCTTTGAGCACCACGATGCGGTCGGCGAGCGAGAGCGCCTCTTCCTGATCGTGGGTCACATAGATGGTGGTGGCGCCCAAGGTGTTGTGGATGCGGCGGATTTCCGCCCGCATCTCCAGGCGCAGCTTGGCGTCGAGGTTGGAGAGCGGCTCGTCCATGAGCACCAAGGGCGGCTCCACCACGATGGCGCGGGCGATGGCCACCCGCTGCTGCTGGCCGCCGGAGAGCTGGCCCGGCAGCTTGTGGCCGTGGCCGGTGAGGCGCACCAGGCCGATGGCCTCTTCCACCCGCTTCTTGCGCTCGGCTTTGCCCATGCCGCGCATCAGCAGGCCGAAGCCCACGTTCTGCTCCACGCTCATGTGCGGGAACAGCGCATAATTCTGGAACACCATGCCGAAGCCGCGCTCTTCCGGGCGCAACTGGTCGATGCGCTTGTCGTCCAGCCAGATGCCGCCGCCGGTGGCGGGCAGCAGGCCGGCGAGAATGTTCAGCGTCGTGGACTTGCCGCAGCCGGAGGGGCCGAGCAAGGCAATGAACTCGCCCTGGCGGATGGTCAGATTGACCTCCCGCAGCGCGTTCAGATTGCCGAACTCGCGGGAGAGGCGATCGATCTTCAGTTCTTGGAAATTGGCGGCGTGGATGGTCATGGCGCGCTTCCGGGTTGCAGCGGGGGATCCGGTTGACGGGGCGTGGGCGGACTTGGCTCGCGCCCCGGGTCCAGACCCTGTTCTTGGGTCGGGCTCGTGGGGGTCCGTATCCTGGTGGTCGGTCGCTTTGGTCGGCGGTCCGGGGCCGCAGCCCCGGAGGGGGGCGCCGCCCGCAGGCGGCGCAGACTTCAGGTCAGGGGCTACTTCTTCTTGGCGCCGCCGATCTGCTCGTCCCAGATGCGGAAGGCCTGGACCATCTTGTCCGGCATCAGGGGCAACTCGACGGGGTTGTCGGCGATCAGCGCCGCATATTCCGGCCGGCCGAATTCCTTGATGGCGGCCTGGCTTTCGGCGGGGGCGAGGGACAAGGGGACGTCCTTCACCGCCGGGCCCGGATAGAAATAGCCTTCATCATAGGTGTAGGCCTGCTGCTCCGGGGTGAGGATGAAGGAGATCAGGTCCAGCACCACCGCCAGCTTCTCGTCCGACAAGCCCTTGGGAACGCAGACATAGTGCGCATCGGCGACCCAGTGGAAGCCCTTGATGGCGGTGACCTGGGCTTCTTTGGGCACGATGCCCAGCACGCGCGGATTGATGTCCCAGCCGGTGGTGGAGACGATCAGGTCGCGGGTGCCTTCGCCCAGTTCCTTCATGGTCGGGGTAGTGCCGGAGGGATAGTATTCGATGTTCTCGCCCAAAGCCTTCAGATAGGCCCAGGTCTTGTCCCAGCCCTTTACCGGGTCCTTGGGATCGCTGTCCTTGAGGATATAGGGCAGGCCCATGAGCCAGGTGCGGCCGGGGCCGGAATTGGCCGGGCGGGCGTAGGCGAACTTGTTCTTGTTGGCGCGGGTCCAGGCCAGAAGATCGTCGGCGGTGCTGGGGGCGACCTTCACCCGGTCGGGCATGTATTCCAGCAGCGGGCCGGAGGGATAATAGGTCACCACCACGCCCTGGCCGCTGGCCAGCGTCTGCATGCGGGCGGCGGGCTCCTGATAAATGCTGTCGAGCTTGGGCAGGGCCGAGGCATAGGTGGGCAGAAGGTCCACCCACAGCTTCTGGTCGATGCCGGCGGCCATGGCATCGGTGCCGGTGAGCACGATGTCGATGTCCAGGCGGCCGGCGTCCTGCTGGGCCTTGATCTTGCTGGGCAGTTCGGGAGCCGGGGCCTTGGTGAAGGAGATCTTCGACACCAAATTCGGCTTGGCCTTGCGGTAATTCTCGATGGGCTTCTGGGTCAGGGCCAGATTGCCGGCCACATCCACCACATTCAGCGTGATGGGCGACTTGGGCAAGGTGAGCGCGGCATGTGCACGGCCGCCGAGCGCGGCAAAGCCGGCCGCGCCGACGGCGCCACCGACGAAGGCGCGTCGGGTGACTTTGGAAATGGTCATGGTTTCCTCCTTGGCGTTCTTGAGCATGTCCCGGACGCCCTGTGGCGCCCGGTAAAGTCAGAGCCGGTAGGCCTTCTTGGCGAGGCTGTAGGCGAGGTCGTGGGCCAGTTCGTGGGCTTCGTCCTCCTCGATCCGGTGGGTGGTCACCAGTTCGGCGAGGAAGCTGCAATCCACCCGGCGGGCCACGTCATGGCGGGCGGGGATGGAGGGGAAGGCGCGGGTGTCGTCGTTGAAGCCGACGGTGTTGTAGAAGCCGGCGGTTTCGGTGGTCAGCTCGCGGAAGCGCTTCATGCCCTCCGGGCTGTCGAAGAACCACCAGGAGGGGCCGAGGCGCAGCACAGGATAATGACCGGCGAGCGGCGCCAGTTCCCGCGAATAGCTGGTCTCGTCCAGGGTGAAGAGGATGATGGTGAGGCCGGGCTCATTGCCGAACCGATCCAGCAGCGGCTTCAAGGCATGAACATAATCGGTGCGGCTGGGAATGTCCGCGCCCATGTCGCGGCCATGGCGGGCGAAGAGGCCGCCATTGTGGTTGCGCACCGAGCCGGGATGGATCTGCATCACCAGCCCGTCTTCCAGCGACAGCTTGGCCATCTCGGTCAGCATCTGGGCGCGGAACAGCTCGGCATCCGCAGCCGAAACCTCGCCGCCGCCGGCCACCCGCCCGAACAGGGCTTCAGCCTCCGCGAAGGGCAGGTCGGCGGTGCGGGCGGTGGGGTGACCGTGATCGGTGGAGGTGGCGCCGAAGCTCTTGAAGAAGGCGCGCCGCTTGCGATGGGCCTCCAGATAGCCGAGCCAGGAGAAGGTGTCCTCGCCGGTCAGCTCACCGAAGCGGCTGAGATTGTCGCGGAAGCCCTCGAAGTCGGGGTCCACCACCGGGTCGGGCCGATAGGCGGTGACCACGCGGCCGGTCCAGCCGGACTCCCGGATCATCTGGTGCCACTTCAGCTCGTCCAGCGGGCTCTCGGTGGTGGCGATGACCTCGATGTTGAAGCGCTCGAACAAGGCGCGCGGCCGGAACGCGTCGGTGGCCAGCTTGGCGGCGATCACGTCATAGAGCGCGTCGGCATTCTTGGCGTCCAGCCGCTGGTCGATGTCGAACAGGGTGGCCAGGGCATGGTCGAGCCACACCCGCGTCGGGGTGCCGCGGAACAGATGATAATTGGCCGCGAACAGCCGCCAGATCGCCCGGCCGTCCTGCTCGGTGGGGCCGCCGTCGCGCCTCGGCACGCCCAGCTTCTCCAGCGGGATGCCCTGGCTGTAGAGCATGCGGAAAATATAATGGTCCGGCACCACGAACAGCTTGGCCGGATCGGTGAAATGCGCGTTCTCCGCATACCAGCGCGGATCGGTGTGCCCATGGGGCGAGATCAGCGGCAGCTTTTCCACGCGCTCGTACAGGCGCCGGGCGACCGCGCGCACAGCGGGGTCGGCGGGAAACAGGCGGTCGGGATGGAGGAGGGCGCTGGCCATGGGGGATGTCAGGTCCGTTTCCGAGAGAGCTTCAGGGACGTCAGGGGGCGGACGCGCGGGGCGCCCGACGCGTCGTCCACGGATGGGATCAAGGCGGGAGCCTCGGTGCCCGCTGCCGCATGGGCGGCGGGGGCAAGCGGCTTGCGTGGGGCGTGCGGCGGTTCAGCCGGTGCAGGGCGATGCAGGGGCGGCGTGCCGACCGCCTCGAAATAATCCGGCCTGGCTTCCACCAGCGCGGACACCGTGGGCAGCACCTGGTCGAGATGGGCCTGCATTGCGGCTTCCGCCGCGTCCGGATCACCCGCCGCAATAGCTTCGATAATGGCGTGGTGGTCGGACATCACGAACAGGCGCCGGCCGGGAACCGGCAGGGTGAGAATGCGGCAACGGTCCACATGGGCCTTCTCCTGCCGCACCACCCGCCAGAGATTGGGGTGCCCGGCGATCTCGGCGATGGTCTGGTGG
>CALRNP020000275.1:0-6564 GCA_943369575.1 Azorhizobium sp. AG788 | reverse complement strand
GGGCGGGTCGGGCCCTTCAGGCGCTGCACCGAGGCGTCGGTGTTCAGCGCCACCACCAGCCGATCACCATGCCGCGCCGCCTGCTCCAGCAGGCTGACATGGCCGGGGTGCAGCAGGTCGAAGCAGCCGTTGGTGAACACCACGCGGGTGCCGTTGGCGCGCCAGGCGGCGACGATGCGCGCCGCGTCCTCCCGCGACACCAAAGCGCCGGGATGCTCCGCCAGCGCTGATGAGCGCTCCAGCGCCGCCCGCAATTCCGCGCGGGTGACCACGGCGGTGCCGAGCTTGGCCACCGCTAAAGCGGCAGCCGCATTGGCGATGCCGACGCTCGCCTCCAGGCTCTGGCCGCCGGCCAGGGAGACGGCGAGCGCGGCCAGAGCCGTGTCGCCGGCGCCGGAGACGTCGAACACCTCGCGGGCCTCGGCGGGCACGTGAAGCACCTGCCCGTTCTGACGCCACAGGGTCATGCCCTTTTCCGCCCGCGTCACCAGCACGTCGCCGCCGAACTGGCGGCCCGCTGCTGCGGCGGCCTTGGCCGCGTCATCGTCGGTGTGGTCCGGCAGGCCGGTGGCTTCGGCCAGTTCGCGGCGATTGGGCGTGACCAGAGTGGCGCCCGCATAGGCTTCGAAGGTGCGCCGCTTGGGATCGACGATCACCGGCACGCCCTTGGCCTTGGCGGTGGCCATCACGGCGGCGATCACGGCGTCGCTCAGCACGCCCTTGGAATAATCCGACAGCACCACCACCATGGCGCGGGCGATGGCGTCCTGCGCGGCGACGATCAGCGCCGCTTCCACATCGGCGCCGGGCGCGCTGGTCTGTTCGGCGTCAATGCGCACAATCTGCTGCCGACCGCTCATGACGCGGGTCTTGGTGATGGTGGGCCGGGTCCGGTCGGATACCACCTGGTCCAGCGCGATGCCGGGATAAAGCGCCAGCGCGCTGCGCAACTCTCCGGCGGCCCCGTCATCGCCCACCAGGCCCACCAGAATCACCGGAGCGCCGAGGGCTGCGGCATTGGCGGCCACATTGGCGGCGCCGCCGGGCACGATGCGGTCCTCGCCATGCACCAGCACCGGCACCGGCGCCTCGGGAGAAATGCGCGAAACCGAGCCGACGATATAGCGATCCACCATCAGGTCGCCGATGACGGCGATGGTTCCCGGCTGGGTCTCAGCAAGCATGAAGGTCTCCCGGTCCTGCGCTCACGCACCGGCCGTATTGCTGCCGCGCAGATACTGCGTGACGTATTGGGACACGCCCTCCTCCAGGGAGGTGAACGGGCGCGTATAGCCCGCCGCGCGCAGCTTGGTCATATCCGCCTCGGTGAAATACTGGTAGGCGCCGCGCAGCGTCTCAGGCATGTCCACATAGGTGATCTGGCGCGGCACGCCGGCGGCGGCGAACACCGCATTCGCCAGGTCCTCGAAGCTGCGCGCCTCGCCGGTGCCGACGTTGAAGATGCCGGACACCGTGGGCGTCTCCAGCAGCCAGCGCACCACGTTCACGCAGTCGGCCACATAGAGGAAATCGCGCAACTGGCCGCCGTCGGTGTAGTCGGGGTGGTGCGACTTGAACAAGGTCACCGCCTCCCCCGCCGCGGCGGTGGGATAGATTTTATGGATCACCGAGCGCATGTCGCCCTTGTGAGTCTCGCCGGGGCCGTAGACGTTGAAGAAGCGCAGGCCCGCCCATTGCGGCGGCGTCGGGCGCCCGGCGGTCACGTCGGCCACGAAGCGGCGGTCCGCCATGAGCTTCGACCAGCCATAGGCATTGAGCGGCGCCAGCCGGGCCAGCGCCTCGGGCGCCTCGTCGTCACGGAAGCCGTGGGCGCCGTCGCCATAGGTGGCGCCGGAGGAGGCATAGATGAAGCGGATGCCCTTGCGGGCGCACTGGTCCCACAGATCCAGCGTCGGGCGGACATTGCGGGCCAGGATCTTGTCGCCGTCGCGCTCGGTGGTGGCGGAGATCGCGCCCATGTGGATGACCGCGCCGAGCCGCCCGCCTTCGCGGTCGACGAAATCGCCGATGGCTTCGGGGCGCAGCACATAGTCCAGGAGAATGTCGGAGACGTTGCGCCACTTGGGGCCGGTCTCCAGCCAATCGGCGATCACCACCCGCCAGCCCTCGGCGGCGAAGGCCCGCGCCATGTTCGAGCCGATGAAGCCGGCCCCCCCGGTGATCAGGAGCGTATCACGGGTACCAGGTGCGGGGCCGGGCATGGTTCAAGACCTCTCGGAAATCAGCGCCCCTTATCCATGCCGGCTCACAGCTTGTCCATGGCGTCCGCATGGCCGAGGCGCAGCAGACTGACGGAACGCCAGACATCCCGCGCCTGGAAGTCCATCAGGCAGGGTGGCCCCTCGAGCGTTTCCGGCGCGATGCGGCAGCGCTGACGCTCGCACGGCGCGCAGGGGCGCATGGATTTCAATTCCAGCACCTTCGGCCCGAACAGGCCGGTCAGGCGTGGATTCGTCGGCCCATAAAGGCCCACGGTCGGCACGCCCAGAGCCGCTGCCAGATGCCCGAGGCCAGTATCGACACTCACCACCGCTTCCGCTCCCGCCAGCAGCGGGGCGATGCGATCAAGACCCGTGGGCGGCGCCAGTTCGACGCCGGGCAGGTCGGCGGCAATAGCCGCTGCCCGGGCTTCTTCCGCCGCGCCTTGGGCGAAGATCAGCACCCGGCGGCCGGCGCGATCTGCCCGCACCGCCAGTTCGCGCCAGTGGCGGATGGTCCAGGTCTTGGTCGGCCAGGTGGTTCCGTGCAGGAACACCCAATAAGGCGGCCCGGACGCCGCACGCCCCGCAGGCACCAGGCCGGCATCTTCCGGGAGGCCATCGAGCGAATAGCCGAGCGCGGCCGCGAACAGGCGGCGCAGGCGCATGGCCATGTGTTCCGTCTCAGGAAAATGGTGGCCCACGCCATAAGTGAGGCTCGCCAGCCCCTCACGGGCCGAGGCGCGGTCGAAGCCGTGCCGGCGTCCGTGCGCCATCAGCGAAACGAGGGCGCTTTTCATCAGCCCCTGGGCGTCGATCACTAGATCGTAGTGTTCCTGCCGGAGCGCGGCCCGCACCGCCTTGGCCTCGCCGCTGCGCCATGCGGTGCGCGGCGCCTTCTTCAGCCGCCGCAGCGGCACCGGAATGATCCGCCGCACGCCGGGATGCAGCGCCACCAGCGGCACGAAGGCCTCTTCCACCGCCCAGTCCAGCGTCAGGCCGGGCACGGCGCGCAAGGCATCGGTGACGGCGGGAAAGGTGTGCACCACGTCGCCCAGGGACGAGAGCTTCACCACCAGGACCTTAGGGCCGGCCCTCATGCCTGCACGGCCATGGCCGCGGCGAGCACCTCTTGCGGCGGGATGGATTCCAGGCAGGCCAGCGTGCCCAGCGGACATTCGCGCTTGTGGCAGGGCCGGCACGACAGCTCCCGCGATACGGTGGCCGAGCGCGGGCCGGTGGGCGGGGTCATCTTCTCGGAACTGGCGCCATAGAGCACCACCAGCGGCCGATCCAGGGCGCCGGCCACGTGCATCAGCCCAGAATCATTGGAAATAACCACATCGGCGGCGGCCAGGATGGCGGCGGCCTGAATGAGGTTGGTGCGGCCGACCAGATTATCGACCGACACGCCGGAGACCGCGACGATCTCCTCCGCCAGCGGCACATCCTTCGGTCCGCCCAATACCCGCACCCGGTAGCCGGCTGCATGGGCCTGCATCGCCAGCTGCGCGAACTTGCGCGCCGGCCAGCGCTTGGCCGGGCCATATTCGGCACCGGGACACAGCACCATAACCGGCCCCTCCCCCTCCAGGGGAAACGCCTGCGCCACCGCCAGCCGTTCGTCCTCGGGCAGGTGGAGGATGGGTCGCTCCGACGGCGCGGTGTCGCCCCTCGGCGCTCCCAGTGCCACAAAGCGGTCGATGGTGCGGGCGGTCTTGCGCGCGGTGTCGGGCCGGGCATCGGTGAGGAGGATGCTGCGGCCCTCGGCGGCATAGCCTACCCGCTCGGGAATGCCGGCCGCAAAGGGCGCGATGGCGGCCTTGAAGGCGCGGGGCAGGATGATGGCCTTGCCATATCCCTCCTCCCGCAAGGCCCGTCCGGCCCGCCAGCGCGCCATCAGCCCCAGTTCGCCGTGGCCCAGGCCCAAGGGCAGGGTGCGGCGGACGCCAGGGATCAGGCGGGCGATGGGCAGTGCAGCCGGTGGGGCCAACACATCCACCGGGCGGCTGGGTTCGCGGTCCCGCAGCGTGGCCACGAGGCTTGCCGCCATCACCATGTCGCCAACCCAGGACGGGCCGACCAGGAGGATGGGGGAATAGGTACCGATGGCACGCATGAACCACTCGCTGAACACGCCCGCCGGGCAGAGGGCTGCCGGGTCTCCGGCCGGCGACCGAAGCACAGAACGGAAGGTCGTGCGGATGCAGGGTCTTCGCAAGCCCCGCCGAACACGTCAAGCAGCTGGCACCTGCGCGCCCGCCCAACGAAAAAGGGCCCCGGAAACCGGAGCCCTTTTCCTCATATGGAAGACGCGAAGATCAGGCCGCGGTGCGGAAGGTCTTCTCGACGCCGGCCTTGATCGGCTCGGAGGTTTCCGTGGCGATCTTCTGGGCCAGGGACGACAGTTCCTTGGCCTGCAGAGACAGCGTCTCGAACTGCGACTTGAGATGGCTGCTGGACAGTTCCACGGCCTCGACCGGGGTCTTGGCCGCCAGCACGTTGGCGAAGAACTCGAACGCGGTGTTCACGTTGGAGCGCAGGATTTCCAGGGACTTGAGATTGTATTCGGCCACGCCCTTCGACGCGGTCGAATAGCTGCCTTCCAGCAGATCGGAGGTCTGCTCGGCGGCGACCTTCATCTTCTCGAAATTGCCGCGATAGCCCTGCACGCTCTTTTCCGCCATTTCGCGGAACGCGGCGGGAACTTCCATGGAGGAGAACGCGCTGGTGGCGGACTTGAACTGATCCTGGAACGCTTTGACGAACTGGTCAGACATGGAAATCCCTCGATGCGCTGGCGTTGAGACGACGATCATGATGCGAGACGCGCTTGGACGCTTCGCCATGCCGCGACACACGCCGCGGATTTCGAGACATTATAGCGCAGTGCACTGCAATATGCAAAAAAATTTTGCGCCGCACAACGCGCAAAGGCCGGTGCGGCGCAAGATCTTGCCTGTTTCGCGATCAGTAGGTGCGGTTGGGGTCGTAGGTGTTTTCCGCCTGCTGCACGAAGCTCTCGCCGGCCGCTTTGGCATCGGAGGCGGCCGTCTGGGCCTGCTGGGCGGCCAGGGTGCCCAGGGCTTTCACCCGCTCGGCCAGGGCGCGGGCGTGCTCGTCCAAAGTGCGGACCGTGCTCTCGCCCAGGGAGCGGGCATCGGTGCCCAGCGCCGCCGCCTGTTCGGAAACCGCCTGCATCTGGCGGGTGAGGAATTCGGTCTGAAGGGTCAGAACTTCCTGCGGGCTCTTGGCCTGCACCAGCTTGTTCATGAAATCGAAGCTGGCATTGAAGTTCGATTCCACCAGGCCGAGTGTCTTCTGCCGCAGGCTACGGAGACCAGTGCGGACCTCCTCCAGGCGGCCTTCGGAATCACCCACCGCATCGCGTGCGGTATCGAACAGAGTGTCGAAGGCCTGGCGGGCCTGGGCCACATTCTTTTCTGCGATGGCGCGCAATTCCGCGGGCAACTCCAGGTCGGGACCGAATTTCGAGGTCATGCTGGCTACTCCTCCGGACAGGGGCAGGGCCAGAACGGCACCAACCCACGGCAGTTTAGGCCTTTTCGGCCCAGGAACCACACTATCAAGGATTTTGACGACACGGATACGATTGGCGCCATGTTAATCTTTATTCGGCACATTGGACGTGCAGAAATTGCGGTTCCATCAGGGGCGCGCACGTCGCGGACTTCCAGCGATACAATGGGGCAATGACCGAGCCGACGCACCGTATGCCGCCGCACCAGGAGGCGCTGTTCGCCCCTCTGCGGCGCGACGATCTGCCGTCCTTCCTCGTCGCTCTGCCCGACATGGTGATCCTGGCGGCGACGCCGGCCTGTACCGCTCTGGGCATCGAAGCCGGATCGCCTGCCCCGCTTGGGGTCAAGATCGTCGCCAAGCGAGTCGGCATGTCGCTGCGCCCGGCGCCGCGGCTGGAGCGGGTGCGCCTGCCGTACAGCTTCGTGCCCAAGCCCTTCGCCTGCATTGCCGTCCAGGCGCCCGCCGGCCATTTGGTCGTGTTCGCCGACCCCCTCGCCCTGGCCACGGGGGGCGCCACCACCAAGGCCCTGCCCGGCCTGACCCGGCTTCCGACCGTGACACAAACTCAGACCATGCATGCGCGTGCGAGCGCGCGCGAAGCGGGACGTTCAGTCCGCTTCACCTGGGCCGCCGATGAGGCGGGCCGGCTGCAACGCTTCTCCCCCCATGCCGCCGAGGTTCTCGGCACCACGTCGGATCAATGGCTGGGCCGAGACTTTGACGAATTGACCGTGGACGGCCTGCTGATGGACGGTGCGCCCATGCGCGCCCTGCTGCGCAGCGGCGGTAGCTTCTTCGGCCT
>CALRNP020000274.1:0-6572 GCA_943369575.1 Azorhizobium sp. AG788 | reverse complement strand
GCCATCATCGGCGTGCCCTTCTTCCTGGTGCTCATTCTCCGCGATGCCGGGCGACGGCCATGACGCGGCATCTCGGCATCCGCCTCGTCGATGTGGGCGCGGATTACGGACGCCACCGGGCGGTGGATGGCATCACCACGTCTCCCTTCGCGGCCGGCGACGTGGTGGCGCTTCTGGGGCCGAACGGCGCGGGAAAATCCACCTTGCTCAAACGGATCGCGGGACTTCTGACCGGCCCCGGCCGGATCGAACTGGTGGGTGCGGGCCGAGAAGAAATTGGCTACCTGCCTCAGGATCATGCCGCGCCGGCAGGGCTGACGGCCTATGAAGCCGTGCTCCTGGCCGCCAAGCGGAACGGGGCCTGGAGCGTCTCGACCGCGGAACTGGCCCAGGTGGATGCCACGATGACCATGCTCGGCCTCACCGGCCTTGCCGCTCGCGGCCTGGATACGCTGAGCGGCGGGCAGCGGCAGCTCGTCTCGATCGCGCAATCCCTCGTCCGACAGCCGCGCATCATCCTCATGGATGAGCCGACGAGCGCGCTCGATCTGCATCACCAGTTGGAGGTCTTGAGCCTTCTGCGCGATCTTGCGGAAACGCGGGGTGTCATCGTGCTGGTCTCGCTGCACGACGTGAACCTCGCCCTGCGCTTTGCGAGCCATGCGATGGTGCTGGCGGATGGACAGTTGCGCGCCAGCGGACGCAGCTTGGACGTCATCTGCGAGCAGATGATGCGGGCCGTGTTCGACGTTGAAGCCAGGATCGAACTTTGCTCAAGAGGCCAGCCGCATGTGATGATAGACGGCATCAAAAAGCGCTAGATCCTCACGTTGGTACGTCCCCCCGCGCCCCCTCATGGGCGTTTTCGGCGGTGTTTGTACCGCGGGCCGCTAAGCACCTGTTCAACATCCCTCCGCCCGCCTCCACGGCATCAGCGCGCGCGGCGGCGTGCATGATGCATCCTCTTGCAGCCATCGGCGCGGATGAGCTGCGCGCAGACATCAATACCTGTCGCGACCGTGGGGGCATGCCGGTTGAGCCGTTCGGCGGCCTGCACCCGTCGCAGCTCGCCCTCGCCATGACCCGCAGCCTTTTTTTTTGCCGGACGATAGGTTCGCAAGTCGGGACCATTGGGGTGCACGGCTCGAGCGCCTCTCACCGCCCGCTGGCTCGATATTCTGCCGCTCGGCGCGCCCAGCGCGGGGCCACGGGAGTAAATGTCGCGGCGGCGCGGCTGGTCATCCTGGTGATGACGGCTATTCTAACCGCAACGGCGACGCTCATCGTCGGCCTCTGAGCTGTGTCGGTCTCATGGCGCCCCACATGGTGCGGATGGCCGGTATCCAGCGGCCCTTGCCGCATCTGTTCGCTGCGGCGATGACCGGGGCTCTGATCATGGTTCTGGCGGACGGGCTTGGCCGCAACATTCTGTTTCCCGGGCAAGGGCCGGTCAGCCGCATGGCGACGTGCCTCGGGGCGCCTTATGTCCTGTGGCTGCTGAGGCGGGGCGGCGCATGAGCGAGGCGCCCTCTTCCCCGCGCGAGCACGATCTGGCCCCCCTGGCCCGGGCGGCGTTGCGCCTGCTGCAACCGTTCCTGGCGCTGGCGGTGTTCGGCACCTGCGCGGGAGCGCTGGGCGGCATCGCCACCGCCTGGCTGCTGGCGACCATCAATGGCGCCCTGCATCAACCCGACGATGCCGCCTGGTCGCTGCTGGCGGGATTTGCCGGCCTGTGTGCCCTGAGCGTGGGCGGCACCGCCCTCGCCGGCACGCTCAACTCCATCATCGGGCAAAAGATCATCGCGGCACTGCGCAAGGACATTTCCGCCCGCATCCTGCGCGCGCCGGTCGCTACGCTCGAGACCTATCGCGCCCATCGCCTGATGGCGGTACTGACCGGCGATGTCGACACCGTTTCCGCCTTCACCTTCAATTTTTCCGGATATGCCATCGCGCTTGCCACCATCCTGGGCAGCTTTGCCTATCTGCTCATGCTCTCACCGCTGGTATTCCTCGTGGCTCTGGCCTCGCTGGCCATCGGCGTCTGCATCAACATCATCGCCAAGCGCACCTGGATCCGCGACTATGAGGAGGTCCGGGTCGCCCAGGACACCTTGCACAAGCAATACCGGGCCATCACCGAGGGCGCGAAGGAGCTGAAGATCAGCCGGCCGCGCCGCAGGCGCGTCCACGGCACCCTGCTGGCGGATGCCGCGGACCGCATCGCCACGCTCAAGAGCCGGGCCATGCGGCTGTTCTGGATCACCGATGCGGCGGGCGCCGCGGTGTTCTTCTTGGTCATCGGGCTGCTGCTGGCGTTCCGTCACCGCCTCGGCATCGATGCGCAGGTGATCAGCGGGGCGGTGATCGTTCTGCTCTACGTCAAAGGCCCCATCGCCCAGATCGCCGGGGCCTTGCCGGTGCTGGACCAGGCGCGGGTCTCGTTCGCGCGCATCGCCGAGCTCTCGGCGGAGCTCGACCAGCGCGAGCCGAACCTGGCCATCGCGGCCGCCGGCAGCGCGGTAACGCCGGCGGCAATCCGGTCGATTGAACTGCGCGGCGTCACCTATGCCTTTCCCGCACGGCCGGGGGCGATCCCTTTCGTTCTGGGGCCCATCGACCTCACCATCCGCGCCGGGGAGATGGTGTTCATCGTCGGCGACAACGGCTCCGGCAAGACGACGCTGATCAAGCTGCTGCTGGGCCTCTATGCCCCGCAGGAGGGCATGATCCTCCTGGATGGCAAGGCGGTGACGCCGGGCGGGCGCGACGATTATCGCCAGCTCTTCACCACCATCTTTTCTGATTATTATCTGTTCGACGATCTGGTCTACGGCGCCCTGCCCAGCGAGGCGCAGCCGCATCTGGAGCGCCTGGGCATCGCCCACAAGGTGCGGGTCGAGGGCGAGCGTTTTTCCACCACCGACCTGTCCACCGGCCAGCGCAAGCGCCTTGCCTTGGTGCATGCCTATCTGGAGAATCGGCCGGTGATCGTCACCGACGAATGGGCGGCCGACCAGGACCCGGACTTCCGCCGCGCCTTTTACGAGGACCTGCTCCCCGGCCTGAAGGCGCACGGCAAGACGCTGATCGTGATCTCCCACGACGACCGCTATTTCGGCATCGCCGACCGCATCCTGCACATGAAGGCGGGGCAGTTGGTCGTCGATGCCCCACCCGGCGCCGTGGCGCCGGTGGCATCGGATGAAAACGCATCCTCTGATGCCCATTGATCGTGAACGCGACGTTTCGCTTTCCCCTTTTCCCTTTCTCCTTTCCCGCCCGCGGCCATAAAGTCGGCCGACCGGCCATTTTCAGGTGAGCCTTCGGAGCCGATGATGATCCCCCTCCTCGAACGCGCCTTCGTCGCGGCTGAACCCACCCGGCTGTCCGCTGATGCCCTCTCGATGTTCACCCTCGACGCCGTGAGCTTCGCCATCCCCGAGCGGGTGCTGCTGGAGCCGCTCACGCTTGCTTTGCCCGCGCGGCGCGTGGTCGGGCTGATCGGGCATAATGGGTCCGGCAAATCCACCTTGCTCAAGCTGCTGGCCCGCCAGCAGCCGGTCTCCTCAGGCACCATCCAGTTCGAGGGCAAGGCGCTCAAGGATTGGGGCGACCGGCCCTTCGCCCGCAAGGTGGCCTATCTGCCGCAGCAGACGCCGCCGGCGTCCGGCATGCTGGTGAAGGAACTGGTGGCGCTGGGCCGCTATCCCTGGCACGGCGCGCTCGGCCGCTTCGGCCAGACGGATCGCGACAAGGTGGCCGAGGCCATGGCGCTCACCGACGTGGAAATGTTCGCCGACCGCCTTGTCGACACGCTGTCGGGCGGCGAGCGCCAGCGCGTCTGGCTGGCGATGCTGGTGGCCCAGGATGCGGAATGCCTGCTGCTGGACGAGCCGATTTCCGCCCTGGACGTGGCTCACCAGATGGAGGTCCTGTCCCTGGTCCACCGGCTGTCGGCGGAACGCGGGATCGGCGTCGTGGTGGTGCTGCACGACGTCAACATGGCGGCGCGTTTCTGCGACGAGATCATCGCCCTGCACGGCGGCAAGCTGATCGCCCGTGGCGCCCCCGAAGCGATCATGACTGAACCGGAACTGGAAGCGATCTACGGCATCCCCATGGGGGTGATGGCCCATCCCGACACGGGCAAGCCCATCAGCTTCGTCCGCTGATCTTCTGCTCAAGAGAAGGAGGCCGCCCCTCGGCAAGGCGCCCGCACAGCCTCGACCCGCATCTCTCGGGCCGAGGGCGTGGCACAGGCCGATCGGGCATCACCCTCGTTGGGGCCGCCGCGTCATCGCCAGCAGCAGATAGGGTGCGCCGATGCATGCGGCGATCAGGCCCGCCGGCAGTTCGTAGGGGAAGAAAACGAGGCGGCCCAGCGTATCGGCGAAGGTCATGATGCCGGCGCCTAACAGCATCGCGCCCGACAGCTGGGCAAGAGGCGTGCTGAGGCCGAGCCTCCGCGCCATGTGAGGCGCCATCAGCCCGACGAAGGAGAACGGGCCGACGGCCAGCGTCGCCACCGATGTCATGCCGGCGGCCAGCAGCAGCAGGCACAACCGCGCACCCCTGAGCGGCAGGCCCAGCCCCTGGGCTGTGGGAAACCCGAGGGGCAACAGGGCGAGCCAGCGCTGCACGAGGGGCGCCAGGGCGAGCGCACACAGGGCCGCCGCCGCCGTCACGCCCGCGGCCTGAGGCGTGGCATCGAGGGTGGACCCCGCCATCCAGGAAAGCAGGCCATCGAGACGGGGATCCCCGCTGGCCGCAAGGGCGGTGACGAGCGCGCTGAAGACGGTGCCGATGGCGACCCCGACCAGTAGCATGCGGTGCGCCGTGGCCGCGGCGGCCCCCGCGAAGACCAGCAGCCCGCCGAGCGCCACGGACGCGCCGGCGGCGCCCGCCAGTTGCCGCAGGCTCGCGTCCGCATCCGGCGCGGCAAGCATGAGCAGGATGGCGCCGAGACCCGCCGCGGGCGCGACGCCCACAACCTCGGGGCTGGCGAGCGGATTGCCGGTCAGGCGTTGCAGGATGGTGCCCGCGCCCGCCAGCAGAGCCCCGGCCGCGAGGGCCTCGAGCGCGCGCGGCCAGCGCCACGGCAGCATGAGGCCGAGCGTCCTGCCTGTCTCCAGCCCAAATCCTCCCGGCCCGCCCTTGAGGCCCAGGGCCGCCGCCACGGCGAGGATGACAACGACCAGAAGGACACACAGCAGGCGCCATGGATGCCGGGCTCTGCCTTCCCCCTGGCTCGCAAAGGACACCAGCGGCTCAGGAAGGCGTGTGCGCAGCATCCACAGCAGCAAGGGGGCGCCGAGCAGAGCCGTGACCGTGCCGGCGGACAGGCCGGGGCTGGCCAAGAGCTGGACGCTCTGGTCGGCGGCGAGCAGCAGCGCGGCCCCCAGCGCCGGCGCCAGGCCCATCTGCGCGCCAAGGCTCCTGGCCCCCATGCCGCGCGCAATGACCGGCGCGGCAAGCCCCACGAAGCCGATCACGCCAACGGCGCTCACGACGCAGGCCGAAAGGGCGCTGGCGATGGCGAGGATGAGAAAACGGCTCGCGGCCAGCCGCAGCCCCAGCCCGCGCGCGGCCTCATCGCCGAGTGCCAGAAGTGCGAGCGGGCGTGCCAGCAGGATGGCACCGACGCCCAGTGCCGCGAAGCGAGACGCCAGGAAGCGCGCCTGAGCCCAGCCATTCTGATCCAACTGGCCCGTGCTCCAGATCGCGATCGACTGGAGATAATCGCGATTGAGCACTTCCAGCAGCCCGCTGGCCGCCCCGCAGCCGAGGCCGATCACCAGCCCGGCCAGGATGAGGGACATGGGCGAGAACGCCTGCCTCCTCGTCAAGAGAGCCACGATGGCGACGGCACCAGCACTGCCGGCGAGGCTCACCCACTCGCGACCATGCTCCATCAGCCAGGGGGCATAAAGTGCGCCCAGCGCCAGCGCCAGTTGCGCACCGGCCGAAACGCCAAGCGTTGTGGGTTCGGCCAGCGGATTGCGCAGCACCGCCTGAAACAGCACCCCGGCAAATGCCAGCATGCTGCCGGCCAGAAGCGCGACGGCGATCCGAGGCAACGCGGCATAAGCGGTGATGGCGGCCGCCATATCGCCCGCCTTCGCGGCGGCGAAGAGGCGGCTCCATTGCACCGGGGACGCACCAAGGCCCAGCCGCGCAAGGGCAAAAGCCAGCAGGGCCGACAGCAGCAGCAGAACCGCAAGCCCGGAACCCCAGAGGCGGCGCGGCGCGGCCGCGATGACGTCAGCCATGGGGCGCGTCCATGAGGCCGGCTGTCAACGCATTGGCAAAGCGCACGGCGCTCGGCACGGCCCCGAACGCCCAGACCTGTTCGAGACGCAGCACGCGCCCGGCTTTGACCGCGGGCAGCGCCTGCCACACATCGCTGCGCAGCAGGCTGCCGTGCATCGCAGATGAGCCGATGAGCACCAGCCGGGCCTCCGGCACCTGCGCAAGGCGGTCAAGGCCAACGCGGGTTCCGCCCCACAGCAGGTTGGGGGCGCCGCGCCAGGCATTGTTCAGGCCAAGCCGCTCCAGCATTGCCTGAAACA
>CALRNP020000273.1:0-6656 GCA_943369575.1 Azorhizobium sp. AG788 | reverse complement strand
ATCCGCAGCCACGTCGAAATAGAGATAGACCTCCGAGCGGCGGTCATGGACGTGGCAGGGCATGGTGTTCCAAATGTTGCCTTCAGCCAGCTGGGTCATGCCCATGACCAGCTGGCACGACTTCACCACGTCCGGATGGATCATCTGGTAGATGGTGCGCTTGTTGGCGGTGGCCTGATCGCCCAGCGGCATGGTCTTGGCCTCGGCGATCTTGATCACCTTGGTCTCGTAGCGGGCATGGGCCGGGGTGGAGAGCAGATAGAACTTGGCCGGATGGTCGGGATCGTCCGAGAGGAAGCGCACGTCCTTGGTGCCCTGCGCCACATAGAGCGCATCGCGGTGGCCGAGATCATAGCTCACCCCGTCCGCTTCCACCTTGCCGGCGCCGCCGATGTTGATCACGCCCAGTTCGCGGCGGTCGAGGAAGTTCGGCGAGCCGATGGTGGCCTTGTCGCTCTCCAGCTTCAAAGGCGCGCTCTGCGGCGTGGCGCCGCCGATGACGAAGCGCTCAATATGACTATAGGTCAGCAGCACCTTGCCGGGCTCGAACAGGCGCTCGATGAGGAAATGGCGGCGCAATTCCTCGGTGTCGAAGCCGCGCACGGCTTCCGGGTGGCTCACCTGGCGCACGTCGATCATCATGATGAAAACCTCAAGTGGAAGGGCGCGGACGCGCGAGGGCGTCCGCTGAGGGGATAAGCGCGGGCGCGCGGGCACGCCCGTTTCGGAAGGTTCAGCGGAACACCGCCGGCAGCCAGAGCGAGATGGCGGGAATATAGGTCACCAGCATCAGCACGAAGATGGTGGCGCCGAAGAACGGCCAGATGGTCTTCATGGCTTCGCCAATGGAGATCTTGCCCACGGCACAGCCCACAAACAGCACTGACCCCACCGGCGGCGTATTCAGGCCGATGCCGGCGTTCAGGATCAGGATCACCCCGAAATGCACCGGATCGATGCCGAAGGCCTTCACCAGCGGCAGGAAGATCGGGGTGCAGATGATGATCATCGGCGCCATGTCCATGAAGGTGCCGAGGATCAGCAGCAGGATGTTGATCAGCAGCAGGATCACATACGGATTGGACGACAGCGACTGCATGAGATCGATGGTGGTCTTCGGCACTTGCAGGAACGCCATCAGCCAGCCGAAGGCGCCCGCCGTGCCGATCACCAGCAGCACCATGGCGGTGGTGCGCACCGAGCCCAGGGTGGCGTGGACGAAGCCGTTCCAGTCCATTTCCCGATAGACCAGCACCGTCACCAGCAAGGCATAGATCACCGCGATGCAGGAGCTTTCCGTGGCGGTGAAGATGCCGGAGCGCACGCCGCCGAAGATGATGCCGATCAGTAGGATGCCCGGCGCTGCCGCCAGCACGGCGGTGAGCACGCCCATCCAGCCGGGGAACACGCCGGCCGGATAGCCGCGGCGGCGGGCGACGATGTAAGCGGTGATCATCATCGCCGCCGCCAGCAACAGGCCGGGAATGATGCCGGCGGTGAACAGATCGGCGATGGAAATGGTGCCGCCGGCCGCCAGCGAATAGATGATCATGTTGTGCGACGGCGGGATCATCAGCGCGATGATGGCAGAATTCACGGTCACATTGACCGCATAATCCTTGGCGTAGCCGCGCTTTTCCATCTGCGGAATCATGATCCCGCCGATGGCCGAGGCATCGGCCACCGCCGAGCCGGAAATGCCGCCGAACAGAGTGGAGGCCACCACATTCACCTGCCCCAGGCCGCCACGCAGATGCCCGACCATGGAAGCCGCCATGCTGATCAGCCGATCAGCGATGCCGCCGCGCATCATCAGGTCGCCGGCGAAGATGAAGAAGGGGATGGCCAGCATGGAGAAGGCGTTCATGCCGGAATTGAGCTGCTGGAACACCACGATCGGCGGCAGGTCCAGATAGAGCACGGTCGCCAGCGAGGCGAGGCCGAGGCAGAACGCCACCGGCGTTCCGAGCAGAAGCAGCAGGGCGAAAACCCCGAACAGGACGGCGATGGCCATGGCAGGTCCCTTCCGCTCAATCGACGGAATGCGAGGGGGCGAGCGGCACCGCCGCGACCCGATCGGTGGTGAGATCGGTAAGGAGTTTTTCCAGCGAGAACAGGGCGATCAGCGCGCCGCCGCCCACCAGGGGCAAATAGTCTACCCCTTGCGGCAGGTCGACGCCGGCCATCTTGGCGCTCCACGTGCCCATCGCCAGATCCCAACCGTACCAGGCCATGGCGAAGCCGAAGGCCATGACCAGGAGATGGGTGAACACCTCCATGGCGCGCCGCACCGGCGGGCTGGCATAATGCAAGCCGATCTCGAAGCCGAGATGGTCGCCTTCGCGCACGCCGACCGCGGCCCCCAAGAGGATGAACCAGCTCATCAGCAGCAGGGACAGCGGCTCGGTCCAGCTGGGCGAATCGTTGAGGACATAGCGGCCGATCACCTGCCAGAACACGGCGGCGGTCATGGCGATCAGGCCGGCGCCGGAGATCCACAAGGCGAGATTGGAGAGGACCCGCACCAATCGGCGCAGCGGAAGCAGGGCCGGAATGGTGCCCATGACGTCGGATCTCCCAAGTACATCGTTTGCCACAGCGGCAATCCCGGATGCAGGGGCTGCTCAAGCGGCGGGGCGAGCCGCGGAACAAGCCGGATTGAGCCTATGACCGCCCGCCGAAGGCCGGCGGGCGACTCTCGTCCGAGCAGACGGGGCGGCGACGCCGCCCCTTCCACCTCACTGCGTGGCTTTGATCTTGGCCACCAGGTCCTTCATCTTGTCGGTCGTCACGAACTTGTCGTAGACCGGCTTCATGGCGTCGATGAAGGGCTGCTTGTCCACCGTGTTGATGATGGCGCCGCCCTTGATCACCTTTTCCTTGGCGTCCAGGTCGCGCTTTGCCCACAGCTCGCGCATCTTCATCGTCGCGGCGATGCCGGCTTCCTTGAACAGCTTCTGGTCGTCGGGCGAGAGCTTGTCCCAGGCCCGCTTGGAAATGACGAACACTTCCGGCGCCATGGAGTGCTCGGTGAGCGAATAGTATTTCGCCACTTCGTAATGCTTGACCGATTCATAGGACGGATAGTTGTTCTCCGCCCCGTCCACAACGCCAGTCTGCAAACCGGAGTAGAGTTCACCGAACGGCATGGGCGTGGCATTTGCGCCCAGCGCATTGATCAGAGCGATGAACAGGTCCGACTGCTGCACCCGGATCTTGAGGCCCTTCATATCGGCCAAGGTGTTGATCGGGCGCTTGGAATTGTACATGGAGCGGGCGCCGCTGTCGAAAAAGCCCAGCACCACCATGCCGTGGGGCTCGAAGGCCTTGCCGATCTCCGCGCCCAAAGGCCCGTCCACCACATGATACATGTGCTCGACGGAGCGGAACAGGAACGGCAAGCCGAGCACCGCGGTCTCAGGGATAAGGTTGTTGAACGGCGCGGTGTTGACGCGGTTCAGGTCGATGACGCCGAAGCGGGTCTGCTCGATGGTGTCCTTTTCCTGGCCCAACTGGCCGGAGTTGAACACCTGCACCTTGATGCGGCCGTTGGTCTTCTGCTCTACCACCTGGCCGAAATACTTGACGGCCTCGACGGTGGGGTAGCCGTCCGGATGGATGTCGGCGGAGCGGAGGGTGATGGTCTGTGCTTGAGCCATCGAAAGCGGGGCGGCGACCAGCGCGGCGGCCAGCGCAAGCGCGTGACGTCGGGTCAACATTGGCGTTCTCCCTGAACGAGCGGTGTTTTGGGACCGGCCCGGAAGGCCTGTTTTTATGGGACCGCTATGGCGCCGGGACAAATGCGACGCATGCGGACTTCCATCTTGTATGGTAGTATTTCGATGCTGGCAACAGGAGTAAGGGCGTGGACGCCATCATATCGCCGTCGCAGGGCTCGGCGGCCCAACGCATCGAAGCCCACCTGCGGCGGGCCATCGTCTCCATGGAGCTGCCGCCGGGCACGCGGCTGTCCGAGCAGGAGATCGCGGCCACCCATGGGGTCTCGCGCCAGCCGGTGCGCGAGGCGCTGATCGGGCTTGCCCGCACCCGCCTCGTGGACATCCAGCCCCAGCGCGGCACTGTGGTGGTGAAGATTTCCACCCGCAAGATGATGGAGGCCCGCTTCGTGCGCGAGGCCATCGAGACGGCGGTCGCCCGCCGCGCCGCCGAGAGCTTCACCCCCGCCGTGCGGGTGCGCATCGACGACCTGCTGGACCTGCAGCACAAGGCGGCGGCGCGCAATGACCATGGCACCTTCCAGCGCTATGACGAACTGTTCCACATCGCTTTGGCCGAAGGCGCCGGCTGCGCCCTGGCCTGGGAGGCCATCAGCGATATCAAGGCGCATATGGACCGCGCCTGCCACCTCACCCTCACCAGCAGCCAGACCATGCTGGAACTGGTGGTGCAGCACCGCGCCATCGTTGCCGCCGTCGATGCGGCCGATCCCGAAGGCGCGGCGGAGGCCATGCGCCTTCACCTCAGCCAGATTTTGCGCGCTTTGCCCAAGGTGGAAACGGAGCACCCCGACCTGTTCGAATAGGCGCGCTCCGCTCCCCTTCCCTCACATCACCGCGCCGATCTGCCAGGGCACGAACTCCGCATCGCCATAGCCCAGCGCCTCGGACTTGGTGGGCGCGCCGGAGGCGGTGCGCAGAACCGCCTCGAAGATTTCCTGGCCCTTCTGCTCCAACGACACGCCGTCGAGCACATCGCCGCAATTGATGTCCATGTCCTCTTCCATGCGGCGATAGATATCGGAATTGGTGGCCAGCTTCAGCGAGGGCGCCGGCTTGCAGCCAAAGGCGGAGCCGCGGCCGGTGGTGAAGCAGATCAGGTTCGCCCCGCCCGCCACCTGCCCGGTGGCCGCCACCGGATCATAGCCCGGCGTGTCCATGTAGACGAAGCCGTGGGCGGTCACCGGCTCGGCATATTCATACACCGCCCGCAGGGTCGAGGCGCCGCCCTTGGCGGCGGCGCCGAGCGACTTCTCCAGGATGGTGGTGAGGCCGCCAGCCTTGTTGCCGGGCGAGGGATTGTTGTTCATCTCGCCCGCATTGCGGCTGGTGTATTCCTCCCACCACTTGATGCGCCCCACCAGCTTCTCGCCCACCTCGCGGCTGGCGGCGCGGCGGGTGAGCAGATGCTCAGCCCCGTAGATTTCCGGCGTCTCGGACAGGATCGAGGTGCCGCCATTGCGCACCAGCAGATCGGAAGCGACGCCCAAGGCGGGGTTGGCGGTCAGGGCGCTATAGCCGTCTGAGCCGCCGCATTGCAGCGCCAGCACCAGTTCGGAGGCCGGGCGGGTCTGGCGCTTAATGGCGCCGGCGGCCGGCAGCATCTCGCGCAGTGCGCCGGTGATATGCTCCACGGTCTTGCGGGTGCCGCCCTCGTCCTGGATGGTCAGGGTGCGGAAGGTGTCGGTTTCGTCCACATGATAGTCGGACTTGAAGCGGGCGATCTGGAACATCTCGCAGCCCAGCCCCACCATCACCACGGCGGCGAAATTGGGATGGGTGGCATAGCCCCACAGGGTGCGCGAGAGCACATCGAAGCCCTCGCCCTTGGAAGCCATGCCGCAGCCGGTGCCGTGGGTGATGGGCACGATGCCGTCGATGCCGGGATATTGATCGAGAATGCCCGAACGCTCCAGCGCCTGGGCGGCGAACTTCGCCACCGAGGCCGAGCAGTTCACGCTGGTGAGAATGCCGAGATAGTTGCGGGTGCCGGTGCGGCCGTTGGAGCGGCGGAAGCCCTCGAACGTGGCGCGCTCTGCTTCCGGAAACAGGTCGTCATCCTTGGCATCCACCGCATAGGCATAGTCGCGGGAGAAATCGTGCATCACCACATTGTGCTCGTGCACGTGATCGCCGGGCAGGATGTCGGCGGCGGCAAAGCCGATGATCTGCCCCAACTTGAGCACCGGCGCACCAGCGGGGATCATCTGAAGCGCGAATTTGTGGCCGCGCGGAATGCGCGCCCGCGCGCTCACGCCGGCGACCTGAACACCCTGCGTCACCGCATCCAATGCCACGGCCACATTGTCGGAGGCGGACAGGTGCAAAACGCGGGGAACCCCTGCGGTTGCTGCACTTGCGCCCTGCCCCAAGGTCATTGGCGCATCCATGGCGATCTCCCTTTTCGTTCTCGTTGACGGCTTTGATATGCTAATATATTAGCGACCTGAGCCGTGCAATAGAACACTGCCAAAGAGGAAACCCGGAGGGGACATGGAGCGCGGATTTTCGCTTCGGAACGGCAGCCTGGAGCCTGGCGCCTTCGCCAAGGGCGTGCGGGCGATTCCGGCGTCCGCGCGCATTCATGCCGCCCTGCGCGAGCAGATCATCGCCATGGAAATTGCGCCCGGCGCGGCGCTGCAGGAGAAGCAGATCGCGCTCGCCTGCGGGGTCAGCCGGACCCCGGTGCGCGAGGCGCTGCTGAAGCTGGCCGACGAGCGCCTAGTGGACATCTTCCCGCAATACGGCACCTTCGTCTCGCGGATCTCGATCCCGGCCATGCGCGACGCCATGATGATCCGCGTGGCGCTGGAACGGGCGGCTGTGCGCGCTGCCGCCGTGGCAGTGGCCCAGGCCCCCGCCTTGATCACACCCTTGCGCAGCCTGCTGGCGGAACAACGCGCGGCCCATGACGCCGGC
>CALRNP020000272.1:0-6700 GCA_943369575.1 Azorhizobium sp. AG788 | reverse complement strand
CTCCGGCGGCCAGCGCCAGCGCGTCGCCATCGCCCGCGCGCTCGCCATGCAGCCGGACGTGCTGGTCTGTGACGAGCCGGTGGCGTCGCTGGACGTGTCGATCCAGGCGCAGATCATCAATCTGTTCCTGAAGCTGCGGCGGGAATTGAACCTCACGCTTCTGTTCATCTCCCATGATCTGAGCGTGGTGCGCCATCTCTGCGACCGGGTGGCGATCATGTATCTGGGCCGCATCGTGGAAGAAGGCCCCACGGCGCAAGTCTATGGCGACCCGCGCCATCCTTATACCCAGGGCCTCCTGGACAGCGTGCCCAAGCTGGTGCTGGCCGATGGCGAGCAGGCGCGGTTCCGGCCCATCGCCGGCGAACTGCCCTCCCCGCTGGCGCCGCCGTCCGGCTGCCATTTCCACGGCCGCTGCCCGCTGGTGCAGGAGCGCTGCCGCGTGGAGCGCCCGGCCTTGCGCCCGGTGGGGCTGGGGCGCACCGCCGCCTGCCATTTCGCCCGCACCGAGGCATCATAGTAAAGCTCAAGAAGCTGAGCCGTAACAACCGTCTGGTGGGGCCGTATGGAAGCTCTCGATTTCCGCAACCCACATGCTATAGCCTCGCGTATCGCGCTCGTTTGCATGGGTCATTTCGCCCGCGACCAGATGGAACCCGATGCCCGCACCCCCGACTGACGATCAGCCTGCATTCCTCAAGGGCGGCGGCGAGATGGGGGACCGCATCGCGCGGTTCGATTGGTCCTCGACCTCGCTGGGGCCGCTCCACGTCTGGCCGCAGAGCCTGAGGACGGCAACGGCGCTGCTGCTGCGCTGCAATCTGCCCATGGTGATGTTGTGGAACCCAGACGGGGTGATGATCTACAACGACGCCTATGCGGTGTTCGCCGGCCAGCGCCATCCCCGCCTGCTCGGCTCCAAGGTGCTGGAAGGCTGGCCGGAAGTGGCCGCCTTCAACGCCCATGTGATGGACGTCGGCCTCAAGGGCGGCACCCTGGTCTATCGCGACCAGCATCTGGTCCTGCATCGCAACGGCGTGCCCGAGGACATCTGGCTGAACCTCGACTACAGCCCGGTGCTGAACGAAGAGGGCGAGCCGGCCGGCGTGCTGGCGGTGGTGGTGGAGACCACCGAGCGGGTCCGCGGCGAGCAGCGCCTGCGCATCGCCCAGGAGGCGGGCGGCGTCGGCATCTTCGAGTGGTTTCCCGAGACCGGGCGCCTGGTGGTCTCCGACGTCTACCGGCGGATCTGGGGCATCAATCCGGAAACCGAAGTCACCGACACCCTGCTGGTGGGGCTGCTGCATCCGGACGACCGCGCGCGGTCCGGCCCCGCCAGGCGGGATCTGGCCAATCCGCTGGAATATACCGAATATCGCCGCATCGATCCGCAGACCGGGCAGGTGCGCTGGATCGCCCGGCGCGGCGAGGTGGTGTCGACGCCCGAGGTGGGCAACCGCCGCTTCGTCGGCATCGCCATGGACATCACCGATCGCAAGCGCGCCGAAGACGAACTGCGCGAGAGCGAGGCGCGCTGGCGCAATCTGTTCGAGCAGATGCAGGAAGGCTTCTTTATCGCCCAGGCGGTGCGCGACGAGGCCGGCCAGGTGCGGGATTTCACCTTCCAGGAATTGAACCCCGCCTTCGAGACCCAGACCGGCATCGCCACCCACACCGCCTTGGGCCGCACCATGCGCGAGGTGGTGGGCGACATGCCCGAGACGCTGATCGAGCGCTATGCGCAGGTGCTGCGCACCGGCGTGCCGACCCAGTTCGAGTTCCAGGCGGCGGACGCAGGCAATCGCTGGTTCGAGCTGCGGGCGCGGCCGGTGGATGGCGAGCGGCTCGCCGTGCTGTTCCTGGATGTCACCGTGCGCAAGGCGGCCGAGGAAGCCATCCGGCAGAGCGAATCCCATTTCCGCCTGCTGGCGCAGAGCCTGCCCAAGCATGTGTGGACCGCCAATGCCGCTGGCGACTTCGATTGGTTCAACGATCGCGCCTATGCCTATAGCGGCGCCGAACCGGGCACGCTGCACGGCATGGCCTGGACCGCCTTGGTGCATCCCGACGACGTTGCCGGCGTCACCGCCGCCTGGAGCGATGCGGTGGCCGGCGGCACCTCCTATGAGGCCGAGCAGCGCCTGCGGCGCCACGACGGCGTGTATCGCTGGCATCTCGCCCGCGGCGCGCCGGTGCGCGATGCCGACGGCACCATCACCCGCTGGGTCGGCGCCAATACCGACATCGAGGACCAGAAGGCGGCGGAAGCCGTGCTGGCCGATCTCGCCGTCACCCTGGAGCACCGGGTGGAGGCGCGCACCGCCGAACTGATCCGCACCCAGGATGCCCTGCGCCAGAGCCAGAAGATGGAGGCCATGGGCAACCTCACCGGCGGCGTGGCGCATGACTTCAACAATCTGCTCCAGGTGATCAGCGGCAATTTGCAACTGCTGGCGCGGGATTTCGCCGGCCAGGACAAGGCCGAGCAGCGCATCCAGAATGCCATGACCGGGGTGGCGCGCGGCTCGCGCCTGGCCTCGCAACTGCTGGCCTTCGGCCGCCGCCAGCCGCTGGTGCCGAAGGTGGTCAATCTCGGTCGCTTCATCAGCGGCATGGACGACCTGCTGCACCGCGCCCTGGGAGAAGCGGTGGAGGTGGAGATCATCATCGCCGGCGGGCTGTGGAACACGCTCATCGATCCCGGCAATGTGGAGAATGCGCTGCTCAACCTCGCCATCAATGCCCGCGACGCCATGGACGGGCGCGGCCGCCTGACCATCGAGGCCGGCAACGCCTTCCTCGATGCCGCCTATGCCGACGGCCACCCCGAGGTGACCCCCGGCCAGTATGTGATGCTGGCGGTGACCGACACCGGAACGGGCATGCCGCCGGACATCGTGGACAAGGTGTTCGAGCCCTTCTTCACCACCAAGCCCGAGGGCAAGGGTACCGGCCTGGGGCTGTCCATGGTCTATGGCTTCGTCAAGCAGTCCGGTGGACACGTCAAGATCTATAGCGAGCCCGGCCATGGCACCACGATCAAGCTGTACCTGCCGCGCTCCATGCAGTCCGAAGACGTGCTGGTGGACATGGACACCGGGCCGGTGACCGGCGGCGCCGGCGAAACGGTATTGGTCGCCGAGGACGACGAGGCGGTGCGCGAGACCGTCGTCGGCCTGCTGGCGGATCTCGGCTATCGCGTGCTCAAGGCCAAGGATGCCCAGAGCGCGCTCACCATCATCGAAAGCGGGGCGCCCGTGGACCTTCTGTTTACCGACGTGGTCATGCCTGGCCCGCTCAAGAGCACCGAGCTGGCCCGCAAGGCCCGCGCGCGGCGCCCCGACATCGCGGTGCTGTTCACCTCCGGCTATACGGAAAACGCCATCGTCCACGGCGGCCGCCTGGACGATGGGGTCGAACTGCTCAGCAAGCCCTATACCCGCGAGGCGCTGGCGCGGAAGCTGCGCCAGATGCTCGGCCATCCCGGCGTCGACTTGACCCCGCCCCCGCCCCAGCCCCGCGCGGCGGCGCCGGCCGCTCCGGCGGAACCCGAGCCGCCGGCCGCCAAGGACAGCGCCGACGATGGCACTGGCACGACGGGGGCGAAGACCTTCGTCTTGTGCGAGGACGACTGGCTCATCCGCATCAGCACGGCGGAGATGATCGAAGCCCTCGGCCACACCGTCCTGCCCGCTGCCAACGGCGCGGCGGCGCTGGAACTGCTGGCAAGCCAGACCGTGGACGTGCTGATGACCGACATCGGCCTGCCGGACATGTCCGGCATCGAGCTGGCGGAAAAGGCGCGGGCGGCGCGGCCGGACCTGCCGGTGATCTTCGCCACCGGCCGCAGCGAGGCGCAAGGCCCGGTGGGCGGGCGTCCGGTGCACCAGATCGTCAAGCCCTACTCCGCCGCCGCGCTCGGCCATCTGATCGAGACGGTGCTGCGCTGATCGCCAGCGGCCCGGCGACAACGCCGGGTCCGTTCAGCGCGCGGCGTGGAGGGGCGCCGGGCCGAAGATGGCGGCCAGGTCCGGCGTCGCGCTGGGCGCCAGTTCCAGCTTCAGGCGCTGCTCCACATGCTCGAAATGGTGGCGCGACAATTCGATGGCGCGGGTCACGTCGCGGGCGCGCAGCGCCTCGACGATGGCGCCGTGCTCATCCACGCCGCAGATGGACTGGGCGGCGGGCTCATAGACCGACACCATCACCGAGGAGCGGCTGAGTAGATCGCGCAGGAAGCGCGAGAGTTCCTCATTGCCCAGCGCATCCACCAGATGCAGGTGGAACGCCCCTGACAGCCGCACCGAGGCGGCACGGTCCCCGCGTGCGGCGGCGGCCCGCTCCTCCAGCAGATGCGCATCCAGCCGCGCCAGGATGTCGTCGGTGAGGATGCGGATCAGTTGCACCAGCACGCCGGCTTCCAGCACCCGGTGGGCCTCATAGACGGCCTTGATGTCGGCGGGCGAGGGCTGGGCGACGCGGGCGCCGCGATTGGGCACCATGTCGATGCGGCGCTCGGCGCCCAGGCGCTGGAGCACCTTGCGGATGCGCTCGCGCGAGACCCCGAACGCCGCCGCCAGCGTCTGCTCCACCAGCTTGGTGCCGGCGCGCAGCCGGCCTTCCAGGATGGCGGTGGAAATGGCCTGATAGATCGCCTCGTCCGCGGCCGGGTCGGCCTTGGCGGTGCGTTGCCTGCGTTCGCTCACCGACACCTCGATCTTCCGCTGCAATAATGTGCACATTCGCATCAAAAAATGTGCACATTATTGGCCAGGGGGACTTGTTCTCTCTAAGTGAGCATAGCACAAGCGCTTCACCCGTCATTGCTTTTTCGGAATGTGCACATTTGGCCCGACCTTTGCAAAGGTGAAACCGTCGCGACCGTGACGCAGTGAGGACGCCATGACGATTTCTTCCATCTCCCGTCGAACCGCCCTGAAGCTCAGCGCCGGCGCGCTGGCCGGCGGCCTTGCCTGCCCCGCCATTCTGCGCGCCGCGCCGAAGGAGATCGTCCTCGGCGGCCCGGCGGGCGCCGCCAAATATTTCAATGCGGACGTATTTCCGCTGATCGCCAAGATGCTGGACGTCACCATCCTCTATGAGGGCACCAATTCGCTGACCAATCTGCAGAAGATGCAGGCGGACAAGGCTGCCCCCAAGATGTCCGTGGTGATCATGGACGATCCGGTGATGCTGCCCGCCGCCGCGGAAGGCCTCATCACCCCCATGAAGGCCGCCAATGTGCCCAATCTGGGCAAGCTGGTGCCGGACGCCATCCATCGCGACGGCATGTGGGCCAATTACCAGAAGCCCTGGGCCGGCATCGCCTATTCCACCAAGCGCATGCCCGCCGCCCCCACCGACTGGTCGGCGCTGTGGGATCCCAAATATGCCCAGAAGATCATCGTGCCCTCGCTCCAGAACACCGAGGGCTTCTGGGTGCTGCTGGCCGCAGCTCATCTGGAGACCGGCAAGCCCTACAAGGAAGCCCAGTACGACATCGACGCCGCCTTCAAGAAGCTGAAAAGCCTCAAGCCGAACCTGCTCAATGTCTATACCAACGCCCCCCAGGCCATGAACATTCTGGAACAGGGCGAGGCCTGGATGATCGGCGGCCAGTTCTCCGCTTACACCCTGATCCGCAAGGCCGACGGCTCGCCGGTGAACCTGGCTATCCCTAAGGATGGCGGCTTCTCCATGCCCTCCGGCATCGCCAAGGTGACCGGCGCCCCCGGCGGCGACACCGCCGAAGCGGTGATCAACGCCTTCCTCTCCCCCGAGGTGCAGACGCTGCTGGCCACCAAGGCCTTCGTCGCCCCCACCAATTCCACCGTGCCGACGCCTGCCGGCTATCCCGCCAGCGACAGCCTGTTCGCCCCCGACTGGGCCTTCATCGCCAAGGAGCGGGCCGGCTGGGTCGACCGCTGGATCAAGGAGATGTCATGAGCACGGCGCCCCATCTCGTCGTCCGCCAGGCCTCCAAGCGCTATGGCGCCACCACGGTGCTGGACCGGGTGGATCTCGCCATCGCGCGCGGCGAACTGGTGACCCTGCTCGGCCCCTCCGGCTGCGGCAAGACCACCTTGCTGCGTCTGGTGGCGGGGCTGGCCCTGCCTGACGCCGGGGCGGTGGAAATCGCCGGCCGGGACGTCACCCGCGTCCCGCCGCACAAGCGCAATGTGGGCGTGGTGTTCCAGAATTACGCGCTGTTCCCCCACCTCACGGTGGCGGGCAATGTGGCGTTCGGGCTCACCGTGCGCCGCTGGAGCCGCAGTGACATCAAGGCGGCGGTGCACAAGGCGCTGTCGCTGGTGCATCTCGACCATCTGGCCGACCGCCCCATCTCCGCGCTCTCCGGCGGCCAGCAGCAGCGGGTGGCGCTGGCCCGGGCGCTGGCGGTGGAGCCGGACGTGCTGCTGTTCGACGAAGCCCTCTCCGCCCTCGACCGCAAATTGCGCGAGGAGATGCAGGGCGAGATGCGCCGCATGCTGCGGGACATCGGCGCCACCGCCATCTTCGTCACCCATGACCAGGACGAGGCACTCACCATGTCCGACCGGGTGGCGGTGATGAATGGCGGGCGCATCGAGCAACTGGCGGAGCCCCGCGCCATCTATGCCCGCCCGGCCAGCCTGTTCGCCTTGAACTTCGTCGGCCTCTCCACCCGCATTCCCGGCACCGTCGTGGCATCCGCAGACGG
>CALRNP020000271.1:0-6759 GCA_943369575.1 Azorhizobium sp. AG788 | reverse complement strand
TGGCCGCCCGGCACTCAGAATGCCGGGCGGCCAAGACCTTCGCGATGGGGCGAGGGGCGAACGCGCCCCGCTGGGGCCAGCGGCCTTGAAGGAACCCCTTTTGCAACCGATGTGTTGTGCTGGTGGCGGGCCGGGTGTGGTCCGCCTGGAATAACCATCGATGACCCGCATCTTTGCCTTGTTTGGCCTGCTCGCCGCGTTCGCGGGCCTGTTGCCGTGGGCCTTGCCCGCCGCAAAGAGCGCCACACGCCTGGTTATGGCGCGGGACAATCCCCCGGCCTTGGCGGATCTGGCGGTGGCGCAACTGCCGCCGGACGATCTGCTGCGGGAGATGTCGGCGGCGGTGGCGGCTGGCGATGCGGATCTCGCCGCCTCCTATCTCGCGCTCATGGATGGGCGCGGCATCCCGGTTCCGGCGGCGCAGCGCGCCGATGTGGAGGCCTTGGCGGCCCAAGCTGCGTCCGCCGTGGCGCAGATGCGCAATTTCGGCGCCGGCTTCATCACCGGCACGCCGGAGGATCTGGCGGGCTTTGCCGGCGCTGCCCTCGGCGACGTCATGGTCTGGGGCGACATTCGCGATGCCTCGCGCGAAGGCTGGAAACTGGCGCGCGGGGAAGACCCGGACGAAATCCTGCTGGGCCTCTCGGTGGCCGGCCTGGCGCTGACCGCCGGCACCTATGCCACCGTCGGCGGCGGGGCGCCCGCGCGGGCCGGCGTGTCCTTGCTGAAGGTGGCCCGGCGCGGCGGCCGGCTGTCCGCCGGCCTGCTGGCGGGGCTGAGCCGTTCAGTGCGCGAGACCATCGATTTTGCCGCCTTGCGCCGGGCACCGGCGGCGGTGGCAGCCTTGGATGGCGCCGCCCTCAAGAGCGTGGTGCGGGCCGACCGCTTGCGCGATCTCGGCCGCATGTTGGGCGACGTGGGTACGCTGGAGGCCAAGGCCGGCACCAGAGCCACCTTGGAAGGCTTGCGATTGGCCGAAGGGGCAGGGGATACCCGCCGCCTCGCCCGTCTGGCGGAGGCCAAGGGGCCGCAGACGCTGGCCTTGCTCAAGAGCCTGGGGCGCGGCGCCTTCGCCATCACCGGCGCGGTGCTGGGCCTGCTGTGGTGGGGCGCCGGTGCGCTGGTGTGGCTGGTGGGGGCGATCGCCACCTTCAACGCTTTGTGCGTGGCCTTGGTCCGGCCGTTGTGGCGCCGCCGGGCGGGGCGGCGTCGGGCCCGTTTTCGCGCCGCCCCGGTCCACGCCATCCACAGCGTGTGATGGTACGGCGATGGTGCATGGCCGCCCGTCGCTTCCCTCAGCGACCATCGCGCACTAGGTTCGCCCCTCGCGTCGCCGCTGCTGCCGAGGATCCCATGCCCACCTTTGTCTCCGATGGCCTGGAACTGTCCTACCTCGACGAGGGCACCGGCGAGCCGGTGCTGCTCATCCATGGCTTCGGCTCCAGCAAGGAGATCAACTGGGTCTTTCCGGGCTGGGTGAAGACCCTGACCGAGGCGGGCCGCCGGGTGATCGCCTTCGATCATCGCGGCCATGGCGCCTCCGCCAAGCTCTATGATCCCGCGCTCTATCATACGCGGCTGATGGCCAAGGACGCCAAGACCCTGCTCGACACGCTGGGCCTGCCCCGCGCCGATGTGATCGGCTATTCCATGGGCGCCCGCGTCACCGCGCAACTGGCCATCACCGAGCGTGAGACGGTGCGCAAGGCCGTGCTGGGCGGCCTCGGCATTCATCTGGTGGATGGGGTGGGCCTGCCCCAGACCATCGCCGACGCGCTGGAGGCGGACAGTCTCGATGACGTCACCGACCCCATGGGCCGCATGTTCCGCGCCTTCGCCGACACCAACAAGGGCGACCGCAAAGCGCTCGCCGCCTGCATCCGCGGCTCGCGCCAGAGCCTGTCGCGGGAGGAGGTTTCTGGAATCCAGCAGCCGGTGATGGTGGCGGTGGGCACGCGCGATTTGATCGCCGGGGATCCCCGGCCGTTGGTGGCGCTGCTGCCGCACGGCCAGGTGCTGGACATTCCCAACCGCGACCACAATCCGGCGGTGGGCGACAAGGTCTTCAAGCAAGGGGTGCTGGAGTTCCTGGGGGAGCCCACCTGAGCCGATGGCGGGGGTGGACTGACCCCGGTGCCGGGGATGTGTTAGAACTGCACCAACTGAATTCACGGAGGCAGCGATGCTTCATCCAAGCCTGCAAGTGACCAAGGCCGCCAACGACCAGCTTCCGGATCTGGTGGATCCCGTCTGGGCGCGTCTGCGCCGGGAAGCGGAAGAGGCAGCGATCCGCGAGCCGCTGCTGGCGGGCCTGCTCAAGGGCGCCATCATCGGGCAGCATTGCCTGGAAGCGGTGATCGGCGAGCGCATCGCCGCCCGGCTTGACCATCCGGACCTGCCCGGCGCCACCATCCGCGCGGTCTATCAGGAGGCGGTGGCCGCCGATCCGCGCATTTCGCAGGCGCTGCGGGCCGACATCATGGCGGTGGTGGATCGCGACCCGGCCACCACGCGGGTGCTGGAGCCGATCCTGTATTACAAGGGCTTCCATGCCCTCCAGGCGCATCGGCTCGCCCATTGGCTGTGGCATGCCGGCCAGCGCGACGCCGCGCTCTATCTGCAGAGCCGGGTCTCCGCCGTGCTGACGGTGGACATTCATCCGGCGGTTCCCATGGGCCGGGGCATCTTCCTGGATCACGCCACCGGCCTGGTGGTGGGCGCGACCGCGGTGATCGAGGATGACGTCTCCATCCTCCAGGGCGTCACCCTCGGCGGCACCGGCAAGGAGCGGGGCGACCGCCATCCCAAGATCCGCCATGGCGTGCTGATTGGCGCCGGGGCGAAGGTTCTGGGCAATATCGAAGTCGGTCATTGCGCCCGCATCGCCGCCGGCTCCGTGGTCCTGCATCCCGTGCCGCCCGCGACCACTGTTGCCGGCGTGCCGGCCAAGGTGGTGGGCACCGCCGGCTGCGCCGAGCCGAGCCGGGCCATGGACCAGATGTTCGATCTCACCATTTACGCGGGCGCCGATATCTGACGCGCCCGTTTCCATCGGTCGCCTCGGGCGGCTGCCTTTCCACGGCCGCCCGCGGGCGTGCCGTGACATTTCGGAGGACTACAGTTGGAAAAGACCGAGATCGAGCGCGTCCAGCGCTATCTCCGCACCCTGTTCGGCAATCCGCAGATCAAGGTGACGCCGCGCCATAAGAAGAAGGATTCGGCGGAAGTGTATCTCGGCGAGGAGTTCATCGGCGTGCTCTTCAAGGACGAAGAGGACGACGAACTGTCCTACAATTTCCAGATGGCGATCCTGGACAGCGACCTGGATTGATCCCTTCCGTCCGCCGTTCCCTGGGAGCGGCGGACCTCCTTGCCGGTGGGCTCTCTCCGCGCTGATGCCCGCAGAAAGAGGCTTCCCCCGCGGGCGGGCAGCGGATACATCGGGTTGGCATACAATATCCAGCCGAGGTCTCCGTGTCCGTCCTCGAAATCGCCGGTGAACGCTTCCGCTTCCAGATCGATGGCGCCCAAGACGCGCCGCCTCTGGTGCTGGCCCATTCCCTGGGCACCACCCTTGAAATGTTTGATCCGGTGGTGCCGGCCCTGGCCCGCCGGTTTCGCGTGGTGCGCTATGACGCCCGCGGCCACGGTCAGAGCGTCGCGCACGACGCCCATTACGGGATGGGCGATCTCGGCCGCGATCTCCTGAACATTATCGACCGTCTGTCGCTGGGGCCGGTGCATCTGTGCGGCCTGTCGCTGGGCGGCATGGTGGGGCAGTGGATGGCGCTGCACGCGCCGCAGCGGCTGCGCCGGCTGGTGCTGGCCAACACCACCGCTTATGCCGGCCCGCCGCGGGTGTGGGAGGGACGCATCAAGGCGGTGCGCCACCATGGAACCGCGCCCATTGCCGATGCGGTGATCGACAGCTGGTTCACGCCCGAGTTCCGCGCCCGCAATCCCGATGCGGTGGCCAAGGTGCGGGCGATGGTCGTGGCCACCTCGGCCTCCGGCTATATCGGCACCAGTTGCGGCATGCGCGACATGGATTTCCGCCCCGACCTGCCGCGCATCACCACGCCGACGCTGGTGATTGTCTCCGATGCCGACCGCGCCACGCCGCCGGCCTGGGGCGAGGCGGTGGCGGCGGCGATTCCGTCGGCGCAACTGGTCCGGCTGCCCGGCGGCCACATGTCTCCCATTGAGCAGCCTGAAGGTTTCGCCACCGCCGTGACGAACTTCCTGGCCTGAGGCGTCACCCACCTGCCATGGAGATGGGCTAACCCCTTGTGTCGACGTCGCTGGACACCGCCGCGGGCGTGACTTGCGGCGGGGCTTATGGGCAAATGGCCGGAGTTCGCAGGCCGGCTGGGGGGAGACGACACATGAGCGGCGGCCATAGCCATGGGACTGACGGGCAGCACGTCGGCGCCTCGTCGACGAATGCCAAGCCCGTGGACCATTCCCGACACGCCCATGCCGCGCACGATCACGGTGCCCACGACCATGCGGCGGGTGCCGATCATTCGGGCCACGACCATGCGGGACAAAGCCACGGCGACCATAGTCACGGTGGACCCAGCCATGGCGGACATGACCATGGCGGCGGCAGCCATGCGGGCCATGCCCATGCGGTGCCCACCTCGCTGAAGGCATTCGCCATCGGCGCGTCAGTGAACTTCGCCTTCGTGGTGATCGAGTTCGGCTTCGGCTATTTCGCCGATTCCCTCGCCTTGATGGCGGATGCCGGCCACAATCTCTCCGACGTGCTCGGCCTGCTGCTGGCCTGGGGCGCCGCCTGGCTGTCCCAGCGCACCCCCACCGCCCGGCGCACCTTCGGCTTCGGCCGCACCTCCATCATGGCGGCCTTGGCCAATGCCATCATCTTGCTGGTGGGCACCGGCGGCATCGCGGTTGAGGCGCTCTCCCGCTTCAGCGATCCCGCCCCGATCCAGACCGGCATCGTCATGGTTGTCGCATTGGTGGGAATTGCGGTGAACTTCGGCACCGCCCTCCTGTTCATGGCCGGCCGAAAGGGCGACCTCAACGTGCGCGGCGCCTTCGTGCATCTGATGGCCGATGCGGCGGTCTCGCTGGGCGTGGTGATTGCGGCGGGCGTGATTGCGCTGACCGGCTGGCTCTGGCTGGACCCCGCCGTCAGCCTGGTGATCGCGGTGGTGATCGTGGTCGGCACCTGGAGCCTGTTGCGCGACAGCGTCGACCTGGCGGTGGATGCGGTGCCCCGGCACGTGGATCGCGACCAGGTGGAAGCCTATCTGGCGGCTTTGCCCGGCGTGGTGGAGGTGCATGACCTCCACATCTGGGGCCTCTCCACCACAGACGTGGCGCTCACCGCCCATCTGGTGCGGCCGGAGCACTTGGTCGACGATGCCTTCATCGCCCAGACCTGCACCGCTTTGAAGGCCCGCTTCGGCATCGGCCACGCCACGCTCCAGATCGAGGCCGGAACCCACCCGTGCGGGCTGGCGTCGGCGCAAGTGGTATGAGGCAGGCGCCCGCGGCGGCGCGGGGGAGGAAGATCCCATGTCCCTGACCATCGGCCTGATCGGCGGCATGAGCTGGGAAAGCTCGGCGCACTATTACCGCATCATCAACCAGGAGGTGCGCGCCCGCCTGGGCGGCACGCACTCGGCCTGCAGCCTGATGATGTCGGTGGATTTCGCCGAGATCGAGCAACTTCAGCATGCGGGCGACTGGGCGGGCCTCACCGATCGGATGATCGATGCCGCCCGGCGCCTGGAGCGCGGCGGCGCCGATTTCTTCCTGCTGTGCACCAACACCATGCACCGGATGGCGGACGAGGTCGCCGCCAGCGTCGCCATTCCGATGCTGCACATCGCCGATCCGACGGCCGCGGCCATCACGGCAGCCGGCTATGGCAAGGTGGGGCTGCTGGGCACCGCCTTCACCATGGAGCATGCCTTCTACAAGGGCCGGCTGCAGGAGCGCTTCGGGCTGGAGGTGCTGGTGCCGGAGGCGGCGGACCGCGCCGTGGTGCACCGGATCATCTATGAAGAGCTGGTGTTGGGCGATGTGCGCCCAGCCTCACGCGCCGCCTATGCCGAGATCATGGCCCGGCTGGTGGAGCAGGGGGCGCAGGCCATCATCCTGGGCTGCACCGAGATCATGCTGCTGGTGCAGCCGCAGGACAGCGCCGTGCCGCTGTTCGATACCACGGCGCTGCATGCCCGCGCCGCTGTGGAGCGGGCGCTGGCGGGCGCCCGCTGAGGCGACTTCAGGCCGCTGAAGCCTTCTGCGGCAGGCCCTTCAGCGCTTCGCGCGCGATGGGCGACAGGGTGTTGTCCGGCTGCTCCAGAATTTCGGCGATCTTGGCACGCATGCGCGGATCCCAGAACTTCTGAATATGCACCCGCGTGCCTTCCACCGCCGCCGCATGGGGCTGGCTGGCGAAGAAGGTGGCGATCTGGTTGGCCATATAGACCAGCCGGTCGGCGGTGCTGGTGTGGGAGGCGCTGTCATGGGCGCCGTCGTGGTGGGTGTCTTCGCTATGCGACATGGGCCTGCCGTGGGGACGCCCCGAGATCGATGCGCTCGGGATGGGTGAACAGCTCAAAGCCGTCGCTGCGAACGACGGCGGCGAGGGTGATGCCGGCTTTGTCCGCGGTGCGGATGGCCAGCGAGGTGGGGGCGGAGACCGCGGCAATGACCGGAACGCCAAGCACCGCCGCCTTCTGCACCATTTCGATGGACACACGGCTGGTGAGCAGCAGCAGCCCG
>CALRNP020000270.1:0-6781 GCA_943369575.1 Azorhizobium sp. AG788 | reverse complement strand
TCCCGTTCACTCGGAACCGGATGTGCGTGCGTACTTGGCGGCAGCCAGCGCACCCCAGGACCCGCCGGGCCATCCATTGCGACAGTAGCGGCGCCGGGGAGTAGGGCGCTAAAACGCTCGGCGGGCAGGTCCCGCGGGGTGAGGGCGGCGATGCAGATCCATGCACTGATCTATTTCAATGAAGTCGTCCGCACCCGCTCGTTCCGCAAGGCGGCAGCGGCGCTGGGGGTGGCGCCCACAGCCATCAGCCGCCAGATGGAGAATCTGGAGCATTATTTCGGAGCGCCGTTGCTGGAGCGCGGTGCGCGCGGCATTCGCCTCACCGCCGCCGGCGAACTGCTGGCGGCGCGGGCGGCGCAGACCTTGCGGGGGCTGGAGGTGACCCGCACCCTGATCGCCGATCTCAAGGGCCTCCAAGGCGGCGCCGTCACCGTCTATGCGGGCGAAGCCATCGTCTCGGGCCTGCTGGCGCCGGCCTTGGCGGATTTCAGCATTGCTTATCCGAAAGTGCGCTTCGAGATCGTTATCGCCACCGCCGCTGCCGCCGTGGAGGCGCTGAGCTCCGGCGTCGCCGACATCGCCCTCACCCTGTTCGCTCCGCCGCACGCCGGCGTGCTGGTGCGCTGCCGCACCGAACAGACCCACGCCGCCATCATGGCGCCGTCCCATCCTCTGGCGCAGGCGCCCAGCGTGACCATGGCCGATCTGTCCGGCCATGCGCTGGCGGTGCCCAATGCCGCTTATGGCGCCCGCCAGGCGCTGGACGCGGCGGCGCGCGATGTGGGCTGCAAGCTCGATCCGGTCTATGTCACCGGCTCGCTGGAAATGCAGAAGGAACTGGCGCGGCGGGGCGCGGCCGTTCTGGTGCTGCCGGAAATGACCGTGCAGCGGGAGTGCGAGGCCGGTACGCTGGTGGCGGTGCCGATCCGCGATGCTCGCCCGATCCGCACCCGCATCGATCTGTGCGCGCCGGCCGAGCGGGCGCCGTCCTTCGCCGCGACACGGTTGCTGGATTTTCTCGAGCGGCGCCTGCGCGGGCTGGCCGATAGAGAGGGCGGTTCGCTCGCTTCCAGTGCGCCGGTTTCGGCTACACTGCGCACAAGAGATCAACGTTGACGGCGCACATGCGGGCTTGCAGTCTTTTCGGACACGGATGGGGAGCCTGGGAGACCGGCGGTCTGCATCCGGCTCCCGAGAGCGGCAGTGTGCCTCGCGGTTGCGCGCATCCGGCGAAGGCAAAGGGCGGATCATGACGATCAGAGCGGTGTGGAAGTCCGGGCGCACGACGGCCGCAGGTGTGGCCTTGAAACTGGGGCTGGCGCTCATCCTGCTGGCGCCTGCGAGCCTCTGCGCCCACGCCGCCAAGGACACGCTGGTGGTGGGCATGGCGGTGGAACCCACTGGCCTGGATCCCACCATCGCCGCGCCCGTGGCCATCGGCCAGGTGACCTGGCAGAACATCTATCAGGGGCTCACCCGCATCGACCGCAACGGCAAGGTGGAGCCGCAGTTGGCCAGCAGCTGGGCCGTCTCGCCGGATGGGCTCACCTACACCTTCACCCTGCGCGACGGCGTGCGCTTTCACGACGGCGCGCCGTTTGACGCGAGCGTGGCGAAGTTCGCGCTGGATCGGGCGCGGGGCGGCGCCTCCAGCAATCCGCAGAAGGCGTTTTTCGAGGCCATCGACAGCGTGGAGGCGCCTGCACCCAATACCCTGGTGGTGACGCTGAAGCGGCCGGTGAGCGACTTCACCTATCGGCTCGGCATGCCCGCGGCCATCATGGTGGCGCCGGGGTCCGCTGAGGCCAACAAGACCAATCCCGTGGGTACCGGCCCGTTCCGCTTCAAGGCCTGGGCCAAGGGCGACCGGGTGGAGCTGGAGCGGTTCGCGGGCTATTGGGACGCCGCCCATCCGGCGGCGCTGTCGCAGGTGACGTTTCGCTTCCTGGCCGATCCGCAAGCTCAGGCGGCGGCGCTGCGGGCAGGCGACGTGGATGCCTTCCCCGAGTTCAGCGCGCCGGAGATCTATACGGATTTCCAGAAGAACAAGACCTTCAAGACCGTGGTGGGCAATACCGAGTTGAAGATGGTGGCCGGCATGAACAATGCCAGGAAGCCGTTTGACGACGTGCGGGTGCGCCAGGCGCTGATGATGGCGGTGGACCGCAAGGCGCTGGTGGAGGGGGCCTGGTCCGGCTTCGGCACCCCCATCGGCAGCCATTACACCCCCAATGATCCCGGCTTCGTGGATATGACCGCGATGCTGCCCTATGACCCGGCCAAGGCCAAGGCGCTGCTGGCGCAGGCGGGCTATCCCAACGGCTTCACGATCAGCCTCAAGACGCCGCAGATGGCCTATCTGTCGCGCTCCGCCGAGGTGCTCCAGGCCATGCTGGCGGACGTGGGCGTCACGGTGAAGATCGAGCCGACGGAGTTTCCCGCCAAATGGGTGCAGGAGGTGTTCAAGGACAAGGCCTATGACATGACCATCATGACCCATGCCGAGCCTTTGGACCTCGATATCTACGCCCGCGAGTCCTATTACTTCAACTATAAGAGCCCGGCTTTCGTCGCCGCCTATACGGCGGCGGCCACCGCCATTGATCCCGCCGAGCGCACCCGCCAGATTGGCGCCGCGCAGCGGCAACTGGCGCAGGATGTGCCGGCACTGTTCCTGTTCGTGATGCCCAAGCTCGGGGTGTGGAACGCCAAGGTGCAGGGCCTGTGGGAGAGCGAGCCGGTGCCCTCCAACGACGTCACGCAGGTGCGCTGGGCCGATTGAGCCAGATGATCTGTCCGGTGTGAAGCGCGCCTCCCGCAGGGGCCGGGCGTGAGGGGATGTGGCCGGTGCCAGCCGGTCGGCGCGGAAGTGGGGTCTCATGGTGCGTCTGCTTGCCCGCCGCCTGGCCGGGCTGATCCTGACCCTGGCGGTGATGTCGCTGGCGATCTTCCTGATCATGGAAGTGCTGCCCGGCGATCCCGCCGCCATCCAGCTCGGCACCTCCGCGCAGGCCGATACGTTGGCGGCGCTGCGCCAGAGCATGGGGCTCGATCAGCCCGCGGTGGTGCGTTATCTGGCCTGGATCTTCGGCATGCTACGGGGCGATTTCGGCACCTCCTTCACCTATGGCGTGCCGGTGGCTGGGCTCATTGCCGAGCGCCTGGTGGTGACGCTGCCGCTGGCGCTGATGGCCATTGTGCTCTCCACGCTGATCGCCATCCCCCTGGGAGTGATCGCTGCCGCCCGCAACGGCACCGCCGTGGACTATGGCGCCACAGTCTTTTCCCAGGTCTGCATCGCCGTGCCGAACTTCTGGATTGGCCTGCTGCTCATCCTGGTGTTCTCCAGCCAATTGGGCTGGTTTTCCGCCGGCGGCTTTCCCGGCTGGGGCGCGGGGATCGGCGCCGGGCTGAAGGCGCTGCTGCTGCCGGCCATCGCGCTCGCCTTGCCGCAGTCCGCCATTCTGGCGCGAGTGACGCGGGCGGCGGTGCTGGACGTACTGAACGAGGATTTCGTCGCCACCGCCCGCGCCAAGGGCCTGAGCCGGCGGGCGGCGTTGTGGCGCCACGTGGTGCCCAATGCGCTGGTGCCGGTGGTGACCATCCTCGGCCTGCAATTCTCCTTCCTGATCGCCGGCGCAGTGCTGGTGGAGAATGTGTTCGTGCTGCCGGGCCTCGGGCGCCTCGCCTTCCAGGCCCTGGCCCAGCGAGATCTGTTGGTGATCAAGGATGTGGTGCTGCTGTTCGCCGGCCTCGTGGTGGTGATGAACTTCCTGGTGGACATGGCCTATCTGCTGCTCGATCCCCGGCTGCGGGGGAGCGCATGAGCCGCCTCGGTCTCTCCCGGTTGGCGGGGCGGGCGACGCTGCTGCTGGGCGGATGCATTACCGTTTTCGTCATTGGCACCGCACTGTTGTCTCAGGTCTGGACGCCGGAGGTGCCCACCCGCATGCGCTTCGCGCTCAAGCTCAAGGGGCCGCTGGCGCAGGGTCTGCTGGGCACCGATCATTTCGGCCGCGACGTCACCTCCATGCTGATGGCGGGGGCGTGGAACTCGCTCTCCATCGCCGTGCTGGCGGTGCTGCTGGGGGCGTGCGCCGGCACGGCCCTGGGCGTGAGCGCGGCGGCGCGCGGCGGCCTGCTGGACGGCGCCATCATGCGCCTGTGCGATATCCTGTTCGCCTTTCCCGCCGTGCTTTCCGCCATCATGCTGGCGGCCTTGATGGGGCCGGGTGCGCTCACCGCCGTGGTGGCTATCGGCGTGTTCATGATCCCGGTGTTCGCCCGCATCACCCGCAGCGGCGCGGCGCAGGTGTGGGCGCGCGATTACGTGCTGGCGGCCCGCGCGGCGGGTAAGGGCGCGGGGCGGATCACGCTGGAACACGTGCTGCCCAATATCGCCAGCCAGATCATCGTCCAGGCCACCATCCAGCTGGGCCTTGCCATCCTCACCGAGGCGGGGCTGAGCTTCCTCGGGCTGGGCGTGGCGCCGCCCGCGCCGTCCTGGGGGCGGATGTTGGCCGATGCGCAGACTTATCTCACCGCCGCGCCGCATCTGGCGCTGGTGCCGGGCATCGCCATCGCGCTCACCGTGCTGGGGTTCAATCTTCTGGGCGACGGCCTGCGCGATCTCATTGACCCGCGCCGGAGGCTGGCGGCCTGATGCTGGACGTGCGCGGCCTCACCATCGACATGGCGCGACCGGGTGCCGGCCCGCTGCGGCTGGTCAACGACGTCTCGTTTCAGCTGGCCAAGGGGCGCACGCTCGGCGTCGTGGGGGAGTCCGGCTCGGGCAAATCCATGCTGCTGAAGGCGCTGATCGGCCTTTTGCCCGGCCCCATGCGCGCCGCCGGGCAGATCCTGCTGGATGGGCAGGACCTGCTCACCCGCAGCGAGGCGCAGATGTGCCGGGTGCGCGGCCGGCGCATCGGCATGATCTTCCAGGAGCCGATGACCGCGCTCAATCCGGTGCAGCGCATCGGTGACCAGATCGCTGAGGGCATTCGCTGGCATAGCGGCGCCTCGCGGGCACAGGCCCGCGCGGAGGCGCTGGACTGGCTGGAGCGGGTGCGCATTCCCGATGCGCGGCGGCGCATGGACACCTACCCGCATGAAATGTCCGGCGGACAGCGCCAGCGGGTGGGCATCGCCATCGCGCTGGCGATGCGGCCGGACCTGCTGATCGCCGACGAGCCGACTACGGCGCTGGACGTGACGGTGCAGGCGGAGATCCTCGACATCTTCGATGAGCTGGTGAGCGAACTGGGCGTTGCGCTCATTGTGGTGAGCCATGATCTCGGCGTCATCGGCCGCATCGCCGACGAGACCCTGGTGATGTATGCGGGCACCCGCATGGAGGCGGGGCCCACCGAGGCCGTCCTGCGCCATCCCCGCCATCCTTATACGCGCGGCCTGCTGGCGGCCATGCCGTGCCGCGGCGGCGGGGCGGGCGGCGATCTGCCGACCATTCCCGGCACCGTGCCCTCGCTCGCGGCGCTGCCGCCCGGCTGCCGTTTCGCCAATCGCTGCGGCTTCGTGATGGATGCCTGCCGGGTGGCCGAGCCCGTATGGCGGGAGACGGCGGACGGCAACGGACGGGAGCGCGGCCTGCGCTGTATTCTCGCCGAGGGGGCGATGGCATGAGCCGGCCGCTGCTCGAACTGTGCCATCTGGTGCGCGACTATCCGGTCGGCCCGACGCCGCTGTTTGGTCGCCGCGCCAGCCTGCGGGCGCTGGATGGCGTCGACCTCCAGGTTCCGGCGGGCAGCATCTTCGGCGTGGTGGGGGAAAGCGGCTCCGGCAAGTCCACCTTGGCCCGCATCGTCATGGCGCTGGACCGGCCCACCTCGGGCAACGTGCTGTTCGATGGCGACGACCTGTTCCGCCTGCCGCCCGCGCGCCTCGCCGCCCGGCGGCGCGATTTCCAGATGGTGTTCCAGGACCCCTACGGCTCGCTGGATCCGCGCAGCCGCATCGGCCGCACCGTGGCCGAGCCGCTGCATGTGGTGCCGGATGCCCCGGGCGGCGCGGCGCGGGACGAACTGGTGGCGCAGACGCTGGAGAGCGTCGGGCTGAAGACCAGCGACGCCGCCCGCTTTCCGCATGAGTTTTCCGGCGGCCAGCGCCAGCGCATCGCCATCGCCCGCGCCCTCATCACCCAGCCCAAGCTGGTGGTGGCGGATGAGGCGGTGTCCGCGCTCGATCTCTCGGTGCAGGCCCAGGTGCTGAATCTGCTGCGGTCGCTGCGGGATCGGCGCGGCATCACCGTGCTGTTCATCACCCACAATCTGGCGGTCATCGATGCGGTGGCCGACCATGTGGCGGTGATGTATCGCGGCCGGGTGGTGGAGCGCGGCCCGGCCCGCGCCGTCTTCGCCCGGCCGCTGCATCCCTATACGCAGCGCCTGCTTGCCGCCGAGCCGAGCCTGGAGCATCTCGGCCGCCGCGCGGCCCGCCTGCCGCCGCCCGCGCCCTCGCTTGTGCCGGCGGACGGCGCCGGCTGCGCCTTCCTGCCTCTCTGCCCGCTGGCGCGCGAACGCTGTGCCGCCGAGGCGCCGGCGTTGCGCGACTTGGCGCCGAGCCGCGCCAGTGCCTGCCATCACGCCGAGCGCCTCGCCGAGGGCGCGCCCGCCTTTCCCCTCCCGATCTAACGCCGCCTCAGGAGCGTTGCGCGCCCATGTCGTCCTTGCTGGATCTGTCCGCCGTCGATTTGGTCGCCGCTTATGCGGCCAAGACGGTGTCCCCGACCGAATATTTCGACGCGCTGCTGCCCTATGTGGAA
>CALRNP020000269.1:0-6817 GCA_943369575.1 Azorhizobium sp. AG788 | reverse complement strand
CGGGCCAGCGCCACCCGCTGCTGCTGGCCGCCGGAGAGTTGCTTGGGCAGGCGCTCGGAGAGATGGGCGAGGCGCACCCGCTCCAGCGCCAGTTGCACCTTGCGGGCAATGTCGGCCTTGGACACCTTGCGCATCTCCAGCCCGAAGGCGACGTTCTGCGCCACGCTCATGTGCGGGAACAAAGCGTAATTTTGGAAGCCGAAGCCCATGTTGCGCTTGTGCGGCGGCAGGCCGGTGACATCGCGCCCGCCGACGATGATCCGCCCCTCGCTCACCGGCACGAAGCCGCCCACCATGCGCAAGGTGGTGGTCTTGCCGCAGCCGGAGGGACCGAGCAGCGCCACCAGTTCGCCCTCGGCGATGGTCAGCGACACATGGTCCACCGCCACCATGTGTTCATAGCGCTTGACGATGGACTGGAGGATCACGTCGGACATAAGCGGGCTCCGTGTCGCGCTTTAGAAGGCGCGGGCCAGTTTGGCGTAGCGGTCGCTGACGATGAGCAGTGTGCCGATGATGAGGATCTGCACGGTCGCCACCGCCGCCACCGTGGAATCCAGATTCCACTCCAGATAGGAAACCAAAGCGATCTGCAGCGTGGTGCGGCCCGGCCCCACCAGGAAGATGGACTTCTCCAGATCGATGAAGGAGATGACGAAGGAGAACAGCGCCGCCGCCACGATGGCCGGGCGGATCAGCGGCAGCGTCACCCGCCGGAACACCGTGAACGGCCCCGCCCCGAGCGAGGCCGCCGCCTCCTCGAACGACAGGTTCGATCCGGCCAGCGATGCCGTCACCAAGCGCACCGTCCAGGGCAGCGCGATGAGGCCGTGGGCGATCAAGAGGCCGCCCAGCGTGCCGGACACATCCATGTCCAGCAGCACTTCCAGCTCGATGAAGGCCATGAACATCGCCGCCCCGCCGACGATGCCCGGCACGATCATCGGCGCCAGCAGCAGGGTCTGGATGGCATCGCGGCCGGGGAAGCGATAGCGCGCGATGGCGAGGCTCGCAGGCACCCCCAACAGCAGCGAAATCGCCACCGCGCACAGGGCCGTTTCCACGCTGGTGATGAAGCCGTTGCGGAAGGCATCCTGCTCCCACGCCCGTCCATACCAGCTCAGCGTATAGCCGGTGGGCGGAAACGACAGGATGCGGTTGGCGAAGAAGCTGACCCAGACGATGGCGCCCAGCGGCAGCAGCACGAAGGCCAGCACCACTGCGGACACGGCGGCATAGAGGCGGGTGATCGCGAGCTGGCCCATCACTCGCTCCAGCGGCGGTAGCGGCGCTGCACCATGCCATTGGCGGTGGTGGTGAGCACCAAAGTCACGGCCATGAGCACGAAGGCGAGCGCGGCGCCGAACGGCCAGTTCATGGCCTTCGCCACCTGCTGGTAGACGGTGGGCGCCATCACATGAAAACTCGGCCCGCCCAGCAGCACCGGGGTGGCATAGGCATTCATGGACAGGATGAAGCACAATAAGGTGCCCGCCAGCAGGCCCGGCAGCGCCAGCGGCAGCACCACCCGGCGCAGCACCACGAAATGCCCGGCGCCCAGGCTGGCGGCGGCGGCTTCCAGGTTTTCGTCGATGCCTTCCAGCACGCTCTGGATGGTCACGATCATGAACGGCAGCAGCACCGACACCAGCCCGATCACCACGGCGGCCGGGGTGTACATGATCCGCAGCGGCGAGAGGCCGGTGAAGGTGAGGAGCGCGTTGAACAGGCCCTTGTCGCCGAGGATCACCATCCAGGCGGCGGTGCGCACCGCATTGCCCATCAGCAGCGGCAGGATCACCAGGATCAGCAGGCGCGGCTTCCATTTGGCGCTGGCGTGCCGCACCAGGAAATAGGCCACCGGAAAGCCCGCCAGCAGGCACAGCAAGGTGGAGAGCGCCGACACCCACACCGTGGTGAACAGCACGTCCTGATAGAAGCGGTCGGCAAAGAACTTCTGGTAATTGGCGAAGGTCAGCGCCTCCACCATCATCTGCCCCGGCACGAAGCGGTTGAGGCTGTACCGGAACATCAGCGCCAAGGGCGCGACCAGCGCCAGCAGCACGAACAAAGTCGCGGGCGTCGCCAGCGCGAAGGCCGGCGACGCGCGCCGCCGCCCCCGCGCACGGGGCGCGGGAGCGGCAACATCCAGGGGACCTTTGACGGTGGAAGCGGACATCGCGCTGCGGCTCAGGATGCGGCTCAGACGGCGATGTTCTTGTTCCACCACTCCAGCCATTCGGCCGTGTTCTTGGCCACGTGCTCATAGTCCGGAAACTTCAGCGCGGCGGCTTCCGCAGCGGTGAAGTCGATCTTGGCCTTCAGCTCCGGCGTCAGCTCGGCCTTGGCGTTGGCCGGGGCGTAGAAGCTGGCTCCCGCGAGACCCGCCATGGCCTTGGCGTCGAGCATGGCGTTGAAATAGATCAGCGACAGCTCCGGGCTCGGCGCCTTCTTGGGCAAAGCGGCGCCGAACATCACCGCGATGGCGCCTTCGCTGGGATATTGGATCGCCAGCGGCGCGCCGTCATTGGCCCATTGCAGGCCGCGGGCCTTGTAATTGACCGCGATGTCCACCTCGCCATTGGCAAGGCCGGCGGCCAGTTGCTGGTGAGCGGCATAGATGCGCGGCTGGGTCAGGGCCTTCAGCTCCACCAGGCGCTTCTTGCCTTCCTCCGTGTTGGTGACGTTGCCGCCTTTGATCAGCGCCGCCATCATGATGTAGTTGAAATAAAGCTGATTGGTGAAGCCGATCTTGCCGGCCCATTTCTTGTCCCACAAGTCCGCATAGGACTTGGGCGGGTTGGGCACCTTGTCCTTGTTGTAGATGATCGACACGCCGCTATAGAGCCAGGGCACGAAGAAGGGCTTCGACTTCAGCGCCGGCACCACATTGGCGTAGTTCGGCACCTTGGCGAAATCGATGTCGGACAGAACCTCCTGATTGTTCAGTTCGACGCTGTCGCCCTCATTGATATGGATGACGTCGATGGTGCCCCGGCGCAGGCGCTTTTCGGCGATCAGCTTGGCTTTGCGCTCCGGCTCCATGCCGAGATCGCGCACGATCTTGATGCCCTGGCTTTCCACCAGGGGGGCCTCCACGAACTTGATGGTGCGCTCGTTCCAGTCTCCGCCCCAGTTGGAGACCACCAGCGTGCCTTCGAGCGCCGATGCGCCGCGGGGCGAACCCAACAGCGCGGCCCCAGCCCCAAGGCCAAGGCCCGCCAGCACGGCGCGGCGCGAAGGGGTGCCGAACAAAGTGTCTTTGGATGTCGTCATGTCCGCCTCTGGATTTTATTGGGTGGAATGGCGTCGGAAAGAAAGCTCAGGCGGCGGCGCGGGTGCCGACTTCGTCCAGATAGGCGATGCAGCGCGACAGCGGCTCGACGTCGGCGAACTTGGCGTCGATATCGAACAGGTTCCAGGCCACAGCACCGGGCACCCGGTCGCCGATGCATTCCTTCACCGCGATGGTGCGGAAGCCTTCGGCCAGACCGTCGCAGAGCGTGGTGCGCACGCAGGCCGAGGCGGTGACGCCGGTGACCAGGATGGTGTCCACATTGTTGGCCCGCAGGAAGCCGGCCAGATAGGTGCCGTGGAAGGCGGAAGCCCGCTTCTTGATGAGCACCTGCTCACCCTTGACCGGCTCAATGCGGCTGTCGATGGCCCAGAGTTCCGGCTTGGCCTGATCGACGATCTCGATGGGGATCTTCTTGTGCCACAGCCCCATGTCGGTGGCGTCGCTATTCATGTCGGTCACCTGATAGCAGGTGGTCACATGCACCACCGGGTGACCGTTGCGCCGACAGGCCGCCAGCAGCGCCTGCACGCCGGGGATGATCTGCTCGTCGATATTCTCACAGGTGAACGGATTGCCGGGACGGGTCCAGGCATTGGCCAGATCCACATTGATCAAGGCGGGGCGCCGGCCGAAGCCCACGCGGCGCTGGAAGCCGTTGCGCTGGTAGAGGTCGCTCGCCTTGCTGAAGGCAGCCGTCAGGGCTGCGTCGAGTTCCGCGTCGAAGGCCATGTCTGTCGTCCCTCTGGAGAGGCGCGCCCCTCTGCGGGAGCGCTTGACCGGAACGATGGGGCCAAAGGATCGAGAAGGAGAAATTCTTATTTGCGCATTTTTCATACCAATTCTGGTATGAATGACCATGCGCTTCGATCTTCGCCATCTCCGCAGCTTCATCACCTTGGCAGATGAGCTCCACTTCAGCCGTGCCGCCGCGCGCCTGAACATGACCCAGCCGGGCATGAGCCGCCTCATCAGCGAGCTGGAGGCGGACGTGGGCGTGCCGCTGCTGCGCCGCACCACCCGCACCGTGGAGCTGACCGAAGCCGGCAAGGCGTTCCTGGCCGAGGCCACTTTGGCGCTGGAGCGGCTGGAGCGGGCGGTGCATGTGGCCCGGCGCACCGCCAGCGGCGAGACCGGGGTGCTGCGCATCGGCTATATGGATTTCGCCATCAACGGCCGGTTGCCGGAATTCCTGCGCACCTTCAGCCGCACCCGGCCGGAGACCCGGCTGGAACTCTCCTTCATCCCCACCTTGCAGCAGCAGGAGGCGCTGCTGGCGGACCGCATCGACATCGGCTTCATGATCGGCCCGTTCGAGCAGCCGGGCATGGCCAGCTACACCTTCGACACCGAGCGTTATGTGGCCCTGCTGCCCATCACCCATCCGCTCTCCAACGTGCGCGTGCTGCGCCTGGCGGATCTGGCGGGGGAGCCGTTCGTGCTCGGCTCGGGGCAGAACTGGGGGGCGTTCCGGGCCAAATTGTTCTCGCTCTGCCACCGCGCCGGCTTCACGCCGAACATTGTGCAGGAAGCCTCCTCATCCGAGGGCATCTTCGGGCTGGTGGCGGCGGGCGCGGGGGTGAGCGTCTATGCCAGCTGCGTGCGCAATGTGCAGCGGCGCGGCATCGTCATTCGCGACTTCGACGACGTATCCGACAAGCTGCTCACCAGCGCTGCGTGGGCGACGCCCATCCAATCGCCCAGCGTGCGGGTGTTCACGGAATTCCTCGCCCACATCTGGGGCGGCGAGGCTTCGGCCTCCTGAAACGCCAACGGGCGGCCCGAAGGCCGCCCGCTTACGTCTGCGGATGGCGGTGCCTCAGGCGGCGCGCACCGTGGCGAGGAAGCGCGCCATCTCGGTGCTCAGCGCCGCGGCCTGGTTGGACAGGTCCGACGACAGATGCAGCACTTCGCTGGCCGCCGCGCCGACGCTCTGGGCGGTCATGGCGACGCCGGTGATGTTGCCGGTGACTTCACTGGTGCCGGCCGAGGCCTGGGCGACGCTGCGCACGATCTCGCCGGTGGCCGAACCCTGCTGCGACACCGCCGAGGCGATGGCGTTGGAGTAGGCGTTCATCTCCTGGATGGTGGCGGCGATGGTGCCGATGGCACTCACCGCCTTAGCGGTGGAGGACTGGATCGCCCCCACCTGCCCCGAGATTTCGGCGGTGGCGGACGCGGTCTGGTTGGCCAGTTCCTTCACCTCGGAGGCCACCACCGCGAAGCCCTTGCCCGCATCGCCGGCCCGCGCCGCCTCGATGGTGGCATTGAGCGCCAAAAGGTTGGTCTGGCCGGCGATGTTGGAGATCAGGCTGAGGATGTCGCTGATCTTGTTGGCGGCCAGCGACAGTTCCTGCACGATCTCGCCGGTGGAGCGGGCTTCGTTCACCGCGCTCAGCGAGCAGGCGGCGGCCTGCTCCACCTGGCGGCGGATTTCCTGCACCGAACTGCCCAGTTCCTCGGCCGAGGAGGCCACCACATTGACGTTGGCCGCCGCTTCTTCCGCCGCCGCCGCCACCGTATTGGAGCGCCCGGCGGTTTCATCCGCGCTCTTGGCCAGCACGTGCGAGGAAGCCTTCAGGGCATCGGCGGAGGTGCCGACGGCGGTGACGATCCCGCCCACGGTGGTCTCGAACATGGAGGCCAGTTCCTGCATGGTCTGGCGACGCTGCGCTTCGGCACGGGTGCGGCTGGCGACCGCCTCGGCCTCCATCGCGGCATTGCGCACCAGGCTGTCCTTGAACACCGCCACGGAGGTCGCCATCTGGCCGATCTCGTCGCTGCGGCCGACGCCGGGAATTTCCGTCTCCAGATGCCCGTCGGCGATCTGACCGATGGCCTGCGTCATGGAGAACAGCGGCTTGATGGCGCGGCGGGACACCACGAACAGCACCGCCACCACTGCGACCACCACCGCCAGCAGCCCCACGACCGCCATGATCAGGCTGGAGCGGGCACTGTCGGTAGCCCCGTCAATGGCCGCTTCCGCACCGGCGAAGGCGGCGTCGCGCAGGGCGATCACCGGCACCCACATGCGGAACGTCTTCTCGCGATAGGCCGCACCGTCCAGCGGGAAGTCACCGGCATCGAAGAAAGGCAGCATCTCTTGGCGGATGCCGGCGAAATACTGGATGTACTCCTGGTTCACCTTTTCCAGCGCCGGCTTGAAGCTGGCGGCGCCACCGGCCACGTCGCGCATGCCCCACAAGGAGCCCCACACCTGGTCCACGCGACCCTGGAGCGTGAAGAAATCCGTACGCTGCTGCGGCGTCACCGGCTTATGCGCCGCCACCAGCGACTGCAACATACCGGCCTGACGGCCGCCGAAATCGCGCAGATCCAGCACGGATGCCGCCACATTGCCCCAGGCGAAGGCCACGCCATTGACGCCCGCGAGCTTGCGCAGCTGGGTGTTCATGGTCCGTGCGGCCAGGGTGCCCATGGCGGTGATCTTCTCCGTCACCACGGTGGGCGCGTTGCCACGTGATGTGATCGGCTGGGCCATGGCCGCGTCGGAGGTCT
>CALRNP020000268.1:0-6832 GCA_943369575.1 Azorhizobium sp. AG788 | reverse complement strand
CGGTGACGCCTCAGGCGCAGCCCAACGAGGCGCCGCGCGGCGCCGGCCTGCTGACCATCGATCTCGGCGCCCTGGCCGCCAACTGGCGCACGCTCGCCGATCTGGCCGCACCGGCCGACTGCGCGGCGGTGGTGAAGGCGGATGCCTATGGCCTCGGCATCGCCCATGCCGCCCCGGCCTTGTGGGCGGCGGGCGCGCGGGTGTTCTTCGTGGCGGTGTTCGACGAAGGCCGCATGCTGCGGGCCATCCTGCCGGGAGCCACCATCTATGTGCTGGGCGGCTTGCTGCCGGGCCTGGGGCCGGACTTTACCGCGCACGACCTGCGCCCGGTGCTGGGCAGCCTGCCGGAAATTGCCGAGTGGGCCGCCTTCTGTGCCGCGCGGGGCGTGGACCTGCCGGCGGCGCTGCATGTGGACACCGGCATGAACCGCCTCGGGGTGAGCGTCGATACGGCGCTGGCGCTGGCGGCGGACCGTGCCGCCCTCGGCTTCACGCCGGCGCTGGTGATGACCCATCTGGCCTGCGCCGATGCCCCGGATCATCCTCTGACCGCGGTCCAGAAGTCGCGTTTCGCCCAGGTGGCGGCGGCATTCCCTGGGGTGACCGCCTCGCTGGCCAATTCCGCCGGCACACTCACCGATGCCTCCTTCCATCATGACCTGGTCCGGCCTGGTATCGCCATGTATGGCGGCACCCCCATCGCCGGCGGCGCGCCGCTGCGCCCGGTGGTGCGGCTGGAGGTGCCGATCATCCAGGTGCGCGAGGCCGGTGCCGGCGAGAGCGTAGGGTATGGCGCCGCCCAGTGCCTGACCCGGCCGAGCCGCATCGCCATCCTGTCGCTCGGCTATGCGGACGGCTTCCTGCGTGCCTTCGGCGCCTCCGATGGATCGCCCGGCGCGGATGCCATTGTGTGCGGACGCCGCTGTCCGCTGGTGGGGCGGGTGTCCATGGACCTCACCGCCGTGGATGTGACCGACGTGCCGGACGCGGCGCGCGGCCACATGGCGGTGCTGCTGGGCGACGGCATCAGCGTGGATGAGCTGGCGGCCCACGGCGGCACCATCGGCTATGAGGTGCTCACCTCGCTGGGGCGGCGCTACCGGCGGGTCTATGGGGGCGGAGCCGGGGACTGACGGCGGTTGGTTCCACAGCCTGGGCCGCGACAAAAGGAATCATCTGACGCAAAGGGACGGCAGGCCCTCGACAGCCTGGCGCCAGCAAAGCGATGATTCCTCATCCGCGAAACGATTCGCGGCAGGATCGGCCGCCATGGTGGACCCCACGCTTCTTTCTGCCTCCGACGAGGCCTATGTCGCTGCCCTGGTGGCAAGCGGCCGCTATGCCGACACCGCTGCCGTGTGGCGGGAGGCGCTGCATCTCCTCGCCGTGCACGAGCGCGCCCGCGACACCCGCGAGGCGGGCCAGCTGGCCCTGCTGCACGATGTGCTGGCGCGCGATGCCGCCCATCCCCCGGTCATGGCTCCGGAGCCGGAGGCCCATGAGGGCGTCATCATCCCCATGGTGGTGGATGCCGATGCGGTGCTGAGCGAGATCGAACTGCTGCTCAGCACTCGCGCCCCACGCCAGTACCGCAAGGCCGGCTGAGCGCAGGCAAGCCGACAGGCGGCGCGCGCCGCCTGCGGGAGGTGACCTCGCCTCACGCCGCCTTGGGCGCGCACTCGGGCACCGGGGTCAGCACCGGACGGCCGTTGAAATGGGCGTCCAGATTCTTCAGCGCCAGCTTGGACATGTTGTCCACCGCAGTGGGCGAACGCCCGGCGCTGTGCGGGGTGATGACCAGATTGGGCGCCGTCAGCAGGGCCGGGGGCACGGCGGGCTCGCCATCCACCACGTCGAGCGCGGCGCCGGCGATGCGGTGCTCGTTCAGGGCGGCGATGAGCGCGTCGGTGTCCACCAGCGAGCCGCGGGCGATGTTGACCAGGTAGCCGTCCGGTCCCAAGGCATTGAGCACCGCGGCATTGACCATGTGCCGGGTCTGGGCGCCACCGGGCGCGGCCACCACCAGTACGTCGGAGGCTTCGGCCAGCGACAGCACGCTGTCGTGATAGGTGTAGTCGGTATCAGTGGCGCGGCGGCGGCTATGATAGCCGACGCTCATGGCGAAGCCGGCATTGCAGCGGCGGGCCACTTCGCGGGCAATGGCGCCGAAGCCGATCAGGCCCAGGCGCATGCCGGTCAGTTCGCGGGCGTTTTCGCGGCGGGCCTCATGCCAGGCGCCAGCGCGCACCTCATGGTCGGAGATGGCGATGGCGCGGATCACCGCGAGCATCAGCCCCATGGTGTGGTCGGCCACCGAGATGGTGTTGGTGCCCGGCCCATGGGTGACGATGATGTTGCGGGCGATGGCGGCGGCCACGTCGATGCGGTCATAGCCGACGCCGTAGCAGGCGATCATCTCCAGCTTGGGCAGGGCGTCCATCTCGGCGGCGGTGAGGCCGGCGGTGCCGTGGGTGAGGACCGCGCGGAACTTCGGGCCGTCGGCGGCAATGACCGCCGCCCGCTCGTCAGGCGTCGGGGCGTAGGTGACGGCATAGGCCGCCTGGAGCCGGGCCAGCTCGGAAGCCGAGAAGGGAATGAGAACGAGCAGGTCCACGGAAGCCGGCGCCATGGCGCAGTCCTTCATTGCTGGGGGAAACAGGATGGCAAGCTATATCTTCAGCGCAGCCAACGGAATGCGTTGGGCTCATGGCCGCTATGCGGCGTTTCCCCCAATGCGGTGTAAAATGCTAGAGCGCGGTTGGATGGGTTCAGCCTGCCGGTGAAAACCGGCCGGTTGGCGCCACGCTTTAGCGCTGAATCTCCGGGCGGGGAACAGTTTTGTGCGGTGCGGCGAACGTGGCGTTGCTCCGGCTGCGCCGCGCGGCGCAGCCGACGGACGGCGGGCGCTCCGCCGACGGTTGTCCTCGTCCGCCGGTGACGGCGCTGTTCCCGGTTCTGGAGCCCCTGTTTGATGGCCAAGCGCGATCTGTATTTTGCCTGCCAGTCCTGCGGCGCGGTCTATAACCGCTGGCAAGGCAAATGCGATTCCTGCGGCGGCTGGAACACCATTTCCGAAGAGACCAACCTGGCCGCCAGCGTGCCGCAGGCCCAGCGCTCCGGCCGCAAGGGGCGGGCGGTGGTGTTGGAGACCCTCCAGGGCGAGGCCAAGCCCGCCCCGCGCATGATCTCCGGCATCGGCGAACTCGACCGGGTGGCGGGCGGCGGCTTCGTGCCCGGCTCCATCGTGCTGCTGGGCGGCGATCCGGGCATCGGCAAGTCCACGCTGCTGGTGCAGGCCTCCGCCGCTCTGGCCAATGCCGGGCACCGGGTCATCTATGTCTCGGGCGAAGAGGCGGTGGATCAGGTGCGCATGCGCGCCACCCGCCTGGGATTGGGCGAGGCGCCGGTGTCGCTGGCGGCCGAGACCAATGCGGAGAACATCCTCGCCACCTTCGCCGCCGGGCCGCCGGTGCAGTTCGTGGTCATCGATTCGATCCAGACCATGTGGAGCGATTCGGTGGAGTCCGCGCCGGGCACGGTCACCCAGGTGCGCACGTCGGCTCAGTTGCTGGTGCGCTATGCCAAGCAGAGCGGCGCCGCCGTGATCCTGGTGGGCCATGTCACCAAGGACGGCCAGATCGCCGGCCCCCGTGTGGTGGAGCACATGGTGGACGCGGTGTTCTCGTTCGAGGGCGACGGCGCCAACCAGTTCCGCATCCTGCGGGCGCAGAAGAATCGCTTCGGACCCACCGACGAAATCGGCGTGTTCGAAATGACCGGGCGCGGCCTGTCGCAGGTGCCCAATCCGTCCGAGCTGTTTCTCTCCCATCGCGATCTCGGCGCGCCGGGCACGGCGGTGTTCGCCGGCATGGAGGGGACGCGCCCGCTGCTGATGGAGATCCAGGCGCTGGTGGCGCCTTCGAGCCTCGGCACCCCACGCCGGGCGGTGGTGGGCTGGGACAGCAATCGCCTCGCCATGGTGCTGGCGGTGCTGGATGCCCGCTGCGGCGTGCGGCTCGGCGGCCATGATGTCTATCTGAACGTGGCGGGCGGCCTGCGCATCAGCGAGCCGGCGGCGGATGTGGCGGTGGCGGCGGCGCTGGTGTCCTCGCTCACCGGCGCGCCTTTGCCGCCGGATGCGGTCTATTTCGGCGAGATCAGCCTCACCGGCGCCGTGCGGCAGGTATCGCAGGCGGCGGCCCGGCTGAAGGAAGCCGCCAAGCTCGGATTTAACAAAGTGGTGATGCCGGCGCTGGCGGACGGCAGCAGCAGCACGCTCACCGCCGACACCATCGGTTCGCTGGCGGGGCTGGTGGCGGGCATCGCCGCCCGCGCTCCACGCAGGGCAGCGATGCCCAAGCCCGAGATGTCGGAGCAAGAGGGATGATGACGGGGACCTTCTTGCCAGCTATACGTCCCCGCTCACGGCGCTCCGCCATGTCCCCATCGGCCCGCCGGTTGCCCGTCGGCAGCCGCATCGACGGATTTTCGCACCGATGCCAGTGACACTGCTCGATCTCATCCTGATCGGCGTCATGCTGATTTCCGGCCTGCTTGCCATGGTGCGCGGGCTGCTGCGGGAAGTCTTCAGTATCGTGTCCTGGGTCGCAGCCGCCGGCGTGACCCTGTATTTCTATCCGCAGCTTCTGCCGGTCACGAAGCAATACATCGCCCAGGACATGGTGGCGACGGTGGTGACCGTGGCGCTGCTATTCCTTGGCACGCTCCTCATCGTCACCATCATCAGTGCGCGCCTGTCGGATGCGGTGCTGGACAGCCGCATCGGCGCCCTGGATCGCAGCCTCGGCTTCGTGTTCGGTCTGGCGCGCGGCCTGCTGGTGATGGTGGTCGCCTTCCTGTTCTTCAACTGGCTGGTGCCGGAGAAGACGCAGCCGCCGTGGGTCGTGAACGCCAAATCACGCCCGGTTTTGCAAAATACCGGCGATTGGCTGGTCTCCATGTTGCCGGATGACCCGGAAAACACCATCTTGAAACGACTAAAGAAGCCGCCAGCCAGCGAAGACGGGGCTCCCCCGGATTCGACCAGCGGACCTCGGACGGAACGTGGGGGGACTACCACGGTCGCTGCTGGGGCGAGCGCCAGCGCGGAAGTCAGTCAAGCCGGATACCGCCGCGGTGAGCGGCAAGGGTTCGAACAGCTGCTCGAAAGCACGCGCGCCAACGGCCAGTGATCGCCGGGCGGAGGTATCGATGGATCTGGATAGCGCCTTGGGAAACGACGGTTCTCCCCTTGAAGACCCGCACCATGTGGCGGCCCACCATGCCAGCTATGAGCCGGCAGGGGCGGGGGAGCGCACGGCGCTGAACCTCGATCTCGACGGCGACACGCTGCGCGAGGAATGCGGGGTGTTCGGGATCTTCAACCATCCCGATGCGGCCGCGATCACCGCCATCGGGCTGCATGCGCTTCAGCATCGCGGCCAGGAAGCCGCCGGCATTGTCACCTATGACGGTCGCCGCTTCCACTCCGAGCGCCGCCTGGGCCTGGTGGGGGATGCCTTCTCCGATGCCCGCGTCATCGCCCGCCTGCCGGGCCATATCGCGGTCGGCCATGTGCGCTATTCCACCACCGGCGAGACCCTGCTGCGCAATGTGCAGCCTTTGTTCGCCGAACTGGATGCGGGCGGATTTGCCGTCGGCCACAACGGCAACCTCACCAACGGCCTGTCGCTTCGCAAGCAACTGGTGCGGGACGGGGCCATCGCCCAGTCCACCACCGATACCGAAGTGATCCTGCATCTGGTGGCGCGGTCAAAGAAGAACCGCTTCATCGACCGCTTCATCGATGCCCTGCGCGCCCTGGAAGGGGCCTATGCGCTGGTGGCGGTGACCAACAAGAAGCTGATCGGCGCCCGCGACCCGCTGGGCATCCGCCCGCTGGTGCTGGGCTCGCTGGACGGCTGCCCGATCCTGGCCTCCGAGACCTGTGCCCTCGACATCATCGGCGCGCGCTATGTGCGCGAGGTGGAGAATGGCGAAGTCATCGTGATCGACGACGAGGGCGTGCAGTCCTTCAAGCCGTTCCCGGAGACGGCGGCCCGTCCCTGCCTGTTCGAATACATCTATTTCGCCCGGCCTGATTCCATCGTCGGCGGCCGCTCGGTCTATCAGGTGCGCAAGAGCTTCGGCGAGATGCTGGCCAAGGACGGCCCGGCGATGGCCGACGTGGTGGTGCCGGTGCCGGATTCCGGCGTGCCGGCGGCCATCGGCTTCTCCCAGGCCTCGGGCATTCCCTATGAGCTGGGCATCATCCGCAACCATTATGTCGGCCGCACCTTCATCCAGCCCACCCAGACGGTGCGGGACCAGGGCGTGCGCATGAAGCATTCCGCCAACCGTTCGGTGGTGGAAGGCAAGCGCATCGTGCTGGTGGACGACAGCCTGGTGCGCGGTACCACCTCGGTGAAGATCGTGCAGATGATGCGCGATGCCGGCGCCCGCGAAGTGCATTTCCGCATCGCCTCGCCGCCCATCACCCATCCCGATTTCTACGGCATCGACACGCCGGACCGGGACAAGCTGTTGGCGGCCAATCTCGATCTGGAGAGCATGCGCCGCTATATCGGCGCCGATTCGCTGGCGTTCCTGTCGGTGGAAGGCGTGTACCGGGCGCTGGGTTGCGAGCGCGATCCGGTGCGGCCGCAATTCTCCGACCATTATTTCACCGGCGACTATCCCACCCCGCTCACCGACCGTGCCGGCGCGGTGGCCTCGCAGCAGCTCTCGCTGCTGGCGGAAGCCAGCTGATCGCGGTCTTTCCGTGCCGGCGGCCCCAGCCCTGAGGCCGCCGCCGGACAGCGACCGCCTGCGA
>CALRNP020000267.1:0-6862 GCA_943369575.1 Azorhizobium sp. AG788 | reverse complement strand
CCGCTCCCCCGCCCCCGTGGCGGGGGTGGGTTGGGGTGGGGGGTGAAACGGCCTCCACTGAGAGCCCGCTCACCGGCTGCGGTCGCCCACGGCATGACGGTCGCCATCGGCGCGCGTTTCACCCCCCTCCCCAACCCTCCCCCGCAAGGGGGGAGGGGGAGCGGTGCGCTTGGGCGCAGCCGCGCGTCAGCGCCGAACGTCAGGAAACCTGAAAGCCGCCCCTCACCCCCGCAGGCGCTTGGCGCGATCGGGCAGCACCTGATGGGTGATCCAATTGCGGATTTCGGCGGTGCGCAGTTCCTTGGAGATCACCGCCCCGTCCACGCCATGGCGCCAGAGCAAAGCGGCATTGCCGGGATCGCGCTCCAGCGCTTCCAGGTCGCCGATGAAGCTGGATTCCTCATCTTCGTCGCGGAAGAAGCCTTCCACCACCAAAGACGGGCTGAGGCGCCGGAAGATGGCGGCCATCTCGCGGAACGGATATTCCGGGTGATACTGCACCCCCCAGGCGGTGCTCTTGCCGGCGACGAACTCGATCGCCTGCACCTGGGAATGGTCGTTGCTGGCCAGCAGCTTGGCGCCCTCCGGCAGGGTCTCCACCTCGTCCAGATGCACGGTCATGGCCTCGAACACCGAGGGCTTGCCGGCATACATGGCATGGCCGCGGCCGTGTTCGGTGACCTGGATGCGGCGCCCGAAGCCGACCTCGCGGCCGCGCGGATTGCGCCGCACCGCGCCGCCGGCGGCGGTGGTGAGCAATTGCAGGCCCCAGCAGCTGCCGAAGATCGGCGTGCCGGTGGTGAAGGCGGTGCGCATCAGATCGATCTGCTGATCGACGGCCGGGCCGCCATTATAGATGTTCAGCGACGAGCCGGTGATGGCGATGCCGTCATAGCCTTCCAGGCTGCCGCCGTCGGGCAGATTGGCGCCGGGGTCGGCGGGATAGCAGATGTCGACAGCGGCATTGGGCACGATCTCCCGCAGCAGCCGGGCATAGCCCTCGCTGGCGGCCTCGCCGCCGAACTCCACTTGCCGGGCGCGGGCTTCGGCGACGTTGCCTTCGACGACAAGGAGACGGGGTGCGGGCATGACCAACTCGGACACTGGGAAGGGAAGCTGCGCAGCATACCGTTCATTTTGACCAAAAGGAGGGGAGCCGGCGCCTTTTCCGCAGCAGCCGGGCCCTTCTCAGTCCCCCAGCGTCGCTTCCAGCGTCCGGGCGGCGCGTTCCTTGCGCTCGTGCAGCAGCAGATAGATGCCCGAGGCCACCACGATGGCGGCGCCCGCCAGCGTCCAGGTGCTGGGCACCTGGCTGAACACCAGCCAGCCCAAGGCGATCATGGCGACGATCTGGATATAGAGATAGGGCGCCAGCGTCGCCGCCGGGGCGCGGCGGTGGGCCATGATCAGCAGCAGATGGCCGCCGCCCGCCACCAACCCCAGTTCCAGCATGGCGCCATAGACCAAAGGCTCGGTGGGCGTCTCCCACAGGAAGGGCAGCGGCAGCGAGGCCGCCACCGAGCCCACCAGCGCCGAATAGAACAAGGTGGTGGGGGTGGAATCGGTCTTGGCCAGGATGCGGGTGGTGATGGAATAAAGCGCGTAGCACAGCGAGGCCGCCAGCGAGAGCAAAGCGGCGGGATGAATGCCGCCCGCCCCCGGCTGCGCCACCAAGAGGATGCCGGCGAACCCGGCGGTGATCGCCACCCAATGGCGCGCGCCCACCCATTCCCCCAGCATCGGCCCGGCGAATACCGCCACGAAGAACGGGGCCGAGAACATGATGGAGACGGTCTGATCCAATTGCAGGAATTGCAGCGCCGAGAAGTTGAGCGCGGTGCAGGCGAACAGCAAAGCCGAGCGGCCCAGTTGCAGCCAGGGGCGGCGGGTGCGCAAGAGGCCGGGCACGGTCCAGGGATTGACCACCAGCGCCGACAGGACGAAGTGGATCACGTAGCGCGCCCACACCACCATGGCGACATTGATGTGCCCGCCCAGCCACTTGGCGGTGGCATCGGTGATGGCGAACGACACCACCGCCAGGCACATCAGGCCGATGCCCATGAGGGTGGAGGGGGCACTCACCGTTGGCGTGCGCACCGGCGCGTTCACGGCGCACCTGCCGGCCGGGGCAAAGATGTGCCGGCCACAAGGATCCGGCCGCGGAGCAAGGGGGGCGCGGTCACGTATGGCATGCTGTCCCCCCGGAATTGGCCCCGTCGTGTGCGCGGGACCTTAAACGTTTGAAGCCAAGGGATAACGCGCCCCGGCGGGGGATTGAAACAGACAATGCTGCATGAACGGCGCGGTTGCGCATGCGTGCGGCGCGGGGCGTCCTTGGGCGGCGGCATGCACCGCACCTGCGCCCACGGACGGCGCGCCGCGGGGCCGGATCCCGGCCGGCGATGTCAGGTCAGAAGAGCGGCGGCGGTCGCTGCCAGGAATGGCTGGCAGGAGTGGGTCGATCGTGTGGGTCGACGTTCCGGGCCGGCCTGGCGGGCCGACCCGTGCCGAAGCCGGGCGGGAGGCTCAGACCTCGTCGTCCTCGTCGGTCGGCTCCACCTCGTCATCGGCGCCATGGTCGGCGCCCAGCTTGGCGGCGAGGCTCTTTTCCACCTTGCGCAGCAGCTTGCGCAGGCGCTTGCGCTCCTTGTTGTCGAGGCCGCCGACCATCTCGGCTTCCAGGATCTCCCAGATGCCGTCCACCGCATTGCCGCGCTCGCGGCCGGCGGCGGTGAGGAACACCCGCACCAGGCGGCCGTCGCCATCGGTGGCGCGGCGCTCCACCAGCCCCTGGGTGGTGAGGCGGGCAATGGTCTTGGAGGCGGTGGGCGGGCGCACCCGCAAGGCGGAGGCGAGGTCGCCCATGGTGCGGCCGTCGGCCTCCACCAGCAGCTTCAGCACCGATTCCTGTCCGGGAAACAGACCGATGTCGTGCAGCAGGCGCGCCGAGAGCGCGCGTTGCAGCCGGGCGGTGTGGTTGAGCCGGTAGCCGATGGTCTTCGCGATCGGATCCTTCATCCCGTCCCCTTGTGCCGGTCTCCCGGCCTTTGCGGCCTTCCATGCGTCCCGCACGAGACGGCATGGCCTGACCTTGCGGCCCGTGCGCGGCCTGCGAAACGCAACCGCATCCCAGGGCATCGGCATCGTCCCGTCTGGCCCTCGCGCCGCAGGCGGCGGTCGGGAGTGATCGGAAGCTGGGCCGAACGGCGCAGCATCGTCTTATCCCCGCGCCGGCTTACAATTTTACAACAAGAGGGAGATTTGGCCCGCCATTCGTCGCTTTCTCGGTCGCCGCGGGACGTTATGCCCGCGCACGTTGCATTTCGTGCCGATGCGTTGCGGATCAGAAGCGGATGGAGAGGTTGCCCTTGAGCGCATTTTCCTGCGCGGCATTGGCCAGTTGCCCGGTGTAGGACACCCCGAAGCGGGTGTTGGGGCCGATCAGGGCGTCGATCCCCAGCCCCAGCAGCAGGCTGTCGGCGGCGATGGGGGCGCCGGCGACCGTGAACGGCAGGCCGCCGGTGGCGAAACTGGCGGTCGACAGCGGCACGGTGCCGCCGAAATCGTGCTGCCAGCCGATCATGCCGTGCAGGTCGAGGCCGGCGGCGGTGGGGCCGGGCCGCAGCACGGTGGACGCACGCACGCCCAACTGGGTGGCGGTGGTGTCGAAGCTGGCGCTCGCCACTGAAAGGGCGGCGGTGCCGCCGGTTTCGGTGAGGCCGTCGGTGCCCACATGCACATAGAACAGGCCGGCGAACGGTTCGATGCGGCTGCCGGCGAGGGCGGTGCCGCTCAGATCCAGGGCATAGCCCAGTTCGGCGAACACCTGGGCGGTGGAGGCGCCAGAACCGCTGGTGAGGGCATTGGCGAAACCGGAAAAGGCCACCGAGCGGCTCACCGCCAAATCGTGCCAGGCATAAGCGGCGCCGGTGCGCAGTTGGAGGGCGCCGGTGCCCAGATAGCCCAGCGGGCCGCCGGCATAGAGGGCCACGTCGTAATTGTCGCTGCTGCCCGAACTGTTGCGGGCGCCGATGCTGAAGCTGGTCTGGCTGTAGCCGCCGGCGAAGCCCGCCTGCCAGCCGCTGCCCAGTGGTGCGTCCAGGCCCATGAGGAAGCCGCCCATGGAGCGGCTGTCGCCGGCGCTGTTGCCGGTGCCGCTGGTCTGGCCCCAGCCGCCATAGCCTTCCGCCCACAGGGTCAGCGGCAGGCCGGGGACCAGGGGCGCGGTCTGCGCCGCGCCGAGGCCGTTGGCGCCGGGGGCGCTGGACGCCTGGCGCAGGCGCCCGAGCACGCCGTCGCGCACATAGAGGCTCTCCTCCAGGAGAATGCTCTGCATGCTGGCATAGATTTCGCCGGAGAGCTGGTCGTAGGCCGCCGGCGCGGTGATGGCGTTGAGGCCCACCGCCGCAGCGTTGGAGAGCGTGGTGGCGGTGAACAGGCGGTCCAGTCCCTGGCCGGCGGCGATCTGGTTGGCGGTGAGGCCGGCGGCGGCGAACGGCACGCTGCTGCGGCCGATGGTGAGCAGGGTCTGGCCGTTGGCGCTGCTGGTGGTGGCGCCGAGGAAGGGATAGGCCGCAGCAAGCGAGCCGAAGGCCGGCGCCGAGACCGTGAAGGCGCCGGTGATGCCGCCGCTCGCGGTGAGGATGGAATAGCTGCCGAAGGATGGCGTGTAGGCGCCATAGGGCGTCACCAGCAAGGTGGCGCCGGTGGCGATGGTGGCGCTGCCGGTGACGGCGATGAGGTCGCTGGTGCCGTTGGGGCCGATCTCGGCCTGATAGGTGGAGCCGGCCTGGAACACCGCGTTGCCGGTCACGTTCAGCGTGCCGATGGAATGCCCCGGCGCCACCAGACCGCCATTGGTGAGGGTGCCGATGACGGTGCCGTTGCCCATCAGCGTGCCGGTATTGGTCAGGTGGCCGGCGACCGTGCCGTCGAGGCTCAACAGGCCGGAGGAGGTGACCGCGCCATTGACCGTGCCGGTGTTAAAGAATGCGCCGGAGGAGACCACCTCGCCGCGCATGGTGCCGGTGTTGGTCAGCAGGCCGCTATTGGATACCCGCCCGGCGATGGCGCCGGTGTTGAGCAGGCTGCCGGCATTGCTGAGCGCGCCGGTGAGGGTGGCGGCGTTGCTCACCGACGCGCCGCTGGCGATGACGACGGTGGGCGCGGTCACGTCCGCCAGGAAGGTGGCCTGCCCGCCGGCGAGGGTGAGCCCGGGCAGGGTCAGGGGGCTGGCGAAGGTGGCGCTGCCGGGGCCGGCGAAGGTGAGGGCGCCGGGGCCGCTGAAGGCGCCGCTGAACAGGATGTTGCCGGTGGTGGAGAGGGTGGTGGGGTCCGCCACATAGACCGGCAGCGTGGTGAAGAACCCGCCCGCGAGCGACAGCGACCCGCCGGTGACCAGGGTGGGCGTGAACACGGTGCCCGGCGTGCCCGGCGCCACCGCCTGGAAGCCGGCGAAGCCGCCCACCGCATCGAACAGCAGGTTGAACTGGCTCAGCGGGGTGATGCCGGTGTTGAGGCTCAGGTTAGGCGCCGTAGGGCAGGTGCCGTTTTGGAGTTGGGGGTCACAGGTGCGGGTGATGGCGGGAGCCGCCGAATTGTTGTCGCTGGCGCCCACCACATAGGAATAGCCCATGGAGCCACCGCCGCCGATGGTGACGCTGACCGCGGTGTTGGTCGGCGAGCAGCCGTAGGTTGTGCCCCTATAGACGCACGTGTTTGTGGTGTTGCCCAGATTGCCCCACAGATAGGTGATGCCGGTGTCCACCAGCACCGGCAGCGTGGTGGTGGTGGTGGTGCCGTCGGAGGTGTACACCAGCGTGCCGGTGGGGGTCTGCCAGTTGGGCGAGGACAGGGGGATGACCGAGGGTTGCAGCTGGATGAAGCTATAGCCCTGGTTGGCGTTGGTGGCGGTGAGACCGGCCTGGATCCCTGTGGTGGTGATGATGTAACCGGCGCGCACGGTGCCCGCATCCATGCCTTGCAGATGCAGAAGCGGATTGGCGTCGAGCGAGGGCAGGTATCCGGTCCACCCCGCATCCGGTCGGCCAAAGCCGACCCCCATCATGCTGAAGCAGCTGTTCCCGGGGGTGGCGCAAGATGCGTTGTTGGCGGTCATCTCCACGAACACCGGCACCGTGGCCTGCCCCACGTTGCCATTTGCGTCGCTGCTGTTCGTGAATTTGACCGGCATCGTCACCCAATAGCCCGTGGCACTGTTGTTGCTCGAGGAATAGGCGATGGTGCCGGGGGTGCAGCTCAGCACCTGGCAATTGAGCGAGCCGCCGAATAGCGAGACGGGAACGACGATGCCCTGGGAGCCGGTGTCCACCTGGACCTGGATCGGCTGGCCGCCGATCTCGACGTTCACCTTGAGCTCCGGCACATCGCCGGGTTTGAAGGACACCTCATGCGCATAGTGAATAGTGAAGGTGTTGGAATAGCCGCTGTAGAGGTTCCAGCCGGGGCTCTGGGCCAGGGCGCCCGTCAGCGGGAAGGTGAGGGCGGCGATCACCGCCATCAGCAGCGGCAGAAGCCGCTCCCACATGCACCCACGCTTATTGGTCTCACGCCCGCAATGCGTGCCGGTCCCAGCCAAGGTCATCATACTGCCCCCACCGCAGATGCCTGATGGAGGTTATGGGGTGCGGCAGAGATGGTTGCAAGCCGGATTGTATTCAGCCGGCAAAGAGCGCGCGGCGGGCAAGAGCGCGCGGTGTTCCGCGCGCGCTGGCCCGCCGACGCGCATCGCGTCCGTTCAGAACGTCAGGCCCAGGGTGCCGCGCACGGCGTTGCTCTGGGCGGATGAGGCGAACGAGCCGTCATAGCTCACCCCGAGCGTCAGGCCCTTGCCCAGCAG
>CALRNP020000266.1:0-6905 GCA_943369575.1 Azorhizobium sp. AG788 | reverse complement strand
GCCGGAGCGGGTGGTGTTGGCGATGCGATTGGTGTTGGCGTTGCGCACCGCATCGCCGGTGCTGGTGGCGGCGGCCGCGACCGCGGCGGTGGACGCCGCCCCGGCCAGGGCGCCGCCGCTGGTGCTGATGCGGATGTCGTCCAGGGTGCGCGGGTCCTGCCAATAGGCCGGGGCCACCTCCATGACCACGTGATACTGGTTCAGCGGCGCATAGATGGTGGAGACCTGGCGCTGGCCGAAGGCGTCATAGAGCGTGTTGCTGATCTGGCTCATGGTGAGCCCCAGCTTGGCGGCGGTGTCGCGATCGATGTCGAGATCCACCTCCAGGCCCTTTTCCTGGGTGTCGGAATTCACGTCCGCCAGTTCGGGAATGTGCTGCAGCGCCTCGGTGATCTTGGGCGTCCACAGCCGCAGCGCCGCCAGATCGTCGCTTTGCAAGGTGAACTGGTACTGGGCATTGGACTGCCGCCCGCCGGCGCGCACGTCCTGCATGGCCTGGAGATAGAGGCTCGCCCCCGGCACAGCGCTCAGCTTGCCGCGCAGCCGGGCGATGACCTGATCGGCGGAGGCATCGCGCTCATTCAGCGGCTTGAGCGAGACGAACACATAACCGGAATTGGTCTGTCCGCCCCCCGTATAGCCCACCACATTGTCCACCGCCGGATCGGCGCGGATGATGGCCACGAACCGCGCCAGCTTCTGCCGCATCAGCTGGAACGAGATGCTCTGGTCGGCCTGGATGCCGCCCACCAACTGGCCGATGTCCTGCTGCGGAAAGAAGCCCTTGGGGATGATGCGGAACAGATGCACGTTCAGCGCGATCACCATCGCCAGCAGGATCAGCACCATGATGGAGTGCCGCAGCGCCCAGTCCAGCGACACCGCATAGCCGCGCAGCACGCCCGCGTAGATCCGCCCCACCGCGCGCGCCACGCGGCCGGGGGGATGCTCCTCGCGCTTCTCCCGCAGCAGATAGGCGCACATCATCGGCGTCGTGGTGAGCGAGACCAGCAGCGACACCAGCACGGTGACCGACAGCGTCACCGAGAATTCCCGGAAGAACCGCCCGACGATGCCGCCCATGAGCAGCAAGGGGATGAACACCGCGATCAGCGAGATGGTCATGGACAGGACGGTGAACCCCACCTCCTTGGCGCCGAGCAGCGCCGCCTCCATGCGCGACATGCCCGCTTCCACATGGCGCGAGACATTCTCCAGCACCACGATGGCGTCATCCACCACGAAGCCGGTGGCGATGGTCAGGGCCATGAGCGAGAAATTGTCGAGGCTGTAGCCCAGCAGATACATGGCGGCGAAGCTGCCCAGCAGCGACACCGGCACCGCCACGCAGGGGATCAGCGCCGCGCGGGCATCGCGCAGGAAGGCGAACACCACCACCACCACCAGCACCACCGCGATTACCAGCGCCCTCTCGACCTCGTCCAGCGAGGCGCGGATGGTGGCGGTGCGGTCCTGGGCGATGGCGACGTCGATGTCGGCGGGGATGGACGCGCGCAGCTCCGGCAGCGCCGCCTTCACCCGCTCCACGGTCTCGATGATGTTGGCGCCCGGCTCGCGGGCCAGGATGATCAGCACCGAGGGCTTGCCGTCGGACAGGCCCTCGTTGCGCACGCTCTCCACCGAGTCTTCCACGGTGGCGACATCCGAGAGCCGTACCGGCGCGCCGTTGCGATAGGCGATCACCAGCGAGCGATAGGCGGCGGCCTCCTTGGCCTGGTCGTTGGTGTAGATCTGCCAGCGCCGGTCGCCGGCCTCGATGGCGCCCTTGGGGGCGTTGGCATTGGCGGCGGACAGCGCCGCGCGCACGTCCTCCAGGCCGATGCCATATTGCGACAGCGCGTGCGGATTGATCTCCACCCGCACCGCCGGCAGCGACGAGCCACCGATGGTCACCTGCCCGATGCCCTCCACCTGCGAGAGCTTCTGCTGGAGCACGGTGGCGGCGCTGTCATAGAGCTGGCCGCGGCTCAGCGTATTGGAGGTCAGCGCCAGGATCATGATCGGCGCGTCGGCGGGGTTCACCTTGCGATAGGTGGGATTGCTGCGCAGCGCCGCCGGCAGGTCGGCGCGGGCCGCATTGATCGCCGCCTGCACGTCGCGGGCGGCGCCGTCGATATCGCGGGACAGGCCGAATTGCAGCGTGATGCGGGTGGAGCCCAGCGTGCTGGTGGAGGTGATCTCGCTGATGTCGGCGATCTGGCCCAGATGCCGCTCCAGCGGTGTCGCCACCGTTGCGGCCATGGTATCGGGGCTGGCACCCGGCATGGAGGCGCTGACCACGATGGTGGGAATGTCCACCTGCGGCAGCGGCGACACCGGCAGCTTGAAGAAGGCCAGCGCCCCCGCCAGCGCCAGCCCCAGCGTCAGCAGCGTGGTCGCCACCGAGCGGCGGATGAACGGCGCGGAGATGTTCACCGCGTCGCCTCCTTCGGCGCCACGCCGGTGAGGCGGGCGACGCGCTTGGCGAGGCTGTCGAAGGCCAGATAGATCACCGGCGTGGTGAACAGGGTGAGGATCTGGCTCGCCACCAGCCCGCCGATGATCGCCACCCCCAGCGGCGCCCGCAGTTCCGAGCCGGCCCCCGAGCCCAGCACCAGCGGCACCGCGCCGAGAATGGCGGCCATGGTGGTCATGAGGATGGGCCGGAACCGCAGCAGGCAGGCCTGATAGATCGCCTCGCGCGGGGCCATGCCCTGGGTGCGCTCAGCGTCGAGCGCGAAGTCGATCATCATGATCGCATTCTTCTTCACGATTCCGATCAGAAGAATGATGCCGATGATGCCGATGATGTCCAACTGCCCGCCGGTGGCCATCAGCGCCAGCAGCGCGCCGACGCTGGCGGAGGGCAGAGTGGAGAGGATGGTGATGGGGTGGATGTAGCTCTCATAGAGCACCCCCAGCACCACATAGACCGTGACGATGGCCGCCAGGATCAGCAGCAACTGGTTGCGCAAGGTGCCCTGGAACGCCAGCGCCGCGCCCTGGAAGGCGGTGGTGATGCTGCGGGGCATGCCGATTTCCGCCTCCGCCCGCTGCACCGCCTCCACCGCCGCACCCAGCGATGCGCCGGGGGCGAGGTTGAACGATACGGTGATGGCCGGAAACTGGCTGAGATGGCTGATCTGCAGTGGGGCCGGCCGCTCGGTGATGGTGGCGATGGCCGACAGCGGCACCTGCCCGCCGCCGGAGGAGGGCAGATGCACATCGCCCAGCGACTTGAGGTCGGCCTGGAGTTTCGGATCCGCCTCCAGGATCACCCGGTATTGGTTGGTCTGGGTGAAGATGGTGGAGATGATGCGCTGGCCGAACGAGTCATAGAGCGCATTGTCCACCGTGGCGGTGGTGATGCCGAAACGGGCGGCGGTGTCGCGGTCCAGCGTGATGTCTACCGCCAGCCCCTTGTCCAGCAGATTGCTGGAAACGTCCGCCAGTTCCGGCTGGGCGGCGAGCGCGTCCAGGAGCTTGGGCACCCAGCGGGAGAGTTCGTTCAGATCGGTGTCGGAGAGCACGAACTGATACTGGCCGCGCCCGACGGTGGCATCCACCGTCAGATCCTGCACCGGCTGCATGTAGAGCGAGATGCCGGTCAGCGGCGCCACGGCGGCGGTGAGGCGGCGGATCACTTCCGACACATCGGCGCTGCGCTCGTCGCGCGGCTTCAGTTCGATGAGGAAGCGGCCGTTGTTCAAGGTGGTGTTGGTGCCGTCGGTGCCGATGAAGGAGGACAGGCGGGCGACGTCCGGATCCTTGAGGATCACCGCCGCCAGCGCCTGCTGGCGCTGCGCCATGCCGGCGAACGACACTGATTGCGGCCCCTCGGACACGCCCTGGATCAGGCCGGTGTCCTGCACCGGAAAGAAGCCCTTGGGGATGACCACATAAAGCGCCGCCGTCAGCGCCAGCGTGCCCACCGCCACCAGCAAGGTGAGCGCCTGATGCCGCAGCACCACGGTGAGCGCCCGGCCATATTGCGCCACCAGGCCGTCGAACCAGCCCCGCCGCTCAGGCTGGGCCTTGGGCGTGTGCGGCTTCAGCAGCCGGGCGCACATCATCGGCACCAGGGTCAGCGACACCACGGCGGAAATCAGGATGGTCACCGCCAGGGTGATGGCGAACTCGCGGAATAGCCGCCCGACCACGTCGGCCATGAACAGCAGCGGGATCAGCACCGCGATCAGCGACACGGTGAGCGAGACGATGGTGAAGCCGATCTGCGCCGAGCCTTTCAGCGCTGCCTCGAACGGCTTCATGCCCTGCTCGATATAGCGCGAGATGTTCTCGATCATGACGATGGCATCATCCACCACGAAGCCGGTGGCGATGGTCAGGGCCATGAGCGAGAGATTATTCAGGCTGAAGCCGGCCAGATACATCACCGCGAAGGTGCCGACGATGGACAGCGGCACCGACAGGCTGGGAATGATGGTGGCCGGCACGTTGCGCAGGAACACGAAGATCACCAGCACCACCAGCACCACGGCGAACACCAGTTCGAACTCCACGTCCTGCACCGAGGCGCGGATGGTGGTGGTGCGGTCGGTGAGCACCTCGACGTTCATGGCAGCGGGCAAAGTGGCGGTCAGTTCCGGCAGCAGCGCCTTGATCTCGTCCACCACGGCGATGACGTTGGCGCCCGGCTGGCGCTGCACGTTCAGGATGATGGCCGGCGTGGTGTCCTTCCAGGCGGCGAGCTTCTCATTCTCGGCCCCGCCCACCACCTCGGCCACCTGGCTGAGCCGCACCGGCGCGCCCTTGCGATAGGCCACCACCAGGTCGTTATAGACCGCCGGATCCTTGATCTGGTCGTTGGCCTGCACGGTATAGGCCCGCATGGGGCCGTCGAAGCTGCCCTTGGGCGAATTGACGTTGGCGTTGGCGATGCTGGTGCGCAGATCGTCAATATTGAGCCCATAGGCCGCCAGCGCCGACAGGTTCGCCCGGATGCGCACCGCCGGCCGCTGGCCGCCGCCGATGCTCACCAGTCCGACGCCCTGCACCTGGGAGAGTTTCTGCGCCAGCCGATTGTCCGCCAGATCCTCCAGCGCCGTGGGGCTCAAGGTCTTGGAGGTGACGGCAAGGCTGAGGATCGGCGCGTCGGCGGGATTGACCTTGGCATAGATGGGCGGGGCCGGCAGATCCGAGGGCAGCAAATTGCCGGCGGCATTGATGGCCGCCTGAACTTCCTGCTCGGCCACGTCCAGGGTCAGGTTCAGCCCGAACTGGAGGGTGATGATGGAGGCGCCGGCGGAACTGGACGAACTCATCTGCTTGAGGTTCGGCATCTGCCCGAGCTGGCGTTCCAGCGGCGCGGTGATGGCCGAGGTCATCACTTCCGGGCTGGCGCCGGGATAGAAGGTGCGCACGGCGATGGTGGGATAATCCACCTCCGGCAGCGCCGACAGCGGCAGGAAGCGGAACGCCACCATGCCCACCATCAGCAGCGCCGCCATGATCAGAGAGGTGGCGACCGGACGCTCGATGAACGGCTGGGAGGGGTTCACGGCGCGGTGGCCTGCGGCCGGCGGGCGGCGGGCGCGCCCACGCCCTCGCCCGGCTGCCGGGCAGGGCGGGGCGTGGCCCCGGCGGCGTCCGGTTCGGTGACCTTGGCGCCCTCGCGCAGCTTATCGGCGCCGTCCACCACCACCTTGTCGCCGGCGGCGAGACCTTCGGTGATCGAGACCTTGTCGCCGGCCGAGGGGCCGAGCGTGACCTTGCGCACGCTCACCGTGCTATCCGGCCCGATAAGATAGACAAAGGTGCCCGGCGCCCCCCGCTGCACGGCGGCGGAGGGGATGATGATGGCGCTGGGCAGGGTGTTCACCAGCAGGTCCACGTTCACGAACTGGTTCGGGAACAGGCTATCGTCATCGTTGGAGAACTCGGCTTTCAGCTTCACTGTGCCGGTGGTCACGTCCACCTGATTGTCGATGGTGGTGAGATGGCCGGTGGCGATCTTGGCCCTGCGATTGCGGTCATAGACCGTCACCGGCAATTCGGCCCCGCCGGCCATGCGCCGCACCACGGCGGGCACGGCGTCTTCCGGCAGCGAGAACACCACGGTGATCGGCTTCAACTGGGTGATGACCACGATGCCGGTGGAATCCCCGCTCTGGACGAAGTTGCCCGCGTCCACCAGGCGGATGCCGAGCCGGCCCGAGACCGGGGCGACGATGTGGCAATATTCCAGGTTCAGCTCCGCGGTGCGGACCTGGGCCTGATCCATCTCCACCGTGCCGGTATATTGCTGCACCAAGGCATCCTGCGTATCCACCGACTGCTGCGAGGCGGCGTTCTTGGTCACCAGGGTCTTGAAGCGGGTCAGGTCGAGCTGGGCATTGCGCAACTGCGCCTGATCGCGGGCCAACTGCCCCTGGGCCTGCTTCAGCGCCGCCTCATAGGGGCGCGGGTCCACCTCGGCGAGGGCGTCCCCCGCCTTCACCTCCTGGCCTTCCTTGAAGAAGATGCCGGTGAGGCGGCCGGTGATCTGGCTGCGCACCGTCACCGTGGTGATTGGGGTGACTGTGCCGAGCGCGGTGAGCGTCACCGGCAGGGCGCCGGTCTCCACCACTGCGGCCGCCACCGGCACCGGCCCGCCGAGGCCGCGCCGTCCACCGGGCGCCGCCGTCTCCTGCGGACGGATCCACCAGCCGGCCCCCACCAGCGCCACCAGCAGGACGAAGATCAGCACCGACCAGCCGAACCGGCGCCGGGGCCGGGTCTGGGCATCGCGCGGCGGCAGGGTGATGGGCTCGCCTTGGAGGTCGCGCAGCGGGCGGGGGTCATTCATGGAATGCGGTACCTGATCGACAACGGGTGGCGGGCGCGGTCATGGGGTGGGGCAGGGCATGGCGTGCCATCGGGCCGCTCCTCAGCGGGCCGGGGGC
>CALRNP020000265.1:0-7010 GCA_943369575.1 Azorhizobium sp. AG788 | reverse complement strand
CAGCCTCAACTGGTCGATCACGCGGATGGCTTCCGGGCCGGTGAGATCGCTCGAGGAGCGTTTGCCGCCTGACGCCGAGGCGATCACGTCGCGTCGGGAGCCTTCGTCTAGGCCCATGGCCTTCGCGATGGAATGGATGGCGCCGATCTGCGCTGCGGTGGCGCCGCTCACTTGCCGTCCTCCCTTGCGCATACAGGCCCTGGCCCACGGAGGAGTGCCTTGGCCTCTTCCGAAAGCTGAGGATGCTCGCCGATAAACTGGCAGGATCGGCATACATTGCAGTCGCCACCTTCGAAGTCGCAGAAGGTGAAAACCGTGTAGCCGCAGTCGGTGCAGACGAACTGGCGGGAGCCATCGCGCGCTGTGAAATTCAGGACATCGCCCATCAACTCTTCCTCGGCAGGATGTTGCGACCGATCGCCAGTTCGGCCTGGATAATCCGGTGTGTCAGCTCGGCCAGCTGGGCTTCCAGCCGGACATGGCGATGGGAAAACCGGGGGTACTGGGAAATGCGGGTAATCAGCGCCTGGCGCTCCGCCCGCAGCTGCTCGACCTGGTGCAGCTCGTCCCACACCAGGAGCGGGACGGACTCGATCGCAGAGCGGGGGGCGCTGGCGCGGGGCATCAGTCGACGCCGACGCCGAGCAGCAAGGGAGCTGCGGATGGGGAGCTGGAGAGGGGCGCATCGACGGTGACGTTTCGGCCGGCCCGATACCCATCGTGCTTGGCCGCGTCTCGAAATTTGCCCTCGGCCGCGCCCACGGGCTTCAGGGAGCGTAGCGCCACGCCCCGCTTCTCAAGCTCGGCCCTGATCGGCGCCCGGTGCGCCTCGATTAGAGCCTGCGCATTTCCAGAAGGTTTGACACCCAGGCGGCGCCAGAGCCCGTCAAACAGCTTATTGCGGATCGAGCGCGCGAACCCCTCCTGAAACGCCTTGGTGGCCTGGCTGCGCGTCTTAGTGGTCCGCCGCTTGCGATAGGTGTCCGTCTCCCGGAAGAGAGCCGTCGCGTGTGTGGCTGCGCGCTGGATCACCTCATGCACATACTCGGCAATCAGGATGTCCGATGACCGGCCGAAGTAGACGTAGCGCCAGCGGGTGCCATAGCGGCTGAGGTAGCCCTCGCAGTTTGAAAAGATCGCCACGGCGATCCAGATGTCATCCAGCGCAGAACGCCTGCCGCCAATGTCTATGGACAGGTCCTCATATTCGGGTGCTTCAAGCGCGCACTCGTCGAGATCATTGGCCGCCAGCAGCGCCGCAGCGCGCTCGGCAGCGAGAAGGGCTTCCGCTTCGGTGCAGCCGTTCTCCATGGTCATATTTCGCAGTGCCAGGAGGCGTGCACGCAGCTTCGCTATGTCCATCACATCGATCCTTTCAGGCGCATCGTTTGTCGGGATCCAGAGGCGTCTCCGGTGGTGTCTGCGGCCGTGCACCTGGTCGCCGCGCAGCCGCCCAGCGATCAAAGGCATCGCTGTTGCAGCGGCTGCACGGGCGCGGCTGGCCATCGATGGCGGGCACCGTGCCGATGGACCCGCAGGCGTTGCACGGGCGGGGCAGTTGATGCCCATTGGTCCGATCGGCAGACATCAGCCGCGGCCCCCGGTAAGGGCAGCGCTCATGAGGTCGAACTCCATGGCCAGATCAGAGGCACAGGCCGGCGAGCGCGGTCGCACGGCATCGGCCGCCCTGGCGGGGTCGAACACCATGTCGCCGAGGAACTGCTGCATGCGCAGTGCTTCTGCTGACGGCGAAGACAGGATCCGCTCAAAGCTCGTGAACAGGCACGGCCCCAACGCGCGGACGATCCCGTGGCACTTCCCCGTGTCCCGATGAAGTGAGGACGCAAGCGCCCGGATCTGCCGACGCGTGGCGCGCTGGCCCATCAGCTTCAACTGAGACCTGGCTTGCTCAACCGGATCGCGATCCAGCCAAACCGTGATCGCCTTGGTGCCCGCCGGCACCAACGACACCGTTGGATCTATCCACTTCACGGCGATGCCATGAAATGGCGTGAGAGCTTCCGGGCGCACGCTGCCGGCTCTCATCGGCGTGCAGGTCTCGTAGGCCGGCGGCATGTCGCCCACCGGGAAGCCACCGCGATCGAGCATGGTCATGACCAGGGTGGTGCCGCATCGGCCAAGGCCGGCGACGAAGACATTCAGGTTCTGCTTTGCCAGATCCATCACAACACACCTTCGAACAGAGGCATGGGGGCCGGCGGGCACCAGCGCCGCACGTCCTCGGCCCTGTGGAGCTGCTCGCGGCAAGGCGGGATCAGGCGCATGCGCGCCTCGCCATATGCCAAGCCGCGGAGCCACACGAACCAGGAGTAGGACGTGGCGGTGGAAGCTTCCGGATCCCAGCGCCCCTTGACCAAAGGCACTCGCTCGACGAATGGGCAGTGGAAGGATGGGGGCCGGTCCCGGAACAGATCGCGGTAGCGGCCAGCGCCCTCCAGCCAGGTGGAACGCTGGAAGATGGCCACACCACGCTGCACGGATGAGCTGTTGAGGCAGCGCAGCACGAAATCTGTCGCTGGGCCGAAGGGTGGATTGGTGATCATCCAGTCCACCGCAGGCACGGTCAGGCGGGTGTCGAGAAAATCGACGGTCGAATAGCCGGCGCCGTAATCATGGATGTCGCTGGCGAAGACGTGGCCGAAATATTCGCGCAGCGGCTCGACCATGTGGCCCTCGCCGCACGCCGGCTCCAGCACGGTCCGCCCCAGATGGCTGAGGGGCGAATGGATCTTGCCCAGCACATGCACCATGAGCGCGCGGGTCGCCCACGGCGGCGTGGGGAAGAACTCCAGGCTGTCCGGCGGCTCGATCCGGCTGCTCATGAGGGCGCGGGCGCCATTGGGGAGCATGGTCATAGCCGCGCGCTTTCGGTCACAGTGATGGCGGCCACCAGCGCCGCACGGATGCGCTCCAGCGAGGCATCAATGTCGCGAAGCAGCAGCACGCCGTCCACGAGCAGCGCCCGGAGATGCCGGCATTCGTTTTCCAGTACGACGGATGGGGGAAGCGACCTCATGGCGCTTGCTCCCCGACCGCGAGCACCAGGCTGAGGTGGGCATCGATGACCCGGATATGGCTGCCGGCCCGCTCCAGCTCGGCTCGGTGGCAACGGGCGCGCCGCCAGTGCGCGCGGGCCACGCCTTCGTCCGCAAACACGAAGGCAGGATCGATATTGCGGACGTTCACATCACCACGGACATGGACGCGGCAGCGCTCCCGCCCCCAACCATCGGTAATCCGCTTGATCAGGGCCGTTTGGCGCACACCAGGAACGTCGAGGACGAACACCTTGGCAAGGGAGGGTGAAGACGGCGTGCTCATGATCACGCCCTCGCCAGATCAATGGTGATCGGCCGCCACTCGCCGTCCGACGTGTCGCGTTGCTGGAACTGGTAATAGGTCTTGCTGCCGATCACGCGGATGCTCTCGCGGATGGCGCGCATCGCCTCCTGCCACTTCGCATCCTCGATCGCGACGCGCAGCAACATGAACAAGGCCGAGCGGTTGACAGTGCCTTCCTTGTCCACGTCAAAGGCGCGGTTGACGATGGCGATGATCTCGTCCCGCGAGCCCGCCGCCCACTCGCCGAGGCAGGCGTCCACAAGCCGTTTCGCCGCCTGCAACTCCGGCCCGAATTCCAGTTGGTCGGCCACGCGCACCATGACGCGCATGGTGCCGTCATAGCTCGTGAGGGTGAGATTGCCCTTCTTGCCGGCGAGGTCAGTGCCGTACTCCTGGGCGATCAGGGCGAGAAGGTTTCCCACATCGTTGGATGTGTGGACGCGAAACCGCGCCACTTGCTCGGAGAGGTCACATGCAAAGCCGATGATCTTGCGGACTTCCTGGTCGATCAGGATGTCTTTCGCGGCCACCAGGCTGATGGGCATCAGCGCCCCCTTCGCATCCCGCATGTAGTCCTTGCCGCCGATGTTCTCGACGCCGGGGCGCGCGTCCTCACTCTGCATGGTCATTGGTGTCCTCGCTCTTCAAAGGGGCTTCAAAGGTTGCGTAGCCGGTGATGACCAAGGCTCCGGCGAAATGCGTGCGCGCCTCTATCGCTTCGGCCGGGAGCGCGGTGTCCTCGACAGGATCCAGCGCCCGCACGAGATCGAGGCCGACTTTCAGCGCCGCCTCGTGCGCCACCAGTGCGCAGCAGATATCGATCAGCTGTTCGGTCGAGAGCGCGAGTGCCTGACGCTTTGGCGAGGCCGCCGCGGCAACCGCCAGGGCAGCGTCGAGGCTGGCGCGCATGTGCGGATAGCGGGCGGTCATGCCGCGCCTCCGTGGTTGCCGAAGCGGGCGCTCGGGAAGGTGACCACATTGGTGCCAGGGATCGCCATCGCCAGCGGCGCGACGGCCGCGCGCATATGCCGAAGGCTTGGCACGCCATCCTTGTCCAGATGGATCCGGTCCACGTCACGGGCGACGGCCAGCAGATCATCCCGCTCGGCCGCCGCAGTCTCCAGCCCGCGGGCCATCTCACGCCAGGCGACCAACTGGGTCAGCATGGCCAGCATGACCATGGGCTCCAGCGGCTTCTGCCTGGCGCAATAGGCATCCAGGGCCTTGATGGTGCCCCCGATCGCATCGCTGAACGTCCGGTCGGGTGTCATGACTGACCTCCCTTGGGCCGGAAATTGAGGCACCCTGAGCGGCAGGCGCGATAGACATCCGTCTCAGCCGGAGAGGATGCGGCGAAGGGCATGGCTTGATCTTCCAGGCACTGGGATCGCGTGATGGTCATGCCCCAGCCGGGACACCGCACCATCTCCCCCATGAGGGCACCCCGAACGAGCAGTTCCAGGCGGCCCATGTCGCCGGTGTACTTGGCGTAGAGCGCGCCAGAGACCATGGCGCCGGAAACGCCGAGCTGGGCCGCAACCTTCGATTGGCTGCTGTTGGTGCAGGCGGTCGCAAGAGCGATGATCCAGTCGGGAGCATCCTCACCCCAGCCCTTCCGGACGTTGGCGAAGAAATCGAGAGGAGGCCGCGCATTCATGGCAGGACCTCCCGCGCGTCTTCACCGGGGCCGACGATCTGATTGATGTTGGGGTCGAACACGAATTTGGTGCGCAGGATCATCGGCGCGCGGCCGCCGAAATTGTGGTCCGGCTTGAGCGCATAGACTCGCTCGCGGCCAGGCCCGCCCACGTCGATCACGGCCAGATAGCCCGCCCGCTCCAGCATTCGGCAATAGGTCTTAGCCGTCTCCAGCGCGACTTTGACGACATCCGTCGACGACTGGAGCGCCAGTTCCCGCGAGCTGAATTGCGGCAGGTAGCAGATGCTCGACCACATCTGCTCATTGACCACGCCATATTCCACCGTGGTGCCGTCTCGGCGCACCCGTGGTGCATCCATGGGGCGCCGCGTGAGACGATAAAGCTTGTTCCCTTTGCGCTCCTCGCCCTGCTCTTCAACCACGCCCGCATTCAGCAGGCGCTTGAGATACTCGCGCACGGAGTCCGGCTTGACCTTGGTGTATCCGGTGATGTCGCGCACCGACCATGCCCCTGCAATGTCCAGCTGGAGCATGACTTTCCAATACCAATCCTGGCCGCTGCGCACCTGCACCTTCAGGGTCGACATGTCCGGGGTGGATTTGCTCATCACGCATTCCCCCCATCGGTCTCGCCGTCCCAATGGTGCAGGGCGAGGGACTGGATGCCGCGCTGGCGGGAGATTTCCAGGGCGCGGCCGAGATGGCGCACGATGCGGCGGGCACGGCCCTCCGCCTGGTCGCGGATGCGGGCGAGCAGATCATCGTCAAGGGTGATGTCGCTGGCATAGAGGCGGGCCAGATGGCGCGCATCGGCCAGGTCGCAAGGCACCGCCTCGACCCACGCCAGCACGCGGCCATAGATCCGCTCCCAGACGGCCAAGCGGGCCTTGAGCGTCTCCTCACCGATCAGGATCACCGGGATTTTCGAATTGTCCGATATATCCCTGAGGATCTCGATGATGGATTTCTTCACCAGGAAATCGGCTTCGTCGAGGATGAGCGGCCGGCTCGGATTGTCCAGCAACACACTGACGATCTGATCGACGATCTTGGGCGTGGTGCGTTTGATGTCGCGCACGCCGAGACGGCCGGCGATCTGTTCGGCCAGGTGCTTGCCGGTCCAGGTCGAACCCACCCGCAGCAGCACGCCGCGCGACTTGTTGCGGCAATAGACGGCAGCACAGGATTTGCCGTAACCGGACGGGCCGTAGAACGCCCCGAAGTTATCCTCACCCTGCTTGCGATCCACCAGACGGACCACAAGTTGGTTGAGCAATCCCACGTTGCGCAACGGCGCTGTTGTGTCCGGTAGCGCTGCGACATTGACCATTGCTTCACGTCCTGCCATTTTATAACCTCGCTCAGTTCCCGCCCCCGGTTGCCGCCGGGGGCTTTTTCTTGCCTACCCGGCCGCCCGTTCCTCGAACCAGGAGCGGCCGAATTCTTCAAAGAGTTCGCGTGAGGAGCGGTATTCGACGCTCAGCTGGTAGCCAGCGAGCCACCGCGTTTCCGCCTCGGAAAGCTCGATGCCGGAGGCCGTCCGGTCTTCCAGCGCGACGGCGCGCAGGAACCGAGCCTCGGCACGCTCCAGTTCCACCACCTCGGCGGGGGCACGCACGGGGCGCCCCGAAAGGCCGGCTTCGAAGTCCGCCTCCATTTCCGTTCGCACCGACGCGCTGATATCGACCTCGCGGTCCCGCTTTCGCCCCACCTGCGCGGCGGCGGCCATCTCGGGTGTTTCAACGGGCGTTGAACGTCGGTTGGGGAGGATGGTGACGTTCGGGCTGTCGGCGATGGCGCCGGCCAGATAGGCCTCCAGCATCGCGTTCGGCTTGTCGTAGCGGCGGGTGGCCTTTCGCAGCGCCGCGGTGCCTTCCTTGTTGATCTTCGATTGCACGGCACGGGCGGCGGCGACGGCGGCGGCACGGGACACACCGACCCGCTCCGGGTTCACCGCCTCGCCCCGATAGGTCTGGCCATCTGCCGA
>CALRNP020000264.1:0-7025 GCA_943369575.1 Azorhizobium sp. AG788 | reverse complement strand
TTGGTGTGCGCAGGGTCGAACGCCTTGCATTCGCTGGAGGGGAAGGGCAAGCCCTCAATCAGCGGCTCATGGGCGAAGGCTAGGCCATCCAGGCGCAGGAAGAATGGCAGGTCGGCCAGGAATTGGGCTTCCTCCTGCCGGTGCACGGCGGCGAACACCTCATTGGCCTTGCGCGGGGCTTCCGCCAGGCACTGGAGGATGCGCTCCTCGGTGAGCGAGAGGCCGGTATGGGGGGCAGGCAGTTCCGCCAGCGCCCGCCGCAGCGCCGGGGCGAGGAAGGGCAGGGCGCTGTGGGTGCGCCCGGCAATCGCCGCCAATGCCTTGGGGGTCGGGGCGGTGAAGGCCGCCCAGGCGTGGCGGGCGGTCTCCAGTTGCAGGCTCGACACCGGCGCCGCCGTCACCGCCAGAGCGGGGATGGCCTCGGCCGGCAGGGTGCCGAGATAATCGGCGGCCTGGATCAGCCGCAGGCCGTGGCGGTCGGGCTCATGGGCGAAATAGTCCAGCAGCTGGATCAGCTGGAGCTGGTCGTAAAGGTCATGCTCGAACCACAGGTCGACGTCGCTGAAGGCGATGTGGATCTCCAGCTGGCCGTCGCGCTCGGCAAAGTCGGAGCGGACGGAATCGAACGGCAGGCCGAAGGCGTCCGCCAGGAATTCGGCCCTGGTATCGGCGACGATGGCCAGCGACCGGCTGTCCGGCACCGGCCCATCATGGAGCATGTCCCGCCAGGGCAGGAAATGGCCGGTCACCCCGCCGGCGCGCAGCCGCTCGACGGCGCTATCCCCATTGGTGATGACCAGTCTGGGCATGGCTATCCTCTCCCGCGATAGGGGGCGACGCCGGTCTCCGGCAGCCAGACGCCGGCGGGCAGATCGCCGGACTGAAAGAAGACGTCGATGGGAATCCCGCCGCGCGGATACCAATAGCCGGCGATGCGGAAGAAACGCGGTGTCAGAAGCTGTATGAGACGTTTGCCGATCGCCACCGTGCAGTCCTCGTGAAAGGCGCCGTGGTTGCGGAAACTGGCCAGATAAAGCTTGAGCGACTTGGATTCCACCAGGTGCGCATCGGGCACGTAGTCGATCACCAGATGGGCGAAGTCCGGTTGTCCCGTGACAGGGCAAAGCGAGGTGAATTCCGGAGCAGTGAAGCGTGCCACATAATTCACATCGGGATGGGGATTGGGCACGCGATCCAGCACCGCCTCTTCCGGGGAGGCAGGCAAGGCGGTGTCCCGCCCGAGCTGGAGCTTGTCTTGCGTCATCGGTCGTCCTTGGACTTGCGGGCGTTTCTTCCGGCAGCGGGACGGTGCCAGCGCTGCATTTTTAAGCAGCTTAGCGCAATTTCGCGCCCTGTCGCGGGGAACGTGTTCTGCGCCCAGACCCCTTACCAGCCGCCCCCGGACAAGGTAGAAGCGGCCCGCCCCGTTCAAGGACCCCCGGCGGGCGGTCTCAAGCTTTGGGCAGAATGAAGGGAAGGACGTTCCATGACAGCCATCGTCGACATCATCGGCCGTGAAATCCTCGATAGCCGCGGCAACCCCACGGTTGAAGTCGATGTGCTGCTGGAAGACGGCGCCCTTGGCCGCGCCGCGGTGCCCTCCGGCGCCTCCACCGGCGCCCATGAGGCGATGGAACTGCGCGACGGCGACAAGGATCGCTATCTGGGCAAAGGCGTGCGCAATGCCGTCGACGCGGTGAATGGCGAGATCTTCGATGCCATCGGCGGCTTTGATGCCGAGGATCAGGTCAAGATCGACACCACCATGATCGCCCTCGATGGCACGCCCAACAAGGCGCGGCTCGGCGCCAACGCCATTCTCGGCGTGTCGCTGGCGGCGGCCAAGGCGGCGGCCATCTCCAACAATCTGCCGCTCTATCGCTATGTGGGCGGCGTCAATGCCCGCACCCTGCCAGTGCCGATGATGAACATCATCAATGGCGGCGCCCATGCGGACAACCCGATCGACTTCCAGGAATTCATGATCCTGCCCGCCGGCGCCCCCACCTTCGCCGAGGGCCTGCGCTGGGGCGCGGAGATCTTCCACACCCTGAAGAAGGGCCTGAAGGATGCCGGCCACAACACCAATGTGGGCGACGAGGGTGGCTTCGCCCCCAATCTCGCCTCGGCCGAGGCGGCGCTGGATTTCGTGCTGAAGGCCATCGAGAAGGCCGGCTTCAAGCCCGGCGAGGACGTGTTCCTCGGCCTCGACTGCGCCGCCACCGAGTTCTTCAAGGACGGCGCCTATCACTATGAAGGCGAAGGCAAGGTGCGCGATATCGAGGCGCAGGTGGCTTATCTTGCCAGCCTCGTCGGCAGCTATCCCATTGTCACCATCGAGGACGGCATGTCCGAGGATGACTGGGCCGGCTGGAATCAGCTCACCGATGCCATCGGCGCCAAGTGCCAGTTGGTGGGCGACGATCTGTTCGTGACCAATGTGGAGCGCCTCGGCCGCGGCATCAAGGCCGCCACCGGCAACGCCATCCTGGTGAAGGTGAACCAGATCGGCACGCTCACCGAGACCCTCAACACCGTGGAACTGGCCCACACCTCCGGCTATCGCGCCGTGATGTCCCACCGCTCCGGCGAGACCGAGGACTCGACCATCGCCGATCTGGCGGTGGCGACCAACTGCGGGCAGATCAAGACCGGCTCGCTGGCCCGCTCGGACCGCACCGCCAAGTACAACCAGTTGCTGCGCATCGAAGAAGAGCTGGGCAGCGCGGCGAAGTATGCCGGCAAGGCGGCGCTTAAGGCGTTCGCCTGATCGTCCGCCCGGATGCGCGCCTGCGGTGCGCAAGGTGCTGAAACCGTGAAAATGCCCCGGCTGGTCCGGGGCATTTTTGTATCCGGCGTTAGGTCTATTGCTTGCGCTCTATTGCTTGCGCTTGAAAAGTCCGGTCGGGCAGGGGGAGCGAATCGCCCTTAACCGCGCTTCAACCTTGTGGGGTCAAGATCGTTGACCATGCAGACCCGCTCCCGTCTCCGCGCCTTCTTCTTCGCCGTGATGCTCTACCTCGTGGCGGGTGGAGCCATCGGCTATTTCGCCTATCACGCCTACAATGGCGACCATGGGCTGAACGCCAAGCGCAACTATGAGATGGAAGTGGAGCGCCTCCAGGCGGAACTCGCCACGCTCAAGGCTCAGCGCCGCGAAATCGAGAACAAGGTGTCCCTGCTGGACGCGCGCAATCTGGATCCGGACATGCTCGACGAAGAGGGTCGGCGCGAGCTGGATTTCGTCCACGCGAAGGACCTTGTGATGATCAAATCGAGAAATTGAACTTGTTGTCAGTTCATGAGGTCAATGAACTGTATCTCGGTTCAAGTGAGTGAAATCAAGCGTTTGCAACGTGTTGCGGTGCAGCACGATGCTTTTTTCGCTTTTGGTGGTTCCCCAGGTGCGCTAGAGCATGTGCAGGTCTAGAGTTTCCTGAGGAAGTCGATGGCAGCGAAGAAACCGTCCGCCCGGACAGAGGCGGTTCCGGCCGGCGTACCGAACTTCACCAAAGAGCAGGAATTGCTCGCCTACCGCCAAATGCTTCTGATCCGCCGCTTCGAAGAGAAGGCCGGGCAGATGTATGGCATGGGCCTGATTGGCGGTTTCTGCCACCTTTACATCGGCCAGGAAGCCGTTGTGATCGGCATGCAGATGGCCATGAAGCCCGGCGACGAGGTGATCACCGGGTACCGGGATCACGGCCACATGCTGGCCACCGGCATGGAATCCCGCGGCGTCATGGCCGAGCTGACCGGCCGTCGCGGGGGCTATTCCCGCGGCAAGGGCGGCTCGATGCACATGTTCAGCACCGAGAAGCGCTTCTACGGCGGCCATGGCATCGTCGGCGCTCAGGTCCCCCTCGGCACCGGCCTCGCCTTCGCGAACCAGTATCGCGAGAATGGCGCCGTCTCGGTCACTTATTTCGGTGACGGCGCGGCCAACCAGGGCCAGGTCTACGAGAGCTTCAACATGGCCGAGCTGTGGAAGCTGCCGGTCGTGTATGTGATCGAGAACAACAAATACGCCATGGGCACCGCGGTCAGCCGCGCCTCTGCCCAGACCGACTTCTCCAAGCGCGGCACCTCCTTCAACATCCCCGGCGAGCAGGTGGATGGCATGGATGTGCGCGCCGTGAAGGCGGCCGGCGAGCGGGCCCTGGCCTTTGCCCGCGACGGCAAGGGGCCCTATATCCTCGAAATGCAGACCTACCGCTATCGCGGCCACTCCATGTCCGATCCGGCGAAATATCGGTCGAAGGAGGAGGTGCAGAAGATGCGGACCGAGCACGATCCCATCGAGCAGGTGCGTGCGCGCCTGCTGGAGGGTGGGCTCGCCACCGAAGAGGATCTGAAGAAGGTGGACGCGGAGATCCGCGACATCGTCAATGAGGCCGCCGACTTCGCGACCCATGACCCAGAGCCCGATCCGGCCGAGCTGTACACCGACATCCTGCGCTGAACGAGGTGCCCGTGGCGGTCATCGCGCTCATCGCTCTGTTTCTCTGCCTGGCGGGTGCCGCCGCCAGCTGGGGCGTCGCCGTGACCGAGGGGTTGAAGGCGAAGGGGGCCGCGCAGGCGGCCGGCGGGGGCCGCGGCTCCGTCAACACGGTGCTTCTGGTGCTGTGGCCCTTCTCAGCCCGTCTTCTGGAAGGCCCGGCCGCAGACCATGCGGCGCGGGTCAGCAAGGCCCTGGTGGCCTTCATCACTGCCTTGATGCTCGCGGTCGCCGCGGTCTCTGTCTACACCAACCTCACGGTCGTGCGCCCGCCCCTAGCCGCTCCGGCGGGCCAGGGCACGGCCGCGCCCAGCAAGAGCTGACAGCCATGCCCATCGATATCCTCATGCCGGCCCTGTCTCCGACCATGGAGAAGGGCAACCTCACGAAGTGGGTGAAGAAGGAAGGCGACACGGTCAAATCCGGCGACGTGCTCGCCGAGATCGAGACCGACAAGGCCACCATGGAAGTGGAGGCCGTGGACGAGGGCATTCTCGGCAAGATCCTGGTTCCGGAAGGCACCCAGGACGTGGCCGTGAACACTCCCATCGCCACCATTCTCGCCGAGGGCGAGGATGCCAACGCCGCCAGCGCGCCGGCCCCGCAGCAGAAGGTGGCCGAGAGCGCCGCTCCGGCCTCGCCGGTGGCTGCCGCCGCCCCCGCGCCGCAGGCGAGCGTGCCCTCCGCCGTCGCCCACCCGCCGGTCGTGTCCGTCCAGCCGGATCCGGAAGTGCCCGCCGGCACCGAGATGGTGACCATGACCGTGCGCGAAGCGCTGCGCGATGCCATGGCCGAGGAAATGCGCCGCGACGGCGACGTGTTCGTGATGGGTGAGGAAGTCGCCGAATATCAGGGCGCCTACAAGATCACCCAAGGCCTGCTCCAGGAATTCGGCGCCAAGCGCGTGGTGGACACCCCCATCACCGAGCATGGCTTTGCCGGTCTCGGCGTCGGCGCGGCCATGGCCGGCCTTAAGCCGATCGTGGAGTTCATGACCTTCAACTTCGCCATGCAGGCGATTGACCAGATCATCAATTCCGCCGCCAAGACGCTCTATATGTCCGGCGGCCAGATCCATTGCTCCATCGTGTTCCGCGGCCCCAACGGCGCCGCCGCCCGCGTCGGCGCGCAGCACAGCCAGGACTATGCCTCCTGGTACAGCCACGTGCCCGGCCTGAAAGTGGTGGCGCCCTATAGCGCCGCCGATGCCAAGGGCCTGCTCAAGGCGGCGATCCGCGATCCCAATCCGGTGATCTTCCTCGAGAACGAAATCCTCTACGGCCACTCTTTCGAAGTGCCGAAGCTGGATGATTTCATCGTCCCCATCGGCAAGGCCCGCATCGCCCGCGCCGGTAAGGACGTGACGCTGGTGTCCTGGTCCATCGGCATGACCTATGCGCTGAAGGCGGCCGAGGAACTGGCCAAGCAGGGCATCGAGGCGGAGGTCATCGACCTGCGCACCATCCGTCCCATGGACCTGCCTACGATCATCGAGTCGGTGAAGAAGACCGGCCGCTGCGTCACCGTGGAAGAGGGCTGGCCGCAGTCCGGCGTCGGCGCCGAGATCGTTGCCCAGCTGATGGAGAAGGCGTTCGACTATCTGGACGCCCCCGTGCTGCGGGTGACCGGCAAGGATGTGCCCATGCCGTACGCCGCCAATCTCGAAAAGCTCGCTCTGCCCTCGGTCGCCGATGTGATCGAGGCGGTCCGCGCGGTCACCTATCGCTGAGGGGAGAGACCTATGCCCATCGAGATCCTGATGCCGGCCCTGTCTCCCACCATGGAGAAGGGCAACCTCGCCAAATGGCTCAAGAAGGAAGGCGATAGCGTCAAGTCCGGCGACGTGCTTGCCGAGATCGAGACCGACAAGGCCACCATGGAGGTGGAGTCCATCGACGAGGGGATCATCGCCAAGATCCTGGTGCCGGAAGGCAGCCAGGACGTGCCGGTGAACCAGATCATCGCGCTGCTCGCCAGCGAAGGCGAGGACGTGAAGGCGGTTGCCGCCGGCGGCGGATCCAAGCCCGCGGCGGCCGCCGCTCCGGCGCCGGCCGCTGAAGCTGCACCGGCCGCTCCCGCGCCGCAGGCTGCCCCTGCCGCAGCGCCGGCTCCGGTTGCAGCCGCTCCGGCTGCTGCGCCTGCGCCCGCCGCCAATGCGGGGCGCGTGTTCGCTTCGCCGCTGGCGCGCCGTATCGCCAAGGACAAGGGCCTCGATCTGGCGGCCGTGTCCGGCTCAGGTCCTCATGGCCGCATCGTCGCCCGCGATGTGGAAGCCGCTCAGCCCGGTGCCAAGCCGGCGCCGGCGCCTGCGGCCGCTGCCGCCCCCGCTACCGCTGCTGCGCCTGCGCCGAGGGCGGCTGCGGTGGCTTCCGCCCCCGGCGTCGATCAGGTCAAGGCGCTGTTCGCGGAAGGCTCCTATGAGGAGATCCAGCTCGACGGCATGCGCAAGACCATCGCCAAGCGGCTTGTGGAAAGCGAGCAGGTCACGCCCACTTTCTATCTGACGGTGGATTGCGACATCGACGAA
>CALRNP020000263.1:0-7163 GCA_943369575.1 Azorhizobium sp. AG788 | reverse complement strand
AGGCGTGCGCAATTGGTGGGCCGCATTGGCGACGAAGCGGCGCTGGGCGGCCATCTGCTTATCCACCCGGTCCATATATTGGTTCAGGGCGATCACCAGCGGGCGCACCTCGTTCTGCACCGCATCGGTGGGAAACGGCTCCAGATCCTCGAACCGGCGCGCGCGCACCGCATCGCGCAGCCGCAGCAGCGGCGCCAGACCCCGATTGAGGCCGATGATGGCCAGCAGCCCCGCCCCCACCAACAGCAGCACCTGCTGGCCGAAGCCGCCGATCCATAATTCCCGCACCATGGCGGCGTGACTGGCCAGCGTCACCCCCACCACCACCCGGATCGGCCCATCCGCCCCCGCCCCCACCACCGGATGGACGAGGGAGACCAGCCGCAGATCCTGGTCGCGATAGCGCCCCTCATAGCTCTGCGGCTCGAAGGTGCGGTCGGGGCGCGGCGGCCGGGGCAAATCGGGATAGCCGGTGAGGAGGCGCCCGCCGGCGGTCTCCACCCGGTAATAGACCCGGTCCTGATGGCCGGTGGCGAACATTTCCAGCGCCACCGGCGGGATCACCGCTTCGATGACGTCATGATCCACGCGGGTCGGTTCGGCGATGGCGCGGGCGGAGGCCGCCAGCATGCGGTCGGTGACCAATGCGGCGGTGGCGCGGGCGGCGCCGTAGCTGGTCCACACGTTCAGCCCCACCACGCCTGCCAGAGGCAGGATGAGCCAGGCCAGCAGTTGCAGCCGAAGACTTCTAATCCTCATGCCGCAGAAGATAGCCGAGGCCCCGCAGCGTGACGATGCGCACGTTGGCACCCTCCAGCTTCTTGCGCACCCGATGCACATAGATCTCGATGGCGCTGGGGTCGGCCTCGTCGGAGAAGCCGAACACGCTGTCGGAGAGCTGGGCCTTGCTCACCGTGCGCCCGCGCTTGAGCAGCAATTGCTCCAGCACCGCATGCTCGCGCGGGGTCAGGGCCAGTTCGGCGTCCTTGAGGCGGAACATGCGGGTCTTGGAATCGAGCACCAGATCGCCATAGGCCACCACCGGATCGGCCAGATCGTGCGAGCGGCGCAGATGGGCGCGGATGCGCGCCTCCAGTTCCGCCATCTCGAAGGGTTTGGCCAGATAATCGTCGGCGCCCTCGTCCAGGCCGGTGACGCGGCCATCCAGGCTGGCATTGGCGGTGAGGATGATGACCGGCAGCTTGCTGCCCCGCCGCCGCATGCCCCGCAGCACCTGGAGGCCGTCGCGCTTGGGCAGAGCGAGGTCGAGAATGACCAAAGCATAGTCGGCGACGTCAAGCGCATGCTCGGCATCCTCGCCGTCATGCACCACGTCCACCACATAGGCCGCCTGCCGCAGGCTTTTCGCCAGCCAGCCGGCCAGATCGCGATTGTCCTCCACCAGCAGCAGCCGCATGTGCGGACCTCCCGCTCTGGCAATCGCAGGCCGCGCCGCCAGGGTCAAGGCGCATCGCCGAAGCCGCCGCGCCGGTCGCTTCCGGCGCTGACGCGTCGGCCGAGAAAGCTGTGTTAGGGTGATGCCGCCATGCCAAAGGGAAAGCCGGTGACACGCTCTGCCTCCACGCTCCGCACAGCTGCCGTTCTGGTGCTCGCGTGGCTCGGTGCGGTTGGCGTGTTCGTGGCGATCAATGCCCGCTTCGCCATGGATCGCGCCGAAGAGGAACTGAACGCCACCGGCTTCGTGCTGCACCGGGTCATCTCCCAGCGCGTGGCGCAGCATGACGCCCACCTCACCAGCCTCGCTGCTCTGGCCATGGCCACGTTTCCCCCGCCCGAGGATGCGCTGCGCCAGGTCGCGCAAAGCATCATGCGGTTCTATCCTCGGATCGATGCCATCGACCTGCTGGCCCTGTCTTCATCCGACGCACCGCAAAAAGTCGTGGCGACAGGGACTTCCTCGCCGCAGGCGGCCCTGCCCGCCTACGTGCGCAGCGTGTTCCAACAGCGCCCGGGCGAGGTGCAGGCCTACCTCGATCCCGCTGTTCCGACGCGCTATTTTCTCGGCAAGCGGCTGGGGGCGCAGAATCCGCCCTTGGCTTTGCTCGTCGCCATCAATCCCGCCCTGCTGGTCGAGGCGGACGAGCGCCCACCCTGGGCCGGCCTCACCCTGAGCCTGGATGGCCACATACTGGTAGACCGGCCGGCCACCGACAATGCCGCCGCCCCCACCTGGCTGCGCACGCCCCGGTTCCAGCGCGCGGTGGACAGCCAAAGCCAGCCTTTGTTGCTGACGCTGGCGCGGCCCATGGCGTTGGCGGACATCGTGTTCCCCAAGCAGACGCTGGCGTTCGCGGTACTGGTGCTGGTGCTGCTGACGGCAGGTGCCTATGGCTGGCGGATGCGGCGCGAGGCGCGCCTGTCGCGGGCCGCCGCGGCGCAGGCGGAGCAGCGCACCCAGATGCTGGAGCATGAAACCCGCCTCGCCCACGCCTCGCGGGTGAATGCGCTGGGCGAACTGGCCTCCGGCATCGCCCATGAACTGACCCAGCCGCTCACCGCTTTGCTCAGCCAGAGCCAGGCGGCCGTGCGGCTGGCCGCATCGGGCCGCGACCCGGAGTTGCTGAACGAAGCCCTTGGCGCCAATGTCCGCGAGGCCAAGCGCGCCGGCGACATGCTCACGCGCATGCGCAACTACATCCGCAAGCAGGACGCCCTGCCCGTCCCCACCGACCTCAACCAGGTCGCCCGCGACGTCGGCGACCTCATGCAGGCGGACCTCACCAGTCGTGGCATCCAATTGTCGCTGGCGCTGGAGCCGGACCTGCTGCCGGTGATCGCCGATCCCATCGAGATGGAGCAGGTGCTGCACAATCTGATCCGCAACGCCGCCGACAGCCTCGATGGCGCCACCGGCGGCGACAAGCAGATCACGGTCGAGACCGCCCTTCAGGATTGGCAGGTGGTGGTGCGGGTGCGCGACACCGGCCCCGGCATCGCGCCCGAGACCCTGGCGCGCCTGTTCGAACCGTTCTTCACCACCAAGCCCGATGGCCTCGGCCTCGGCCTGCCATTGTGCGAGAACATCGTCACCCGAGCCGGCGGGCGGCTCAGCGCCGGCAATGACGACGGCGGCGGCGCCTGCTTCACCCTCACCCTGCCGGCTCCCGCCGCCGCCCAGCGAGCCGCCCAGTGACATCGGTGAAGGTCTACATCATCGATGACGATGCCCCGGTGCGCGAAGCCCTGTCGCTGCTGCTGCGCACCTATGGCCTGCGGGTGGAAACCTTCGCCGATCCCGCCACCTTCCTCGCCCATCTCGATCCGCGCCAGCCCGGCTGCCTGCTGATCGACCTGCGGATGCCGGCCATCAGCGGCCTGCAACTGAAGCAGGCGCTGAGCGAACGCGGCATCGACTGGCCGGCGATCATGATTACCGGCCATGGCGACGTCAGCGCCTGCCGCCGCGCCTTCAAGGCCGGCATCGTGGACTTCCTCACCAAGCCCATCGATGAGAGCGTGCTGCTGGACGCCATCCAATCGGCGGCCAAGCAGCTGGAGACGGTTCTGGAGCGCCAGGAAGCCGCCGCCCTTCTGGCCAAACTGACCGAGCGCGAGCGCGAGGTGCTGGACATGGTGTGCCAAGGCTGGGCCACCAAGGATGTGGCGGCGGCGCTCAACGTCTCCGTCCGCACCATCGACGCCCATCGCGCCCATATCGCCGAGAAGCTGGGCACCAGCTCGGTGGCCGATTTCGTGCGCCTGACGCTGGCGACGCCCTGAGGGCGGCCGCCCTTTCGTGAGCCGTGTCGGTAGAACTACCGACGCCGGGCGGTGCCATCGCGGATTCAGCGCGCGCGCCGATCCCCTTAGTCCTGTGGGGGAAAGCACACGGCTTTCCCAGACACAACGGTCAAGGGAACATCCCATGAAGCGCCTCATCATCGCCACCGCCGCCATCGCCAGCTTCGCCACTGCGGGCCAGGCCCAGGTGTTGCAGGAGAAAAACATCCCGCTCACCCTGGCCGCGGACATCGCACGGGAAGCAGTCGCCGCCTGCTCGGCGCAGGGCTACAATGTCTCGGTGGCCGTGGTGGATCGGGCGGGCGTTCTGCGGGCGCTGCTGCGCGCCGACGCGGCCGGCGTCCACACGCCGGAGGCCGCCCGCCGCAAGGCCTATACCTCCGCCTCCACCCGGATCCCCACCAGCATGATGGTGGAGAACATCCAGAAGAACCCGGCCTCGGCGCAGCTGGTGGCCATTGACGGCTTCCTGGTGGTGGCTGGCGGCGTGCCGGTGAAGGTGGGCAACGAGACCATCGGTGCCGTCGGCGTCGGCGGCGCCCCGGGCGGCCAGCTGGACGAAGCCTGCGCCACCGCCGCCCTCGCCAAGGTGCAAGACCAGCTCAAATAGGCATCCGCATCCGGCCCGTCCCATTGCCCGCCATGGTGGGCAATGGGGGCGGTGGGCAATGGGGGCTGACGGCGCGCGGGCCAGGCCGCAGGCCTCGCCCGCGCAGCGGCAGAAATATAACCGGAGGTTATTATACAACTCATATAATTATGATGATTGCCGGCAAAACGCGGCTAGGATGAAAGATCGCCTGACATCAGATCCCGCCATGCCTCCCTTGCCTTTGCTCGCCTCCTCAACGCTTTGCGGCCAGTTTGTCCCGGTGCGGCCGCATAACCCGCTCCTGCGCCCCAGGCTGGCGCGCGCCCTTCGGCGCTCCGTGGCAGACGCACGCCGGCGCGCTGATGCGGAGGCGCTCGGATCGGCGCCGGAGGCGGGTTGATGCGCGACATGGAGGATACTCAGGTTTCCCTCTCCCTGCTGGAGATCTTCGGCGCCATGATGCGCTGCCAGACCACGGTGGAGGCCGCCGAACAGCTCGGTATTTCCCAGCCCGCCGTTTCGAACCGCCTGCGCCAGTTGGAGCGGGAACTGGGGATCACGCTGTTCGAGCGCGCCCACCGCCGCCTCGAGCCAACCGCCGAGGCGGTGCTGCTCTATGAGGAAATCCAGCCGATGTTCGGCGTCCTGCGCAGCTTCTCGCTGCGCGCCCGCGACATCCGCCAGGGCAAATCCGGCCGCATCCGCATCGTGGCCACGCCGCCCATCGGCCATACGCTGGCGCTGCGGGCGCTGGTGGATGCCCGTCCGGAAGTCTCGGTGTCCTATGACGTCCGCCGGCTGGCGGACATTCTGACGGCGGTGAAGGAAGGCTCGGCGGACGTCGGTATTGCGCTTGCGCTCGACCATCACCTCGACGTCAATGTGGAGGTGCTCCACCGCACTCACATGGTGGCGCTCGTGCCCACGGATTCGCCGCTGGCCGCGCAATCAGAGGTGAAGGCCAGCGACGTGGCCGAGCATCGCTTCGTGGGCATCGAGGCTGCATCGCGGATCGGCCAGATCGTGCGGACCGCCTTCGATCGCGACCTGGTGCCCTATGATCCGCGCGTCGAGGTGCGCTATTGCTCAACGGCGGCTGTCCTGGCGCAAGCGGGGCTGGGCGTGGCCGTGGTGGATCCCTATACGGCCGAGTGCCATCCCTCGCCGCAACTGGTCCAGCGTCCCTTCACCCCGCCCTGCGAGATTTCCGTCGTGCTGCTGCTGCGCAAGGGCGTACCCCGTTCGCGCCTGGTCCACAGCTTCATTGAGGAACTGCGCCGCCAGTTCCGCACGCCGGCATCGGGCTGATCGTCCCGCTGGCCACATCCTCCCGCCGGCCCTCACCTCAGGACGGCGGCCCCCGCCTCACAACACAGACCGGAGCCCACCCATGGACCGCATCGCCTATGTCAACGGGGCGTTCGTCCCCCTCGCGCAAGCCCGCATCTCGCCGCTGGACCGCGGTTTCCTGTTCGCCGACGGCATCTATGAAGTGTCCGCCGTGCTGGAGGGAAAGCTGGTGGACAATGACAGCCATCTGGCGCGCCTCAAGCGCTCCGTGGGCGAGATCGGGCTCGGCCTGCCGGTGACGCTGGACGAACTGGTGGAGTTGGAGCGCGAACTGGTCCGCCGCAACAGCCTCACCGAGGGCGTCGTCTATATGCAGGTGACGCGTGGCGTCGCCGACCGCGATTTCACCTTCCCGAAGGACGCCACGCCCACCCTGTTCATGTTCACGCAGGAGAAGTCCATTCTCGCCTCCCGCGCGGCGGAGACGGGCATCCGCGTGAAGTCCGTGCCGGACCTGCGCTGGGCCCGCCGCGACATCAAGAGCGTGGCGCTGCTGGCCCAGGTGCTCGCCAAGCAGGAAGCCGCCGAAGCCGGTTGCCAGGAAGCCTGGATGATCGAGGACGGCTTCGTCACCGAGGGCGGGTCGTCCTCCGCCTTCATCATCACCGCCGCCGATGTGGTGGTGACCCGGCCGAACTCCACCGCGGTTCTGCCCGGCTGTACCCGTCGCGCCCTTCTGGCCCTGGCCGGCGAAGGCGCCATCACCGTGGAAGAGCGCGCATTCACGCTGGATGAGGCGCTGGCCGCCAAGGAAGCCTTCATCGCCTCGGCATCGAGCTTCGTGCAGCCGGTGGTGGCCATCGACGGCAAGCTGATCGGCGACGGCACCCCCGGCCCGCTCTCCCGCCGTCTGCGGGAGATCTACATCGCCTTCGCACGGGCAACCGCAATCTGACCCGCCGTCCGCTCCCTCCCCCGGCCTGGGGGAGGGAGCGGGGCAGACGCCCCCTCGGATCCCGGGCTGTCCTGCACCAATCTCAGGCATGCGCGGGCGAAACATGCCGCCAAAACGGCCAAATCCAGCCACTTCCGCTGAAGAGCGCCTATCTGTTCATCGTTAGATATAATAATAACAGAATGAATAGTTATATTACTATCCACTGATTGACCCTTCAGTGCCCTTGCCCGAGGCTTCTGCGGACCGTCATGCCGAACACCGGCGGGCCAGATCTTCGGAGAGACGCGCGTGCGGGTGGCAGTGGTCGGCGGAACCGGCTTCGTGGGGCTGAATATCGCCACCGCCTTCCATGCGGCCGGGCATGACATCATCCTTTTCGATCGCGCAGCGCCCCCGGAGGGGTTCGATCTGCCGGTCGCCTTCCAGCCCGGTGATGTGCGCGATGCCGATGCGGTGGCCCGCGGCATTCCCAAGGGCACGGACCTCGTCATTCTCGGCGCCGCAATCACTGCGGACGCGGCGCGCGAGGCCCGCGATCCCGACACCATCCTCGCGGTGAAC
>CALRNP020000262.1:0-7317 GCA_943369575.1 Azorhizobium sp. AG788 | reverse complement strand
TCCGCCGCCACCGCCACCGGGCTTGCCGGTGACGGTAATGCTGCCGCCATTGCCGCCGTTGCCGCCCTGCATGATCCCCAGCGCCGGTACGGCGCCCGTAAAGCCGTTGCCGTGAGCGCCGCCACCGCCACCGCCGCCGCCGCCGCTCCAGGTCAGGTCCGCGTCAGCACCGTTCTGCCCATTGGGGCTGCCGACCGTGCCGCCGACGCCGCCGGCAGCAGGGGTATATCCGGTGCAGACTCGGCAGGACGATGCTCCGCCGGTGCCGCCCGCTCCACCGCCGGCACCGCCGCCGCCGGCACCGAAATAGGCCGAGCCGCCGTCGGCTCCGTCAACGCCGGTATAGCCGGCGCCGCCTGCACCACCCGGAGTGTAAGGCCCGCCGCGGGAAATATTCCCTCCTCCCACGCCACCGTCCGCCATGGCGGGCAGATGCGACAGCACCAGCATCGCAGCCGCAGCGCCAGCAAGAGCCGTGGCAGCCAGTTGGCGATGTGCGAGCGAGCGCAGACGAGGTCCGGCCGCCTGACCGACATGGGATCGCAGGGGCCAAGCGGGCATGCGCACTCGGCGCACATGGGAGGTAGCAAAGATGGTGCGGGCGGCGTCCTCCGCTTGCGCGTCGATCACACACGCATAGGCTTCGGCCACCCGTGACGGCTCACATCGCGCGGTGAGCGGCCACGGCGCCTCGACACCGCTCACGCGTCCTTGAAGGAACGCCTCGGCCGTCTCCAGCGAGGGCGCGTCTGGATCAAGGAAACAGGCCTGCCCGGAGAACAGTTCGCGGTGCACGGGCAGGTCGGACAGCAGCAGCGGCGTGCCGTGACGGGCGGCTTCCGCCGCGGACAGATTGAAGCCCTCGAAGCGGGACACGCTGATGAAGGCCCGCGCCCGGCCGTAGAGTGCATCCAGCTTGCGCCGGGGCACATAGCCCAGATGGCTCACGCGCCGGCGCACATCCGCCGGCAACGCACCGATCTGGCGTTCCAGCGCTTGCGCGCCGTGGCCGGTGAGAACGAGTTTCAGCGCCGGATCCCGCGCCGCCATGCGCGCGAAGAACGCCAGCAGGCCGGAGAAATTCTTGTGCGGGTGATGGTGGATCGGAGCCACCAGGAAAGCCTCGCGCGGACAACCCGATGGCGTCGCCGTCTCGGCCACGACGGGGTTGTAGATCACGCGGCTGCGGCGCGGCGCACCCATGGTCTCGCTGAACTGCCGGCGCGCCGCCTCACTGATGAAGATTATCTCGTCCGCATTGGCGCGGGTTTCCTCGAACGTCCGGCGCAGGGTCTCGCGCCGCTCGGCGCTGAACAGTTCGGGCAGATAGGCAAACTGCACATCATGCAGAACATTGATGATGCGAGGCCCCACGCCTGAGCTGCGGCACACCGGCGACTGGAAATTGGGAAAGACGAAGACCGAACGTGGATCGCGATCCGCCAGCCGCTGCGCAACCAGGCGTTCCCGGTGCAGATACGGCATGCTGCCGGCATCGGGAATGTTGAGCCCGGTGGCAGCCGTCCGCGCCGAGATGACACGCGCGCCATACCGCTGCTTCAAATGCGCAAACAGGGTGCTGGAAAATTCCGCCACACCACCGATTGCGGGGTAGTCCTGAACAATATCGAAGAAATAAATTGAAAGATTCGGAGCTTTCGCTTCCTTGATCGCAATATCCATATCCCACGCCCCACACGGATAATTGTGACCTTAGATCATATGACTCCGAACCTGGCTAGGACCGCGCGCATTATACCGTCATCGGAACGTTTGAAGTGATGCCTGGGTGAGTGCATTCGATAAGGCAGCCCCCCAAGCGTGGCGAGCGGGAGCGCAACCCCGATCGCAATCGCCTCCCATGACCTGAGCCCCTGAACCTCGCCCAGATTTAGATAGCGTCCGCCGACATGGACACGGACGATGCCCTCCTCACGGTTCACTGAGGTATAGATCATTGGGATGCTGAAGGAGCAGGAGGCGGGCGCGAAGACCGCTGACGTTTGCCGCATGAACGGCATCTCCTCGGCCACCTCTATATCGCGGCCTTCGCCATCAGCCTCGGCCCCTTGCCCTATGTGCTGATGTCCGAACTGTTCCCCACCGCCATCCGCGAGACCGGCATCGCCGCCGCATCCGCCGCCAGCTGGCTGTTCAATATGCTGATGGCGTTTGTCTTCCTCTCCATGGTGGGTGGATCGGCCTGACCAGTGTCATCAGCCTATTCATGCTGATGTGCCTGCTGGCGCTGGCCATCTGCTTCGGGGACCGGCGGGGGCGACTAGCCCCCCGCTCACCGCGTCCATGTGGCGAGGCCCTCGGCATCGAGATATTCGATCTTGAGTTCGCTCGCCTTGCCGGCCTTGACCACGAAACGCACGGACGACAGCGAGCCATAGGGCATGTTCTCGCCGCGCGGAGCGACCGCAAACGTATCGCCGTCCCAGTGGGTCAGCGGCAGGGACAGCGCGCCGGGGCCGAGCGCCAGCACCAGGCCGCTCTGGGCCTGCGTGATCCGCGCCGGGCCATAATAGGCATTCTTATAGGTGCCCACATAATCGGCCATCGGGCGGGCGGCAGCGGGCTTCGCCGGCGCCGTCTTGCCCGCCAGATCACCGGACGGATCATTGAAGGCCATCAGCAGCGGATTGAACAGCGCATACCAGTCACGGGTCGGCGCGCCATAGAGCACCGTATCCATGAACTGGCTGCTGATCGCCTCCGCCGCCCCCACGGGCGCGCCGTTGGTCAGCACCACAATGGCGATGTCGGCGGAGGGCAGGAAGCGCACCTGCGTGCCCGCGCCGGTGCCGAAGGCGCCGGAATGGGATAGGTCCGGCCGACCATCCGCGTCCACCCCGACGTTGAAGCCGAAACCGTAGAAACTGGATCGCGCGTTGACGGTGGGGGCAGGCGAACTGAAAGCCTGCGCCCGCAGCGCCGGCAGCAGGGCGGCGGGCGCGATCAGTTCCCTCCCGTTATAGCGGCCGTTGGCGAGCACCAGCTTCATCCATTCGGCCATGTCGGTCACGCTGGACGACACGCCGCCGGCGGGCGACTGCGCATCGGGGTCGCGCTGGAAGCGCGGGGTGAAACGCCCGGCCTCCAGCGAGTGCAGCACCGCCCGGTTCTCGTGCTTGAGCAGGTCCTGATAGCGCGAACTGGTGGATGTCATGCCCAGCGGCCCGTAGAGCACTTTCTGGGAGAGGTCTTCCCACGATTGGCCCGAGGCCCGCGCTACCGCCTCGGCGCCGGTGGTGAGGCCGAAGTTGGAATAGGCATAGGAGATACGGAACGGCGCCAGCGGCAGCAGGCGCAGCCGCGCCAGGATCGCGGTGCGATCGAAGCCGATGTCCTCGAGCATGTCGCCGCCCGCGTGCGGCAGGCCGGTGCGATGCGAGAAGAAGTCGCCCACCGTCGCATTGGCGCTGACATAGGGATCCTTCAGCGCGAAGCCCGGCATGAGCTGCGCGACCTTATCGTCCCACTTCACCACGCCGGCCGTCACCTGCGCGGCGACGACGGTGGCGGCGATCGGCTTGGACACCGAGGCCAACTGGAACACGGTGGCCGTGTCGATCAAGGCCGGCTTGCCCAGTTCACGAACGCCGAAGCCTTGCGCGAAGACAGTCTTGCCGCCGTGCACCACGGCGACAGCCGCCCCCGGAAGGCCGCTGCGCTTCAGGATGCTTTCAATCGTCGCCGGCAGCTCCGCCAGCGCCCGCTCCGTCCCGCCCTGGGCGAGCGGGATGACGTCTTCCGGCGGGAATGCCCCAAGCGTCAGCGGTACGGTTAGCGCCTGCAGCGGCAACACCGCTGAGCTGAGCAAAAAGGCGGCGGCGAGCTTCAGTGCCCCCCGGCCAATAAACGAGGTAAGCATGGCCATGATATTGGTTTCCAGCAATGTGATCGCCTGCAAACGGGGCGGCCGCGTCAGGGGGGAGGTCGGTGGGGACGCCGGCAGGTGGTCACGCCGACATCCCGGAACGCATGTGCGTCAGAACACCTGCAAGTCAGAACGCTCGCGCATCAGAATGCCTTTGCCATCTGGACGAACACGCGCTTGCCCGTGGTGGAAAGCGTTGCGGTGTCTTCCCACGGAATGGCGATGAGCAGCTGCGCATTGAGCCCCTCGCCCAATATTGCGCGCAGGCCGGCACCGGCGGAGCCGAGCCTGGCGTCCGTGTAGTCCACGCCGACCTCCTGGCTCCAGAGCGCCGCATAATCGACGAACGCGAACACCTGGAGGCCCGAGATGCCGGGCGCGGACCAGGAAATAGGCCGGCTGAGCTCGAATGTCGCGGCAACGCCGCTGTCTCCTGCCGCCGTCGAGCTGTCGAAGGCACGCCCGAACGGGTCGCCCCCGACGTTCAGCCGCACCACCGAAGGCAGCGGGTCGAACGCATATTGCGCGGCCATGCGCAGGCGCGCATTCAGCTCCGGCAACACCTCCTTGCGGACGTCAAGATCGAGACGGGCGAAGCGATAGTCGTCCGGTACGCCGGATCGCGAGGGAAACGCCCAGCGATCGGCGCGCGCGCCCAGGTCATCAAGACCTTGCGCCACAGAGGCGAGCACGGTCGCCGAACCGCCATCGAACTCGGCGAGATAGCGCAGCGAGGCCGCCAGCCAGCGATTGTCGTCCAGGGCATTGAGCTCCGGCCCGATGTTGACTTCATTGTTCTTGAAGTTCAGCTCCACGCGCCCGAAGAGACTGTGCTCGATGGTGCGCAGGAAGGGGTAGCTGACAAACAGATTGCCGAAGGTCGCCGACACTTCCACATTCAACGGGGCGAGATCGGCGCCGGGCTGGGAGGAGATGTAGCCGAGCCGGTAGCCCGCGTGCAGCCCATCGAACCCGATGGGGATGTCCTGGGTCACCTGGCCGAACAGCACCTCCCGGGGGGTGTTGGGAATGGTCATCCCGGCAAATTCGGTGGACTCGAACAATCCGAAGACATCGTTCAGCGTCGCGGTGGCTGCAAGCTGCACCGGCCCCATCTGGGCGGTGCCCATATTGTCGAGAACGACGGCGCCGGACAGCCGGGTAAAGCTGATGTCGAGGGTGAGATCGCCCCCGCCGGACGGCGTGTCCGGCTTCTTGAACACACCGTCGATCTTGAGCCCGGCCAGATCGCTCATCAGCAGCAGGATGCGCTCGGCTTCCTTGATGCGGATGGGGCGCATGGCGGTGATGCGGTTGATGTAAGGCGCAAGGCGCGCCTCGAGGCCCAGGCGATCCGACTTGATCACCGCCTTGCTGACATAGGACTCATAAAGGGCGATGGTGACGTGGCCTGAGCGGTAGTCTTGAACGGGCACGACGGCCATGGAGAAGTATCCCGCCGCAGTATAGGCGCGCTCCACCTTGGCGGCCATCTCGTAGAGATCCGCGAGGCTGACGGTCGTGCCGATGACGTCCTTCCAGATCGGCTCAAGCTGCGCCAGCGGCACGGCGACCGCCCCGTCCACCCGCAGGGAGCGCAGCGTGAACCGCACCCCTTTGGCATTTTCCGGCGGAATCCGGCGCTGCTGGTCCGGGACGGCAATGTTGATCGTTCCCGGCGCGCGCGGCTCCGAGAAGCGTTGGATGACCGCCGATTGTTCGGACGTAACCTGCTCCAGCACTTGCGCTCTCGCGCCCGCCGCAAGCGCGATCATCCCCACCACCAGCAGCGGCGGGCACAGGACAAAGGCAGCCGTCCCGGCGATCCACCGCGGCCATTGGGTGGCGTGCCCGATGCCGTCGCGTGCGCTCAAAGGCGCAAGTCCCTCCCAGCCGATCATCGGGGCGCCAATTGACGGATCAGCTCGTTCGCGAAGTGTGGGATGATATCGCCCGCCACCATGTCGTACTTGTTGATCGAGATGAACACGCCGACGCCCCGGGCGGGCGAGAAGGCGATGTAGGACAGGATGCCTTGGCGTCCGCCCGACTTCTGCAGGATGAACGGGCGGCTGCCCTCGGGGTTCATCACCACCCAGCCGAGCCCCATCGCATCCATGTGGCCGGAATGATCGAGGCCGGAGACGGGCTCCTGGGCATCCCGCGACACATAGGCGGCGTGGTCGAGGGCCCGCATCTCGGCGCCGGGGCGCGCGAACCGATCGAGATGCCACTTCATCCAGCGCACCATGTCGTTGGGCGTGGTGAAGAGGCCGCTCGCCGCGGCCTGCATGTCGGAGACCTCGGTGAGGGGCATGGGGCTCCCATCCGGGGCATAGCCCTGATAGATGCGCGCCTTTTGGGCCTCGTTCAGCCGCACATGGGTATCCTTGAGCCCCGCGGGATCGAGCACCCGTTCCTTGAGCAACTGCGCATAGGGCTTGCCGGCCGCCTTCGACAGCGCCTCACCCAGCAGGTCGAACGCATAGTTCGAATAGTGAAGGCCGGTGCCCGGCGGGAAGAGAAGCTTCTGTCCCTTCAGCGCCTCCATATACATCTCGCGCGTGACCTGTTCGGGATAGTCGGGATCGCGGGGAATGCTCACCTCGCGCGGCAGTCCTGAGCCGTGGGTCACCAGATTGAGCAGGGTGATCTCGCGGCCACCGGCCGTGGGCACCGTCACCGGCCATCCCAGCCTGTCCTGCAGGCGATCCGTGAACTTGACCGTGCCATCGGCGACCATGCTGGCGAGGACTTCGCCGGCTACGACTTTCGACAAGGATCCCACGCGGATCATCGTGTCGCCGTCCGGGGCGCCTTGCCCGTCCGCGCGGTTGCCGTATCCGAGGACGATGCTTTCCCCGTTGCGGACCACGCCCACCACCATGGCGGGCGTCTTCATCTGCAGGAACGCGATCTCCGCCTGAAGTTCGACCATCTCCCTCAGGAAAGCGTCCTCGGCCCGGACTGGCCCACTTGCCAGCGCCACGCAGCCGCCGATGACCAGCGCCGCGGCTCTCGCAGACATCAAACCCCGCATATGCTTCCCCTCATTCCATGAGTATTCATCAGAGCCCACGATCCTGGGGCGTGTTCAGCGCCATCGTCGCGGGGGCCGGAGGATCATCCGGAGGCAGCAGACATCGTGCTGCCGTTGCCGCCCGCCAGCCGCACGGGCGGGACGAGCACGCGGAAGATCAGCGTGGCCAAGCGAAGAATGCTCGCAAGCATTAGATGTAGAAACGATGGCCGCAACCATGGCGAGTCGCGAGCATCAAAGCCTCTCAGGCGTCCGAAGATGGGCCGATAGACTGATGCGGCCATAGGCCGGGAGATCCGAGCGGCAACGAGACCTTCCGGACAGCCAAGATATCGCTAGCAGGCAATTGTTTGAGCAGTATTTGAAAATGGCAAATTGCGCCGTCTCCCCC
>CALRNP020000261.1:0-7320 GCA_943369575.1 Azorhizobium sp. AG788 | reverse complement strand
GGCCTTGGGCCTGTTGTTCCGCGGCAGCTGGATGCCGTACGGGGTGCGCGCGCTGACCACCCTGGCGGTGGTGAGCCTGGCCTGCGGCTGGCTGCTGGTGAGCACCACCGGGGAGAACAATGATTTGGGCTGGCGGGCGATCCTGCCCGGCGTGATGGTGATGACCATCTATGCCGCCGTCGGCCTGTCGCGCTGGATGGTCACGGCGCCGCGCACGGTGGCGGCGGTGGTGGCCATCGGGCTCGCTTTGGGCCTGCCCGATGGCCTCACCATCCTGAAAGGCAATCTGCGCGGCGATCCCACTGCCGATGGCGCGGTGTTCGCCAACAGCCCGGCGCTATGGGAGGCGGTGCGCCGCTGGACCCCGCCGGATGGGCGGGTGGCTAACAATCCCGCTTTCCTGAAGGGGCTCACGCCCTGGCCGGTGAACATCTCCTGGGCGCTGCTGGCCCAGCGCCGCTCCTGCTATGCGGGCGAGGAACTGGCTTTGGCCTTCGCCGCCATCTCCCCGCGCCAGCGCGCGGCGCTGGATACGCTGTTCGCCCGCGTGTTCGCAGGGGAGGGCACGCGCGAGGATGTGGAGACCATGGCCAAGCGCTATGGCTGCGTCACCGCCGTGGTGACGGCGCAGGATGGGGCGTTCGCCAACGACCCGTTCGCCATCAGCCCGCAGTTCCGGCTGGCGGAGGCCGTGCCGGGCCAATGGCGCATCTATGTGGCGGTGCCGGAGCCGGCCTTCGCCATGCGCTGAGGGCGCGCGTGCTCACACGAAAAGCCCCGCTTCCCAAAGGGGGCGGGGCTGGCTCTCCGTGCGGATCAGGACTTGCGGGCTTTTCTCTCGGCGTAGCGCCGGTCCCGCTCTGCCTTGTTGGCGGCCTGGTCTTCGATGACCCGGGCGATGCGCTGGCGATCCGCCGCCATGCGCTCATCGGCCTCGCGGTTCGCGGCGGCTTCCGCCTCTAGGGCCTCTTGCGCTGCCTTGGCTTCGGCCGCGGCCTGCTCCTCGGCTTTCAGCCGTGCGCGCTCAGCAACGCGGGCTTCGCGGGCGGCGGCAATGGCTTCCCGCTCGGCGAGCTTGGCGGCCAGTTCCGGTTCCGTGGTCGCCGAGCGATACTGCTCAAGGCGCGACTTCTTGGTATTGGCCGAGGCGCTCAGACGGTCGGAGAGACCAACATTCCACTTATTCTGCAAATGAATTGAACCTATTTCGGGTCATTCGCCGGTTCTCGCATCCGCGATTGTCGGCATCGATCGGGATCCTTTACGCCAATATGAGGCGGGAGTCTCCCTCGGTGTCGCCATGGCGTTCATAAGCGGCGGGGGCAGGCCCCCTCAGCGCCGGTCCGGCGCCATGGAAAACGCCATGGTGTGATCCAGCGCTTTCGGCACCACCAGCGGGGTTCCGGCCACGGGGTCGGCAATGATGACACACGGCAGGCCGAACACCTCTTCCACCAAGCGCTCGGTGATGATCTCGGCCGGCGGGCCTTCGGCGATGATCGCGCCGGCGCGCATGGCCACGATCCGCGTGGCATAGCGGCAGGCCTGGTTGAGATCGTGCAGCACCGCCACCACGGTGCGCCCCTGCCGATTGAGCCGGGCCAGCAATTCCATCAGCTCGATCTGATGGGTGATGTCGAGATAGGTGGTGGGCTCGTCCAGCAGCAGCAGCGGGGTTTCCTGCGCCAGGATCATGGCGATCCAGACCCGCTGCCGCTGACCGCCGGAGAGTTCATCCATGGTGCGGTCGGCCAGGGAAGCGACCTGCGTCGCGGTCATGGCCGCCGCCACGGCGGCCTCATCTGCCTGGGACCACTGCCGCAGGAACGACTGGTGCGGATAACGTCCGCGCGCCACCAGATCCAACACCGTGATGCCGTCCGGTGCGGTGGAGGTCTGCGGCAGCAGGCCAAGCCGTCGCGCCACCTCCCGAGCCGGAAGGTCGGCGATGCTTTTGCCATCGAGCACGACCTGCCCGTGCGTGGGCGGCATCAGCCGCGACAGCGCGCGCAACAGGGTGGACTTGCCGCAGGCATTGGGGCCGACGATGACGGTGAAGGTGCCGTCCTCAATCGCCAGCGACAGATCCTGGGAAATGGTCCGGGAATTGTAGCGCAGCGTTACCGACTCCGCGCTCAGGCGGTGCGTCATCTGGAAGTCCCCCGTATCGGCGCTGCCGCAAGCCCCATTTTGCTGACGATGAGCGCTTCCAGGTAAGCCCGAGCCTTATCCATCCTGTCAACTGTCCGCATGGGGGCATGACGTCATGGGCAATGAATGTTTGAACAGGGAAGTCGAATTTTTGAATGAATCTAAGTTATGGCAGTCGATCGATTGGCGTTGGCCTTTGCATGGACACTCGCGAATATTCCCTGCTTGCGGCATGGGCGTCGCCTATCCATCGCGATGCCGCACAAAAGCGGCAGGCCAAGTTGTTTTTTGTCGCCTTGATGGGTGAAATCTGCAATGAAACGGGAATTGGGCTGCGGAGCGCGGCCGGCGGCGTGGTGGGCCGTGGTCGGGTTGTTGTCGCGCTCCCTGCACGTCGTTGGCGCCGCTCGATCCGAAGTGCCAAGCCCTTCACCCTGCAAGCCCCTCACCCTGCAAGCCCTGTCTCTGCAAGCCCTGACCCTGCAAGCCCTTCAACGCTCAGCGACCATCTCAATGCACCGATCCAGGCCCTTTTTCCTGCCATTCGTGATTGCCGCCAGTCTTGGTCTTGTCACGCTCCTTGCCGCATCCCTGGCCACCGCACAGGCGGCCGACTGGCCGCGGACCGTCACCGATGCGGTCGGCACGCTGACCTTGCCGGCGAAGCCGGTGCGGATCATCTCCACCTCCCCCAGTGTGACGGGCATCCTCCTCGCCATCGGCGCGCCCGTCGTCGCCAGCACCGCCACAACGCCGAGCGCACTGACGGACAGCAAGGGCTTCTTCTCACAATGGGCGGCGGTCGCCGATCAGCGCGGCGTCAAGGTGCTGGCGCCGAACCTCAAGTTCGACATCGAAGCGGTGATCGGCTGGCAGCCGGACCTGGTGATTGCCTCCGCCAGCGGCGCCGACAGCGGCCTGGAGCACGTGGCCGAACTGAAGGCGCAGGGCCTTCCCACCCTGGTGGTCAACTATTCCACCCAGAGCTGGCAGGAACTCGCCGCCGAACTCGGCAGAGCCACCGGCCGCGAAGCCGAAGCCCAGGCCGCCATCGCGCGGTTTGATGCCCGCGCCGCCGAGGTCGCAGCCTCGATCACGCCGCCGCCGGGCACGGTGAGCATCGTCGGCTACAATATCGGCGGCAGCTATTCCGTGGGCCGCACCATTGGCACCCAGGCGCGCCTGCTGCAGGCGCTGGGGTTCCGTGTGGCCGGCCTGCCGGAAGCCTTGCAGCAGAGCGTGACGCGGGCGTCGGATTTCGATTTCATCTCCCGCGAGAACCTGCCGGCGGCCATTGCCGGCGACACCGTCTTCCTGCTGCGCGGCACCGAGAAGGACAAGGATGCCTTCCTGGCCGACCCGGTTCTTGCCAACACCCGTGCCGTGATCGACCGCCGGGTCTATCCCCTCGGCCCGACCTCATTCCGGATTGATTATTATTCCGGGCTGCAGCTCATCGACCGCATCGCCGGATATTTCAAAAAGCCATGACGGGCCAGGTTCAACGGCCCGTGGCGGGCGTGCGCGTGGCGCGGGCGCGCCGCCTGCGCCGGCGCATATGGGGCCTGGTCTCCGGCGCCGGATGCCTGTGTCTTGTCGCGCTCGTCAGCCTCACGCTGGGCTCGCGGTCGATTCCGCTGGGCGAGACCGTGCATGCCCTGACGGCCTATGACGCGGGCAATGACCTGCACCTGGTTATCTGGGCGTTGCGGATCCCGCGCACGCTGGTGGCGATTTTGGCGGGGCTGTCTCTGGGCCTGGCCGGCGCGGTGATGCAGGCGGTCACGCGCAATCCCCTGGCTGAGCCGGGCCTGCTGGGCATCAATGCCGGCGCCGCTTTGGCGGTGGTGGGGGGCGTGAGCCTGTTCGGCCTCACCACGCCGGCGCAATATGTGGGGTTCGCCGCCCTTGGGGCCGGATTGGCCGGCGCCGCCGTCTTCGTTCTGGGCCGGGCCCATGAGGCCGGCACCAGCCCGGTGCGTCTGGTGCTGGCGGGGGCGGGGCTCTCGGTGGTGCTGGGCGCCTTGACCGCGATCCTCATCATCAACGGACCATCCGCCGTGCTGGACGATTTCCGTCATTGGGCGGCAGGTTCGGTGGAGGGGCGCGGGTATGACACCGCCGCCATCCTGGCGCTATCAACCGTGATCGGCGGCGGCATGGCCCTGTCCATGGCTGGGAGCCTCAATGCCATCGCGCTGGGGCAGGATCTCGGGCGGGTGCTGGGGACGCATGTGCGCGGCACATGGACCCTTGCCTGCCTGAGCGTGATGGTTCTGGTGGGGGCCGCCACCGCCGGCGCCGGCCCCATCGCCTTCGTGGGCCTGGTGGCCTCGCATCTGGCGCGGCTGGCGGCGGGGCCGGACTATCGCTGGATCCTGCCCTATGCGGGGCTGTTCGCCGCCATCCTGCTGCTGGGATCCGACATCGTGGGCCGCGTGATCGCCAGCCCCTCCGAGGTGGCCGCCGGCATCATCGCCGCCCTTGTGGGCGGGCCGTTCTTCCTGGTGGTGGTCTGCCGCTTTCGCTTGAGGGCGCTATGACCGGCACGGCATTCCGGGCGCTGCGGTTCGGCTCGCGATCGCTGCTGTGGCGGCCGCGCACCGTGCTGGTCTGCGGCCTGCTGGCGGGCCTTGCTCTTGTCCTCAGCGTCGTGCTGCTGGGTACCGGGACATTGGCCTTTTCACCGGGGCAGGTGCTGTTAAGCCTGATCGGCAGCGGCGACAATGCCATGGTCGACCGGGTGATCTGGCGGCTGCGGCTGCCACGGGTGCTCACGGGCCTGTGCGTCGGCGCTGCCCTGGGCATGTCGGGCGCGATCTTTCAGTCGATCTCCCGCAATCCGCTGGGTTCGCCGGACATCATCGGCTTTTCCACCGGCGCCGCGACCGGCGCCATCGCCCAGATCATCCTGTTCGATAGCGGACCGCTGGCCACGGCGCTGGCCGCGGTGCTGTCCGGCGTGGCGACCGCTCTGGTGGTGTTTCTGCTGGCCCGCACGGCGGGGCACAGCGCCAGCACCAAGCTGGTGCTGGTGGGCCTGGGCATGGGCGCCACCCTGGCCGGGGTGAATACCGTTCTCATGGTGGCGGGGCATCTCGACCAGGCGAGCGCGGCGCAGATCTGGCTGGCCGGCTCGCTCGCTACCCGCACCTGGGCGCATGTGGTGCCGGCGGCGCTGGGCCTGGCGGTGATGGCGCCCATTGCGCTGGCGCACGCCCGCCGCCTGGATTTGCTGGAAATGGGCGATGACGCCGCCCGCCAGCTGGGTGTGGGTGCCGAGCGCACGCGGCTGGTGATGGTGATGGCGGCTGTGGGCCTCACGGCCATCGCCACCGCGGCGGCCGGGCCCATCGCCTTCATTGCCCTGGCCGGCCCGCAACTGGCCCGGCGGCTCACCCGCGCGCCGGATGTGCCGCTGGTCGCCGGCGCCGCCATGGGTGCCGTGCTGCTGTTGAGCGCCGATTTGATCAGCCAGCGGGTGCCGTTTGGCGTCAACCTGCCGATCGGCCTGACCACCGGATTGCTGGGCGGCCTCTATCTGCTGTGGATTCTCACCGTGAACCGGAAAATCTGACCAACTGACCCGGGACCGCCGCCGGGATCAGCCGCGCAGGTGTTCGGCGAAGGTGGAGCCCGTATAGGCCGTGCGGAACAGGCCCGCTTCCGCCAGGCGCGGCACCAGTGCGCCGAGCGCGAGGTGCATGCAGTCCACCGATCCGCCCGGCGTGGCGATGAAGCCGTCCATGGCGCCGGCCTCGGCCCAGCGGGAAATCTCCGTCACTGCGTCATCCACGGTGCCGACCACCTGCCAATGCCCGGAGCCCATGACCTCCGGGCGCAGCAGCAGCTCGGCCAGGGTGGGCGCGTCGCGCAGGATCGCCCGCCGAAGCAGATCGGAATGGGTGCGGCTGCGCACATGTTCGGGCGGGGGAGGTAGATCGGCCCCGCTAATCGACCGATCATCGGGCCATTGGCTGAGATCGAGGCCGGTCATCTCGGTGATGACGGCACGCCTGCGGGAGAGGTCGGCGCGGGCGTGGGTCTCAACAAACAGGTCCTGTGCCTCTGCCCGGCTCGGCGCCAGATAGAGGCTGAGGCCCGGCAGCACGCGGATGGCGTCGGCCTGCCGGCCGCAGGCCACGGCCCGGCTGCGCAGATCCCGCCGCACGGCGATGGCTGCGTCCATGTCCGGCGCCGAGATGAACACCGCATCGGCCACGCTGGCCGCGAACGCCCGGCCCGCGGGCGAGGCGCCGGCCTGGACCAGCGGCATGGGCGCCTCGCCACAGGCCGGAAGGTTGAGGGGCCCCTTGACCCGGAACGCGGGGCCTTCGTGGTGGATGGGCTTGATCAGGTCGGGGTCGGCATAAAGGCCGCTCGCCCGGTCTTGCTTCAGCGCCGCATGGGGGTAGCTGTCCCACAACGCGCGGACCACTGCGGTGAACTCCGCCGCCTGCGCATAGCGCGCCTCGGCGGACGGCATGTGGCCCATGCCGAAATTCTCATGCCCCTCAAGGGCGGTCACGATGTTCCAGCCCGCGCGCCCGTTGCTGAGCCAGTTCAGGGATTGCAACTGCCGCGCCACCATGTAGGGCGGCAGGAACGTGGTGGAAATGGTGGTGAGCAGGCCGATATGCCGGGTTTCGCGGGCCATGACCGCCATCAGCATGGTGGGGTCGAGGCCGGCGAAGGCGGCGCCCTGCGCCACCGCGGGCGTGTTCAGAAACAGGGTGTCGGGCCGGAACACGAAATCGAGGTGCGCGGCCTCCGCCCGGCGCGCCACGTCGGCGTGAAAGTCCGCCGAATACATGCCTTCCACGTTGCTGTCGGCCCGCCGCCAAGCGTCGCCATTCAGCCATGTGGGGGCCAGCGACATGCCGATGTGCAGCGTCTTACCCGGTGTCATGCCCAGCCCTTGCCCGCAGCTCATCCGCCGCGGCGTTCCATGCGGTGAGAAACACGGCACGGCCGGCCCGCGCGAGACACGCGGGCCGGCCGTGCCGACGTCAGCGAGCGCGGCGACTGCCGCTCAGAACGTGCCGCGCACGCCGACGCCCAGAACCCGCGGCAGGGTCATGCTGGCCTCGGTGCCGCCGACGGAGCGGTTATATTGCATGTAGGTCGGCACGGGCTCGTTGAAGATGTTCTTGGCATAAGCATAGACCT
>CALRNP020000260.1:0-7321 GCA_943369575.1 Azorhizobium sp. AG788 | reverse complement strand
GCAATAACGACCCGAAATATACCCGCCCGCGGTTGCGGGCGCTGGCGCCCATGCTGGAGGAGGAGGGGCTGGGTGCGGAGCGTCTGGCTCTGCTGGCGCGCCGTGCGGCACGGGCCGATGCAGCGTTGGAGATGGCGGTAGATGCCGCCCAGGCGGATGTGGGCCTCGGCCGCAGCCAGGAGACGGCGGAGATCCGGCTGGATCGGGTGCGGTTCCTGGCCTTGCCCGAGGAGATCGGCCTGCGCCTGCTGGTGCGTGCCCTCACCTCCAAGGCCAGCGAGGGCATGGTCGAACTGGGCAAGGCGGAGCGCCTTTATGCAGCGCTGCTGTCTGCCCATGGGGAAGGCGTGCGCCTGCGGCGAACCCTCGCAGGGGCCGTGGTCACCCTCAAGCAAGGCTATGTCAGTATTGCTACGGCTCCGCCCAGGCAGGTTGGGGAGGGGGGCCTCGCAGTAAATTCAGAGGTTCTGCGCGCGCTCGTCCTTGGCAAGGAGGGGGGCGACCCCTAGATTACAGTCGGACGCAGCGGGACATTCGGCGCGAGGAGGGGGCATTTTGCCCATTTGACCTTCATCGACGACGTGCCGTGGCGCCCCATGAGGGACCAATGAACGCCAACCTACGCAATTTCGCCCTTTGGGTTATCATCGTCCTGCTTCTGCTGGCCCTGTTCTCGCTCTTCCAGAGCCCGGGACAGCGCAGCAGCGCGAACGATATTTCGTTCTCCCAGCTTTTGTCGGATGTCGACCAGGGCCGGGTGCGGGACGTCGTGATCGAGGGCCCCAATATCTCCGGGGCGTTCACCGACGGTCGCCAGTTCCAGACCTATGCGCCCAACGATCCGTCGCTGGTGCAGCGCCTCTACGGCAAGGGCGTCGCCATCACCGCCCGCCCGCCTTCGGATAACGTGCCGTGGTTCGTCAGCCTGCTGGTCTCCTGGCTGCCCTTCCTGGCGCTGATCGGCGTGTGGATCTTCCTGTCGCGCCAGATGCAGGGCGCCGGCGGCAAGGCCATGGGCTTCGGCAAGAGCCGCGCCAAGCTTCTGACCGAGGCGCACGGCCGCGTGACCTTCGAGGACGTGGCCGGCATCGACGAGGCCAAAAGCGACCTGACCGAGATCGTGGACTTCCTGCGGGATCCGCAGAAGTTCCAGCGCCTCGGCGGCCGCATCCCCCGCGGCGTGCTGCTGGTCGGCCCTCCGGGCACCGGCAAGACGCTGCTCGCTCGCGCCATCGCGGGTGAGGCCAACGTGCCGTTCTTCACCATCTCCGGCTCGGACTTCGTGGAAATGTTCGTGGGCGTCGGCGCCAGCCGCGTGCGCGACATGTTCGAGCAGGCCAAGAAGAACGCCCCGTGCATCATCTTCATCGACGAAATCGACGCCGTGGGCCGTCATCGCGGCGCCGGTCTCGGCGGCGGCAATGACGAGCGCGAGCAGACCCTCAACCAGTTGCTGGTGGAGATGGACGGTTTCGAGGCGAACGAGGGCATCATCCTCATCGCCGCCACCAACCGTCCCGATGTGCTGGATCCCGCCTTGCTGCGTCCCGGCCGCTTCGACCGTCAGGTCGTGGTGCCGAACCCCGACGTGGTGGGTCGCGAGCAGATCCTGAAGGTGCATGCCCGCAAGGTTCCGATCGCGCCCGACGTGAACCTCAAGGTCATCGCCCGCGGTACCCCCGGCTTCTCCGGCGCCGATCTTGCGAACCTGTGCAACGAGGCCGCCCTCATGGCCGCCCGGCGCAACAAGCGCATGGTCACCATGTCTGACTTCGAGGACGCCAAGGACAAGGTCATGATGGGGGCGGAGCGCCGCTCGCTGGTCATGACTGAAGAAGAGAAGATGCTGACCGCCTATCACGAAGGCGGCCATGCCATCGTGGCGCTCTCGGTGCCGGCCACCGATCCGGTGCACAAGGCCACCATCATCCCCCGCGGTCGCGCGCTGGGCATGGTCATGCAGCTGCCCGAGCGGGACAAGCTGAGCATGTCCTATGAGCAGATGACCTCCCGTCTCGCCATCATGATGGGCGGGCGTGTGGCGGAAGAGCTGATCTTCGGCCACGACAAGGTCACGTCCGGCGCTGCCTCCGACATCGAGCAGGCGACCCGCCTCGCCAAGATGATGGTGACGCGCTGGGGCTTCTCGGATGAACTGGGCCAGGTGGCTTATGGCGACAACCAGGATGAAGTCTTCCTGGGCATGTCCATGGGCCGCACCCAGAGCGTGTCGGAAGCCACGGCGCAGACCATCGACAAGGAAGTCCGCCGGCTGGTGGACGAGGGCTATATCGAGGCCAAGCGCATTCTCTCCGAGAAGCGCGAGTCCCTGGAAGCCCTGGCCCGCGGCCTGCTGGAGTATGAGACCCTGAGCGGGGACGAGATCATCGACCTGCTGGATGGCAAGCCGCCGGTCCGCGACACGGTGATCGAGCCCGCCAATCCGCGCGGCCCGACGGTCCCGACCGCCGGCAAGAATCGCCCCCGTCCGGGCGATTCCGCCGGCAGCGCCGAGCCGCAGCCGCAGGCCTGAGGGCTGCCACACAGGCCGCTCGCTTAAGGGCGGGGCCCGGCAGTCCCTGACGCAGTCGAGAATGCCCGCTTCGGCGGGCATTTTTCATTTGTGGGGAGAGAGGTGCCTCGCTTTGGTCGGCGGTGCGGGCAGTCTGGCGGGGCAGGGCGCAGGCGTATCGCAGGTGCGCCCCGTGGATGGGCGACGATCGCCGACGCCGGCCGGGTGCGCCAGGCCGTCCACTCCGCCGCGCAAGGACCGCACCTCGGCATCGGCCGAACCTCAGGTGTTGCCGCCAGGGCCGTGACCGCTCCCCCATAAGGGTTTACTTCATCAGGTCTTCAGAAGGTCCTCGAATTCCTGGTCACCCTTGAATACCTCAAGGTCGTTCTCGCTCGGGCTTCCACCCGGCCGGCTGGGATCGAACAGCAGGCGGGCGATGCGCCGCGCTCCCTTGGTGCGATCGGGCAAGCTGGTTTCGATCTGAGTGAGTGCCTTCAGCACCTTGGCACGGATGGCCGCGACCGCCTCCTCCACCTCCTGGGGTGTCCGCGTGCCGGGATTGTTCCGCAGCCACTTGACCTCCTGGCCGAGCGCGGAGGCGTAGTACAGCAGCACGTCGGGATCGTTGCCCAAGGCGAAATTGGGCGAAGTGACTTGCTCAATGACAAAGCGGAAGCCATCCGGCGGCGCGGTGTAGAGTGCCACCAGCAGCTGGCGCCGCATCAGGTCGTCATCGGCGCCGCCCCGGTTCACCATTTCCTGCAGCACATCGAACTCGGCCCGGGGCATGCGTTGCAGACGGCGGACGTCCGCCAGCAGCATCAGATAGCTTTCATTACCCGGCTCCTGGGCGATGGCGTCGGTCATCGCCCGAACGGCAGCCAGATAATTGCCGCTGCGCGCCTGTGCGGCGCCCCAGGCGGCGTAATCAAGGGCCGTGCTCAAGCTGGAATAGGGGAAGGCCACCAGTTGGGTATCTTGTGGGGTCGGGCGGGCAGGGCGCACCAGCATCGGATTGCCGCCCAAGCTTGGTCCGAGCACGCCGGCATTAAAGGAAATCTTGATGGCGTCAGCATCAAGGCCGCCGCCGTCGAGCATCCGCTCGGTGTCCGAAATCAGCGCCGCCACGCGGGTGCGGGCTTCCAGATAGATGGACAGGAAGCCGAGAACGAAGCCCGCCAGGATCAGGCAGAGGAAGAAGCCGCTGAACGTCGCGTCGTCCTTCGCGGCGCCGGTCGCGACGGCGAGTTTCATAGCGAGGGTCACGAGATGGGTCTTGATGTCGCCCAGATGCACCAAGGTCAGGCCGACGATAATCTTAGTCAGCCAATCGGAAACTTCCTCCAAATTGCTGTTGCCGCCCACGCTGCGGCTCCGGCCGTTGCGCAGATCAACGAATGACATGCGGGTCGCTGCGGTGGCGGATGCCCCCTCGCTGGCGTAACCGCCTTCCACGCGCTGGAGCAGCCGCGGAATGCCGAATAAAAAGCCCGTCAGCCCGCCCACGCAGGCGGCAGCGAGAATGGTGGCCCCGCAGACCGCAAGGACACGCATGAACGAGAGATTGCACCAAGCCGCGGACAACGCAAAAAGCGCGGCCAAGCCCATCAGAACGCAACCGGCCCAGAACACATAACACTGGACCACGGCCATGCGGCCATCGACGCTGTCGGTCGTGCTGGTGCGGCCAAGGGGCGGGGCGGATGGGGGCCGCTTCGGCTTGGGAGGGCTTACAGGGATCGTTGAGACTTCATCCAAATCGCCCTCCGCCGGATCCGCCATTGCTCTGCTCCAAAGTTTGCAGAGCAATCCTAATGCAACCATAAAGTGTAATCAATATCATTGCACCTCCGTTCGCGCCTAGCCCAGCGTGGACAGAGGCGGCCGGCCTTGCCATAACGCCGCTTCCTCTCAGCGGACGGGCGAAATGCCTCCCCATTCCATCCTTGGGCGCGCGTCTATCGTCACCGCGGCGACGCTGGGCTCGCGCGTGCTGGGCTTCGCCCGCGATGCGGGCACGGCCGCGGTGCTCGGTGCCGGCCCGCTGGCGGACGCTTTGATGGCGGCGCTGGCGCTGCCGCTGCTGGCCCGGCGGCTGCTGGCCGAGGGCGCGTTCAATGCCGCCTTCATTCCGGCTCTCTCCCGATCCGGTCCGGGCGGGACGGCTACCGCTGCGCCGCCGCGCGCGGTCGCCGCTGCCACGCTCCTGCTGCTGGTGGCTGTGCTGGCGGCCATGTCGGGCCTCGGGGCGCTCTTCATGCCGGTAGTCATCAGGCTGCTGGCGCCGGGCTTCGAAGTGGGTGGGGAGCGGGCGGACCTTGCCATCCAATGCGGGCGGATCGCGGTGCTCTACCTGCCGCTGGCGGGCGCCGCCGCCATCTTCGGCGGCATTGCCAATGCCGGCCGCCGGGTGGCGTTGCCCGCGCTCGCACCCATTCTCGCAAACATCGTGGTCCTGGCGGCCATCGTGGCTCTGGCGCTGCGCGGCTGGATCGGCACGCCGGAGGCGGCGCGCATCATGGCCGTGGCCACGGTGGTCGCGGGCCTGGCCCAACTGGCGCTGATGCTGGCGGCGGCGCGGGGCGATGCCGCCTGGCCCGCCTTCGCGCGGCCGGATTGGGCCGCCGCGCGCACGGTGCTGCGGGCGAGTGCGCCGGCGCTGGTGTTCGCGGGCCTGTCGCAATTGCGCCTGCTGATTGTGGCGGCGGTGGTCTCTGCGGACCCCGGCAGCGTCTCGGCCCTGAACTATGCCCAGCGGCTGGTGGACCTGCCTCTGGGTTTGGTGGGCGCCAGCGCCGGTGCGGTGCTGGTGCCGCTGCTGGCGGCGGGTGGCCGCAATGCCGGCCGCGATGCCACCCGCGCCCTGCTGGCCGCACTGGCCTTGGCGCTGCCGGCAGCGGCGGGCCTCGCCCTGCTGGCGGAGCCGATCGTCGGCGTGCTCTATCAGCGCGGCAGCTTTACCGCCGCCGATGCCCACGCCACTGCCGCATTGCTCACGGCGCTGGCCTTTGCCCTGCCGGCGCAGGGGCTGGAGCGGGTGCTGTCGGCCACGGCGCTCGCCCACGGCCTGACCCGGCCGGTAGAGAAAATCGCCTTGGTGTCGCTGGCCAATTGCGTGGTGTTGGCCCTGGGCCTCGGGTTCGGCCTCGGGCCGGTGGCGGCGGCCTGCGCCATCGCCGTCTCCGCCTCGGTGAGCGCCACCACCATGGTTCTGCTGCTGGCCGGCCATCGCCTGCTGGCGTTCGATGCCGCCACGGCCCGCCAGCTCTGGGTGTTGCTGGGCGGCTGCGCAGTGATGGCGGCGGCGGTGGGCGCGGGCGCTTGGCTCTGGCCCGGCCCGGATACGCCGTCGATCGCGGCGGCGGTCCGGGTGGCCGGCCTTGTGGGTCTGGGCATGGCTGCCTATGGCGGCGTGGTCTTCGGCCTTGGCCGCCGCGCAGGCTGAGGCGGGACGATACGCATGCGCGCGCGCGCAGCGACGGGGGAACGAGGCCGATGAGCGAACCGCATTCTTTTGCCTATCCGAGCGAGGATGGCCTGGCCCTGTTCGGCCGCATGTGGGGTGAGCCGCAAAGCACGCCGCCGGTGGTGCTGCTGCCGGGCCTCACCCGCAATTCGCGGGATTTTGAGGCCTTGGCGCAGGCGCTGGCCGACCACCCCACCCGGCCGCGCTGGGTGGTGGCGTTTGATTTCCGCGGGCGGGGCGGCTCGGCCAACGGGCCGGTCGCCAGCTACAATCCGGTGCAGGAGGCGCGCGATACGCTCATCGGCCTGGCGCGGCTGGACATCAGTCGCGCTGTCTTTCTCGGCACCTCGCGCGGCGGGCTGGTGATGCTCATGCTGGCGCAGGCGCTCGGGCGGGCGGACCTGTTCGCCGGCGCCATCTTCAACGACATCGGCCCGGTGATCGAGACCGCCGGACTGGCGCGTATCGCCGGCTATGTGGGCAAGCCGATCCCGCAGACCTGGCCCGAACTGGTGGCCGACCTGAAGGCCGCGCAGGGCTTCCTGTTCCCGAGCCTCAGTGACGACGACTGGGAGCGCTATGCGCGGCAAATCTACCGCGATGATGGCGGCCGGCCACGGCTGGCCTATGACGCCGCGCTGGAGGAAGCGTTCAAGGCATTCGATCCCGCCAGGCCGCAGCCCGATCTCTGGCCGGCATTCGATGCTCTGGCGGAGGTGCCCATGCTGGTGATCCATGGCGGTCTCTCCGACATCCTCTCGGCGGGGACCGTGGCGCAGATGGCGGCCCGGCATCCGGGGTTGGCCGTTCATACGGTCGCTGACCAGGGGCATGCGCCGCTGCTGTGGGATGGGGTGTCGCAGCAGGCGATCACCGATTTCCTCGCCCCGATCACCTGAGCGCAAGGGCTGCGCCACTGGCGCCCTTGCGCCGGGCGGCGGCGGCGTGGCATGACGCGGCCTCATCTTTCAAGCGGGCCCGGTCGGGCCGCTTCCCACCAGGTTTGACGGCGCGGCGGCGCCGCCTTTGAGGAGGTCGCCATGGCGGCGGTCGCGGAACGCGTTTTCTCCGGGGTTCAGCCCACGGGCAATTTGCATCTGGGCAATTATCTCGGCGCCATCAAGCGCTTCGTGGCGTTGCAGGACAGCCATGACTGCATCTATTGCGTGGTGGACATGCACGCCATCACCGTCTGGCAGGATCCCGCCGAGCTGAAGCGCCACACCCGCGAGGTCACGGCTGCCTTCATCGCCTGCGGCATCGACCCCAAGGCCCATATCGTCTTCAACCAGAGCCAAGTCTCCGGGCATGCGGAACTGGCGTGGGTGTTCAATTGCGTC
>CALRNP020000259.1:0-7386 GCA_943369575.1 Azorhizobium sp. AG788 | reverse complement strand
CGGGGCTCCGGGCGCGGACATGCGGCATATGCATGGCTCCATGCCTTCCTTTGGAGCAGCACGCCCTTTAGCTTGCCGGGGAGCCTGGGGTTGGGAGCCTGGGACTGGGTCCTGGATTCCCTCGCCGAAAGATGCCGCTTGTCCGCGCTGCCCATTTCGCCCCCCATTGAGCCGACATCGCCTGGCCCCCACCATGGCGGCCTCTATTGGGCCGTTCGCGGCGCTCGCGCGGCGCTGTCCGTCCCCGGCCTGGTGCTGTTCGCCTCCTATCTGGGGTTCGGCGGGCTGCTGCACGGCATGGGGTTTCCCCTGCTTCCCGGCCTGCTCTCGACCCTGCTGATCTGGGCCTTGCCGGCGCAGGTCATCCTGGTGGGCGGATTGGCGGCGGGCACGGCCTTGCCAGCGATCGCGCTGGCGGTGGGCCTGTCGTCGATCCGGCTGCTGCCCATGGTGGTGGCCATCGCCCCCTATGTGCGCGGGCACCGGCGCAATACCTGGGCCGAACTGCTGTGCGCCCATTATGTGGCGATGACCGTGTGGGTGGAGGGCAGCCGGCTGCTGCCGCTGCTGCCGGCGGAAGGGCGGCTGGCGTTTACCCTGGGCCTCGGCAACGGCCTCGTCAGCATCAGCCTGTGCGGGACGCTGGTGGGCTATCTGCTGGCTGGGGAATTGCCGCTGCCGCTGGCGGCGGCGCTGCTGTTCCTGACCCCGGCCTCCTTCACCATCCTCATGGTGCGCGGCTCGCGCACGCCGCTGGACTGGCTGGCCCTGGGCTTCGGCCTGGCCAGTGCGCCGCTGGTGGCGGGCTTGGGCGGTGGCATGGACCTCATGATCGGCGGCGTCGGCGGCGGCACCTTGGCCTATCTGTGCGCGCGCTGGCTGCGCAGGCGCGCGGCATGATTTACGACAATGCCTGGGTGGCGACGGCCATCGTCATTTTCGTGGGCTTCCTGCCCACCGAGGTCTGGCGTTCACTGGCGATCCTCGCCGGGCGGCGGGTGGAGGAGGGCAGCGAAGTCTTCCTTTGGATCAAGGGTGTGGCCACGGCGCTGCTGGCGGCGGTGGTCGGCCGGCTGGTGTTCGTGCCCACCGGACCGCTGGTGGACATGCCGCTGACCATTCGCCTCGGCGCCATTGCCGCGGGTGTGGCGGCCTTCCTGCTGGTGCGGCGCTCGGTGCTCGCCGGGGTGCTGGTGGCCGAACTGGTGCTGCTGGCCGGCATCTGGTGGGGATAGCGGCGGATCGCAATCGGCGCGCTGAAAACAAAAGGGGCGCCCGAAGGCGCCCCAGTCTGGGAGAGACCCGAAGGTCGAGGCGATGCGCCGGCCGAAGCCGGCGCGCCCGGCCTCAGACCGAGTAGTACATCTCGAACTCGACCGGATGCGGGGTCATCTCGAAGCGAGCGACTTCCTGCATCTTGAGGTCGATATAGGACTCGATGAAGTCCTTCTGGAACACGTCGCCCTTCAGCAGGTAGTCGTGGTCCTTGGCCAGCGACTCGAGCGCCTCGCGGAGCGAACCGCAGACGGTCGGGATCTGCTTCAGCTCGGCCGGGGGCAGATCGTACAGATCCTTGTCCATGGCCGCGCCGGGGTCGATCTTGTTCAGGATGCCGTCCATTCCGGCCATGAACAGGGCCGAGAAGGCCAGATAGGGGTTCGCGCCCGGATCGGGGAAGCGAACCTCGACGCGCTTGGCCTTCGGGTTGCTGGTGTAGGGGATACGGCAGGAGGCCGAACGGTTGCGGGCCGAATAGGCCAGCAGCACGGGGGCCTCATAGCCCGGGACCAGACGCTTGTAGGAGTTGGTCAGCGGGTTGGTGAAGGCGTTCAGCGACTTGGCATGCTTGATGATGCCGCCGATGTACCACAGGCACTCCTGCGAGAGATCAGCATACTTGTCGCCGGCGAACACCGGCTTGCCGTCCTTCCAGATCGACTGGTGGACGTGCATGCCCGAGCCGTTGTCGCCATAGACGGGCTTCGGCATGAAGGTTGCGGTCTTGCCATAGATGTTGGCGACCTGATGGATGCAATACTTATAGACCTGCAGATGGTCGGCCATGGTGACGAGCTTGCCGAACTTCAGGCCCAGCTCGTGCTGCGCGGACGCCACTTCATGATGATGCTTCTCGACGCGGGCGCCCATCTTGGCCATGGAGGCGAGCATCTCGGAGCGCATGTCCTGGGCGCTGTCGAGCGGGGGCACCGGGAAGTAGCCGCCCTTGGTCTTGATGCGGTGGCCGAGGTTGCCGCCTTCATAATCGGTGTCGCCGTTGGTCGGCAGCTCCATGGAGTCCAGCTTGAAACCCGTGTTGTACGGGTCGGCCTTGAACTTCACGTCGTCGAAAATGAAGAACTCGGCTTCGGGGCCGAAGAACACGGTGTCGCCGATGCCGGTGGACTGCAGATAGGCTTCCGCCTTGCGGGCGATGCCGCGGGGGTCGCGACCATAGGGCTCGCCCGTGGTGGGCTCGAGCACGTCGCAGACGATGGAGAGGGTGGTCTCCGAGAAGAAGGGGTCGACGCAGGAGGTCGAGGGATCCGGCATGAGCAGCATGTCGGACTCGTTGATGGCCTTCCAGCCGGCGATGGACGAGCCGTCGAAGGCCTGGCCTTCGGCGAAGAATTCCTCGTCGACCATGGTGATGTCGAAGGTCACGTGCTGCCACTTGCCGCGCGGGTCGGTGAAGCGCAGATCAACATATTTCACGTCGTTCGACTTGATGAAGTCGAGGACTTCCTTGGCCGTTTTCATTGGGATAAGCGCCTTTCCTGAAATTTATTGCTTCTGGTCGACGGACACTCAGATGGCGTCGAGGCCGGTCTCTCCGGTGCGAATCCGGATCGCTTCCTCGATGCTCGACACGAAGATCTTCCCATCGCCGATCCGCCCCGTCTGGGCGGCGCGCAGGAGGGCCTCCACGGCCTTTTCTACCATGTCGTCCGCGAGTACGACCTCGATCTTCACCTTCGGGAGAAAATCCACCACATACTCGGCACCGCGGTACAATTCCGTGTGGCCCTTCTGCCGCCCGAAACCCTTCGCCTCGGTTACCGTGATGCCCTGCAGGCCGACTTCCTGAAGGGCTTCCTTCACTTCATCGAGCTTGAAGGGCTTGATGATCGCCTCGATCTTCTTCATGCGCTCCGTCTCCCGGTGGCTCGCCCTCTCCGCCGGTTGGCCGAGCCGCACTGTTGTAAGCACGATATATGCCAGTCCTGCCATTGCCGGATCGACGCAGGGCGAAGGTGCTGTTGTGTGCCTGCAAACTAGGCAATGCGGCGCATAAATAGGCGGAATTTTTTCGTGCGGTGCACAAGTTTTGGATGCGATTTAGGCAGCCCCTGGAGCATAGGCCATGAAAGAGCTTCTTGATCCCGCAGAAATGGCCCAGGCCGACGCCTTGACCATCGCCGCCGGGACGGCTGGCGCGGTGCTCATGGACCGGGCCGGCGCCGCCGTCGCCGACGTGGTGGCGCGGCGGCCTTTATCCACACGAATCACCATTCTGTGCGGCCCCGGCAACAATGGAGGCGACGGTTTTGTGACCGCGCGGGTGCTGGCGCAGCGGGGGTATCGGGTGCGCCTTGGGCTGCTCGGCCAGGTTGAGCGATTGGCCGGAGATGCCGCAGGAGCGGCAGCGCGCTGGACCGGCGCGGTTGCGCCGGCATCTGCCCTCGATTTAAGCGATACCGACCTGATCATCGACGCCCTGTTCGGCGCCGGGCTGGCGCGGGACCTGGAAGGAGAGGCGCGGGGGCTGGTAGAGCGGATGGCAGCCAGCGGCAAGCCGGTGATCGCCGTCGACCTGCCCTCGGGCCTGGATGGGACGACCGGGCAGGTGCGGGGAGCGGCGGCGCGGGCGGTGGAGACCGTCACCTTCTTCCGCCGCAAGCCCGGCCACCTGCAGCTGCCGGGCCGGGCGTTGTGCGGCAAGGTGCGGGTGGCGGACATCGGCATTGGCGAGGCGGTGCTGGGGCAGATCCGGCCGCTGACCAGCGTCAACGGCCCGGACCTGTGGGGCCAGTCGTTCCCGATCCCGACGGCGCTGGGGCATAAATACGCGCGGGGTCATGGGGTTGTGGTCAGCGGCGGGCGCTGGACGGCCGGGGCGGCGCGGCTGGCGGCGCGGGCCTGCCTGCGGGCCGGGGCGGGGCTGGTGACCGTGGCCACGCCGCCGGGCGCCCTGGAGGCGCATGCCAACTCCTATGCGGCGCTGATGGCCCGGCCGATGGAGGGGACCGCAGATCTCACCGAATTGCTCAGAGATGCCCGGCTCGGCGCGGTGGTGCTGGGGCCGGGGCTGGGGGTAGGCGAGGCCACCCGCGCGCTGGTCGCGGCCGCCGCGGGCGCCGGGCGCAGCCTAGTGCTGGATGCCGATGCGCTCACCAGTTTCGCACGCGATGCCAAAGGTTTGGCTGCTCTGCTGGCGTCTTGCAAAGGCGCTGTGGCGACCCCCCACGAGGGCGAATTCGCCCGCCTGTTCGACGGCGCCGAGACCGTCCCGCCCACGGCCGACAAACTGACCCGCGCCCGGGCGGCGGCGCGGGTGCTGGGGGCGGTGGTGGTACTCAAGGGGGCGGATACGGTGGTTGCGGCCCCCGATGGGCGGGCGAGCATTGCCGAGAATGCCCCGGCTTACCTGGCAACCGCCGGGGCGGGGGATGTGCTGGCGGGGCTGTGCTGCGGCCTGCTGGCGCAGGGCATGGCGCCGTTCGAGGCGGCCAGTGCGGCGGTGTGGCTGCATGGAGAGGCGGCCAACAGCGCTGGGCCGGGGCTGATCGCCGACGATCTGCCCGAGGCCTTGCCGCAGGTCTACCGCCGGCTGTTCGAGACGCTGGCCGAGTAGGTCTCTGATATTGAAGGAAATAACGTCATCCGGGCGCCGCGCGGGCGCCCGGTTGCGCGGGCTTATTTCACCTCATAGCTGGCCGCCGCCAGCACTTCGCCGGAGCCGCCGCGCTGGGCGATGATGGCCCATTTGCCGGGGGCATCGGCCTTCAGGGCGACGCGGACGGTGGCGCGGGCGGGCACCGGAACGGTGTCATGCCACCAGGGCTTCCAGCCGTCGTCCATGCCGTCCAGCACCCGCACCGGGACGCCGTGGAAATGCACCGCCACGGGTGAATCCACCTTGTTCGATAGGGTGATCACCGCGGACTTCCCCGTTTGCAACACCCCGAGTGATACAAAATCCTTCAGATGTGTCGCATTCGGCCCCAAAGGCAGTTCGAACCGGGCGGCGCCTTCCAGCGGGATCTTGTCCGGAAGGGTGTTGGCCGGCAGCGGCGCCGGGGTGGCCGGGGGCGCCGGCAAATTGCTCGGGCCGACGGGAGCGATCAGCGCCAGTTGCACCGGCGCGCTGGTGGTCTCGATCTCCAGCACGATGGGGTCGGCGCCGCCGCCATTGAGATTGACGTCCAGCGCCAGATCGATGCGCCCGCCGGGTACCAGTTGCAGGCGGCCGTCCTTGAGGGCGAACGGGGTGGCGGGCTGGCCGTCGATGGCCATGACCCAACTCTTGGCGTCCACCACATGCAGGCGCAGGAATTCCAGCGAGCCGTTGATGAGGCGCAGCCGGGCACGGGCGGCGGCGGGCGCCTCCAGGGTGGGGGAGACCACGCCGTTCACGGTGATGAGCGGCACCTTCATGGTGGGATCCGGCGCCCAGGTCTGGATGAACATCACATGGTCAGCGCCGAACGGCGAGGGGCCGGGCTCCTCCACGATCAGCGCGCCGGAGAGCGCGCGGTTCGCCTGGGCCGGATCGAAGGCGTGATACCAGAAGGTGCCGGCGTCCGGCGGCGTGAAGCTGATGGTCCGGCTGGCGCCGGGCGCGAGCGCCGGGCCGGTGAGGCCGGGCACGCCGTCCAGCGCATTGGGCACCCGCACCCCATGCCAGGTGATGTCGAACGGCACTTTGAGATTGTTGGCGGCGGCGACCGACACCATGCCGCCCTGCTTCACCCGCAGCACCGGGCCGGGGAGGGAGTCGGCGAACAGATCGACCGGCTTGGCTCCCGCCAGTGCCATGCGATCGGCGGAGGCGGCAGGCAGCGAAATGGGCGCAGCCACCGGGGTCGTCTGGGCCGAGGCGAAGCGGGGCAGGGCGCCGCTCAGGGTCAGAGCCGCGGCGCCGGTCAAGGCGGCGCGGCGTGAGATCGGCGGTACACGCAAGACGTCTCTCCGCAACTTGAGAAGCAGGGGGACATTCTCTTGTCGGCGGGCAAAGGGCAAGTGGCGATTGGTGGCACCATTATCCCTCCACCGGCTATCCCTCCACCGGCGCTTTCAGGGGGTGGCTTTCGCGGCGATGCCGTCGAGCGCCGCCATTTGGCTGGCGGAGAGCACCAGGGTGGCGGCGGCGAGATTTTCGGTGAGGTGCGCCACCGACGAGGTGCCGGGAATGAGCAGGATGTTCGGCGCCCGCCGCAGCAGCCAGGCGAGTGCCACCTGCATGGGGGTGACAGCCAGATCGCCCGCCACGGCGGAGAGCGCCTGCGCCTGCAACGGGCTGAAGCCGCCGAGGGGGAAGAAGGGCACAAATGCGATGCCGGCGCGGGCGAGATCATCGATCAAGGGGTCGTCGGCGCGGTGGGCGAGGTTGTACTGGTTCTGCACGCACACGATTTCGCAGATGCCGCGCGCCTCGGCCACCTGGGCGGCGGTGGCATTGCTGAGCCCGATGTGGCGGATCAGGCCCCGGCGCTGAAGCGCCACCAGCGGCTCCAACAGGGGCGTCACCGCCCCTTCAGCCGGCCCGTGCACATCGAACATCAGCCGCAGATTGACCACATCCATCACCTCGCGGCCGAGGTTGCGCAGATTGTCCTCCACCGCCGCCGTGAGTTCGGCCGGTGTGAAGGCAGGGATCCAGGAGGCATCCTCGCCGCGGCGGGCGCCGACCTTGGTGACGATCACCAGATCGTCGGGGTACGGCGCCAGCGCCTCGCGGATCAGCTGGTTGGTGACGTGCGGGCCGTAGAAGTCGCTGGTGTCGATGTGGTTGACGCCGCTGGCCACCGCGGCGCGCAGGACGGCGCGGGCGGCCTCGGGATCCTTGGGCGGCCCGAACACGCCGGGGCCGGCCAGTTGCATCGCGCCATAGCCCAGGCGCCGCACCGGGCGGTCGCCGAGCAGGAAGGTGTCGGAGAGAGGAGCGGTGAAGGGGGCAGGCATGGGGGCAACTCCTAGGCGCAGGGTCTTGGGGATGGTCTCAAGACAACGCCGGACGGCGTCTGGCTGGCCCAATACCTAGTCGCTGCCCGATTGCGCGATAATCCGCTAAGATCCGCACGGGTTGTGCGCAGGAGCGAACAGTGAATGCGGATCTCAGCGATCTGAACGCATTTCTGGCGGTGGCGCGGGCGCGGGGCTTTCGCG
>CALRNP020000258.1:0-7465 GCA_943369575.1 Azorhizobium sp. AG788 | reverse complement strand
TCTTGCCGGTGCCGGGGCGAACCCACACGCGGGCCACGGCGTCCTTGCGCTTGCCGGTGGCATAGGCGCGACCGAACTTGTCCAGCTTCTGGACATGCACGGGGGCCTCAACGGCTGCGCTCTGCTGGGAGAGCGCGTCGAGGGACTGGAGAACCTCGGCCATGGTCAGTTCCTCACATTCTTACGGTTGAGGCTCGCCACGTCGAGAACGGTCGGCTGCTGCGCCTCATGCGGATGGGTCGAGCCCTTGTAGACGCGCAGGTTGCCCATGATCTTGCGACCGAGGGGGCCACGAGCGAGCATGCGCTCCACGGCCTTCTCGATCACCCGCTCCGGGAAGCGGCCTTCGAGGATGAACTTGGCAGTCCGCTCCTTGATGCCACCGGGGAAGCCGGTGTGATGGTAATAGACCTTCTGGTCGCGCTTGCGGCCGGTCAGCACCGCCTTCTCGGCATTGATGACGACGACATTGTCGCCGCAATCAACGTGGGGGGTGAACAGCGCGAGATGCTTGCCGCGCAGGCGAGTGGCGATGACGGTGGCAAGCCGCCCGACCACGAGCCCGCTCGCGTCGATCACCACCCACTTCTTTTCGATTTCGGCAGGCTTGGCCGAATACGTCTTCATGGGGTTTATTTCCAAATGAGAAAGCCAAGGGCCGCACGAAGGATCGCGAGCCGCTCGACGATGAAGGGCTTCTAGCCGACGACGTTTTGCACGTCAATGCGCAGGCACCTCATTTTCCATTGCTATTACAATAGCTTAGAAAAATGGTGCTATAACACCACAAAATAACGACTGTTTTCGAAGGCTATATTTGCGACCGAAGCCCTACATCCCCTGCTCGCCCAGACGCCGCATCTGCTCAAGCCAGCGCTGCCGCTGTTTGGCGGTCACGGCATCCACCCGGCCGAAATAGGTGTGCCGCACCGGCGCCATGCCGGCAAATCCGAGCATGCCCTGGTCGATGCACCGCACGCCATAAGCGAAGTAATAGCAGCGATAGGCCCAGGCCGGCATGCCCATGGTGACCACCAGCCGCGCCGAACGGCCGGTCAGCAGGGCCTGGGCGAGTGCATTCTCGCCCGGCAGAAAGGCCAGTCCTGGCCGCAGCAATTGCTCCAGGAAGCCCTTCGTCAAGGCGGGCAATGTTCCCAGCCACAGCGGAAACAGCAGCACCACATGGTCCGCCGCAATCAGGGCATCGCGGGCGCCCCGGAGTGCCTCGGGCATGGCGCCGGTTTCGAAGGCGGCCTGGGATCGCAGGAGCGGGAAATCCAGCGTGGCCACATCCACGCGCATCACGCGATGGCCGATGGACTGAGCACCAGCAGCATAGGCATCCGCCAAGCTATGGCACAGGTGGCCACCGGCGGCATCCGGATGACCTTGGATAATCAGGATTGATCGTGGCACCACGGCGAAGCCCCCCACAGAGGAAGAGCTTCACGGCTGACGTAGCGCAACGCCTTGATCGAAGTCAGAGAGCGGATCGGCGGCAGTGAGCGTTTAGCGACCGGGAATCGAATAGGTCGCGACGCAATGCGCCACCAGATCGTGGCTTTGCGAGGTGCGAAGGCGGATTTCCCCCACCGCCAGGCGCCGACCGACCTTGATAAGGTGAGCGTCTGCGATCACCGGGCCCGGCTCGGGCTTGCGCAGGAAATTGATATTGAGGTTCGTGGTCACAGCCAGCGTCACAGGGCCGAGTTCTGCCAAAAGCGCCACATACATGGTGATGTCGGCCAGCGCCATGAGCGCGGGGCCGGACACGGTTCCTCCCGGACGGAGATGCTCTTCCCCGGCTTCGAGACGCACGGTTGCCGCCCCCGGAGCGATCGCTTCAATGCGGTGCGCCCGGCCCGGTCCAAAGGACTGAGGATATTCGTTGGCGAGGAATTCCTCCATCTCCGTCACCGACATAGCGGAACCACGACCCGACAACATCGCTCTCATTCTCCCTGTGCGTCTAACATATGACACGAGCAAGCTTGTTTGAAACTGCTTAAGATCGACGGACCCACAGTGTCCAATTCCCGGAGAACAACCATGACGGCAGCCGTTGCCCATGCGGCGGATCAGGATCCGGTCTATCTTCGGCAGGACCGTTTCGGCGGCGTTGCCGTGCTCACCCTGAGCCGCCCTGCCAGCCGCAACAGCCTATCCGAGGGGATGATGGCGGCCTTGTCGGGGGCGCTTGCCGCGCTCGCCACGGACACCGAGGTGCGAGCCGTTGTGCTCACAGCCGAGGGGCCGGCGTTTTCGGCCGGGCACGATCTGAAGGAAATCCAAGCCCATCGGCCGGATCCCGATCGGGGCCGCGCCTATTTTGAAGGCGTTCTTGCCCGTTGCGCCGGGCTGATGACCGCCATTGTTCGCCTGCCGCAGCCGGTGATCGCCGCCGTGGAAGGCATGGCAACCGCCGCAGGCTGCCAACTGGTGGCCAGTTGCGATCTCGCCGTGGCCGGGGCCGGGGCGCGGTTTTGCACGCCGGGCGTGAACATCGGCCTGTTCTGCCATACGCCCATGGTCGCCCTTTCCCGCGCCGTCTCCCGCAAGCACGCGCTGGAAATGCTGCTGCTGGGCGAGTGGGTGCCGGCCGAAGAAGCCCACCGCATGGGACTGGTGAACAAGGTCGTCCCGGCGGGAGAGGCCCTGAAGGCCGCCCTTGAAATGGCGGATCGCATCGCCGCCAAGTCGCAGGTGCCGGTGAAACTGGGTAAGGCCGCCTTCTACAGCCAGGCGGAAATGGGCCTGGACGAGGCCTACGCCTTCGCATCCGGCGTCATGGCAGAAAACATGCTGGCGCGCGATGCCGACGAGGGAATCAGCGCCATGATCGAAAAGCGTCCGGCCCAGTGGGAAGATCGCTGACCGCGAGCGCGGGAAACCGTCTCTTTTCCAGCATTTACGATCTGTAAACCATAAGCGCGCACCTTCCTGATGCAGCCTCGCCGGCATCGTGCCGGGCTCGGTGGGAAGGCGTGACCATGTCGCAGGCATTCGCCTACGAAGCAGAGATGGACGGCACCACGGCGCCGCCGTCTCCGGCTGCCCGCAAGGCATTGACCTTGTCCTGGCTGGCCTTCGCCGCGCTGGCGCTGTGTCTACTGTTTCCGTTCCGCTACACTTCGCACGCGGAGCTCAGCTTCGACGTCGCCGCTCAGCCGACCGCGGGCGCCGTGCGCGGGGTGACGCAACTACTCACATCGCGCGAACTGGCCTTTGACGTGGCGCGCATTCTCGATCGCGCCGATCTCCAAGCCTTGGCCCGGGACGGCAATCTAATCCCGTTCTGGAACAGCGACGGCGAGGAGGTCGCGCTGCGCGCCCGCGCCGCCCGCACCCTGGGACGGGCCGTGAGCGTCAGTGCCCAGCAAGGCGGGCGGGCCATCGACATCGCCATTTCCCTCTCCAATGCCCGCCTCTCCGCACGAGTGGCGGATGCGTATGCCGGAGCACTGCTGGCGCTGGACGCCAGTGTGCGCGGGCCATCGGATGCCAACCGCGAGGGCGCCCCGCCCCTGCGCCTCGCCCACGCGGCGTCTGCGCCGCGCCTGCCGGATGCCCCCGAGAACGGCCGCCTGGTTCTGCTGGCAATCGCCACCGCACTGATGAGCCTTGCCACCGTGCGGCTGGGCCAGCGCCGCATGTTGCGCCAAGGGCCGATCGAGAATCACGTGCTGCCCCGAGAGGTGCCGGGCGATCGCCGGGTCACATGGCTGCGCGCCGCCTGCGGGGACGGGCTCACGCCGGACGCCGCCGTGGATCGCCTCGTGGATCATCTGGAGCAGCTTCCGGGCAGCGGCCTCATTGTGCTCACCTCCAACGATCTGCCGGGGCAATCCGCAACCTGCGCCCTGGCGCTTACCCGCAGGCTGGCGGCAACCGAAGACCAGGTCGTGCTGGTGGCCCTGGATGGCGAGGCGACCGCCTGCGCCGGGCTGGTGGCCGACCCAAGGGCGCCGGGGGTGGGCGAACTGTTGTTCGGGGTTGCCGGCTTCAGCGAGGCGATCCACCGCGACCCGCAATCGCGCGCCCATCTCATTCCTCCCGGTCGGGACGGCCGTAGCGGCCCCAGCGTGGTGAATGCAGACCGGCTGACCTTGATTCTGCAATCACTTCGCCAGACCTATGCGCGGGTCGTGGTGTGTGCGCCGATGCTGGCGGGCACACCCGGCGCCGAGCGTCTGGCGGCGCTCTCTCCCATGCTGGTGGCCATTCACGAGGAAGAGCCGGCGACAGCCGGGGCGGTGGAGACCTATGACGCGCTGGCGGCCAAGGGTTTTACCCACGTGGTCATGGTGCCGCTGCTGGTTGCGCCCAGCGCCGGTGAGGGCATGCAGGACGATACGGAAGCCTCGCCGCCCAGCCTGCCGGTGCCGACCCTGATGGCGACCCTGGCCGCCCCCACGTCCGCCGCAGCCTGAGGCTCAGGCGCGGCGGTCGGGCTTTTCCATCCAGCGGATCAGCAGACCGGCCGGGATCACCCACAGCGTCCCGAGCAGAACATAGCTGACGGTCTGCCAGCCCCAGGGCAGATCGGTCACGCGGCCCTGTGCCAGCGCCATGGCCCCGAGCGCCCAGACCACCACAAGCACCAGCATGAGCACCGTGCCGATAAGCTTGCGCACACGCTGTCGCATTCTCGCGCTCCATTCGACGGTTAAGAATCAAGATTAACGACAGTGTTTTTACTGCAATATCAAGAATTTATGGACCGCTCTTGATGCGACTTATGACTCTCACTCCTAGCCGCTCCGGCATCCCCTGCCCGATGCGGCTATCGAGCGCCGCCCATTCGGCAACCGAGGTTTTGCCGCAGCGACCGCCCGCCGCCTTGCGTCCATGTGCCTTGCTCTATAACGGATCCAGACGGGAGGGCCATATGCGGGAGCAGCGGTCGATGTCGCAGGCATCAGTCACCATCGCGTCCACACGCAAGCCGGGTGCTGGCGCGGCGGATCTCAATGCCGTCAGGATATGGCTTTACACCGTCGCGGCGCTGATCGTGCTCATGGTGGTGGTGGGCGGCGCGACCCGGCTGACCGAATCTGGCCTCTCCATCACCGAATGGAAGCCGGTCACCGGCACCCTGCCGCCTCTGACCCAGGCCGACTGGCAGGCGGAATTCGAGAAATACAAGACCATTCCCCAGTATGAGATTCTCAACAAGGGCATGGGGCTTGAAGCCTTCAAGCAGATCTTCTGGTGGGAATGGGGTCACCGCCTGTTGGGACGGGTGATCGGCCTCGCCTTCTTCCTGCCGTTCGTCTATTTCGCCGTCCGCGGCGTGTTGCGGGGTGGGCTGCTGCTGCGCTGCTGGGCGCTGTTTCTCCTGGGCGGCCTCCAGGGCGCCGTCGGCTGGTGGATGGTGGCCTCGGGCCTGACGGAGCGCACCTCGGTCAGCCAGTATCGCCTGGCGATCCATCTGACGCTCGCCTGCTTCATCCTGACCGCCACCGTCGCAGTGGCCCGAACCCTCACGCCGGCGGCCGTTGCCATCGTGCCACGACGGGTGCGCTGGTCGGCCTATGGACTTCTGGCCCTCGTGCTGCTGCAGATCTTCGCTGGCGGCCTGGTCGCCGGCCTGGATGCCGGCCTGTCCTTCAACACCTGGCCCTTGATGGACGGGCGGCTGGTGCCTTCGGCGGCGCAGCTTGGCGCCATGGAACCAGCCTGGCGCAATCTGTTCGAGAACGTGATGACGGTGCAGTTCGTCCACCGCACCATCGCCTATTTGGTGTTTGCCGGCGCCGCTTTGCATGCCTTCGATGCCGCGCGCGTCGGTGGGGACGTGGCCAAGGGTGGTTGGACGCTGCTGGTACTGGTGAGCGCGCAGGCGATGCTCGGCATTCTGACGCTGGTGAACATGGTGCCGCTGGACCTGGCGCTCTCGCATCAGTTCGGCGCCACCCTGGTGCTGATCGCCGCAACCGTCCACGCCAGCAACGCCGCTCGCGCCCGCCCCGAGGCCCCGAGCCGCCCGCGGCCGGCTCTGCGCCTCGTGGAAGGCTGACCGCTGACGGTCAGCCCATCAACAGGGCGACGAGCGGTGCCATCATCAGGTTGAAGCAACCGGCCAGGATCATCACCAGGCCGGCGATGGAGCCCTCCTCCTCGCCGATCTGATGGGCCTTGGCGACGCCGGCCCCATGGGCCCCCATGCCCAGGAAGGCCCCCCGCGCCAGGGATGAGCGCAAGGGCATCCAGCGCATCATCATTTCCCCCATGGCGGCGCCGGTGACGCCGGTCATGATGACGAACACCGCCGTCAACTCCGGCAGGCCGCCAATGTCGCCGGACACCGCCATGGCAAAGGGGGTGCTGGTGGAGCGCGGCATGAGGCTGGCGCGCAGCGCAGTGGGAAGATCGAGCCAGGAGGCCAGGAGGAACGCCGTCCCGATCGCCATGGTGCTGCCCACGGCCACGCCGGCCAGCAACACTGGCCAGTGGCGGCGGATGGTCTCACGGTGCTCATAGAGCGGTATGGCGAAGGCCACGGTGGCCGGGCCCATCATCAGGGCGATCCAGTGCGTGCCCTTGATGTAGGAGGCATAGCCGGTGTGCAGCAGCACCACCAGCAAGCCCACCGACAGCGGCGCCAGCAGCAGCGGCGAGGACCACCAGGCCCGCCACCGGGCGTGAATCACGCGGGCGACCGCATAGCAGCCGATGGTGACCACGGACCAGAACAGCGCCGTGAGCACCCCTTGGAAGCTCTCAAGCATGGCGGGTGCGCCAGCGATAGCACAGTTCCACCGTCATGGCGGTGCTGGTCATGACCAGCACGGTGCCCACCAGGATCACCGCCACCACCTTCAGACCGATGGTGCCCACGAATTCCTGATGATCGAGGATCGCCAGCACCGAGGGCACGAAGAACAGCAGCATCTCAGCCAGCAGGGTGCGGGCGCCCAGGCGGACGCTGGAGATCTTCAGCAGGCCGGTGCCGAGCAGCACCAGAAGCCCCAGCATTCCCAACACGCCGCCGGGCACCGGCAGTCCAGCCGCGCGGGCGGCGGCGTCACCGGCAAACCAGAAGCCGCCGAGAACGACGATCTGCATCAGACGTGTGCGCCGCAACATAGCGAAGGCGGCAAGCGGAGATTTGAGCATGGCGAGGCAACTCAAAGCGGGTGGGCACAGGTGCTGTGCCCTTGCCTTCTCTTCTACGCTGCGTCGCAATATGCGTAAAATGAATTGATGGAATTCAAACTAGTCTGATATGGAATTTAGATGGAATTAAGAACCCTGCGGGCCTTTGTGGAAGTGGTGCGCCAGGGCGGTTTCTCCCAGGCCGCCAAGGCGGTGTTCGCCACCCAGAGCACCGTCAGCAAGGCGGTGAAGCAGCTGGAGGACGAACTGGGGGTGCCGCTGCTGGACCGGGTCGGCCACCGCAGCCGGCTGACGGCGGCGGGCGAGATCGTCTATCGCCGGGCTGTGACCATGCTGGCGGAGCGCG
>CALRNP020000257.1:0-7493 GCA_943369575.1 Azorhizobium sp. AG788 | reverse complement strand
TATTAGAGTGAGGGGCTTTGCGGGGCCTGTCAAGAACGCCTTGCGTTGACGTTCGCATTTCATCCACTGCAACCTGAGCGGGTTCTGGCGCTGCCTTTGCGGCAGGCGGAGGCGTTGGTCCGCCGCTGCCTTTACGGCAATCGCAGGCTGCGGGCCTGCCCATGCGCAGGGTGTTCTCAGGCCGGTCGATGGTGGTGACGGCAGGCGCCGTGGTCGGCGAGAAGTTCGATCACCCGGCACTCCGCCACCTTGCCATGGGCGCAGCCGGCCACCATCCGCTCCAGCTCCTTGCGCAATGCGGTGAGGCTGGCGATCTTGCGTTCCACCTCATCCAAATGGGCGCGGGCGATCTCATCGGCGGCCTCGCAGGGCTGCTCCGGCTGATCCTGGAGCTGCAGCAGCGTGCGGATGGCGTCGATCTCGAATCCAAGCTCGCGGGCGTGGCGGATGAAGGCCAGCCGCCGCACGTCGGCGTCGCTGTAATGGCGCCGGTTGCCTTCGGTGCGCGGCGGCGGCGGCAGCAGGCCGATCTGCTCATAGAAGCGGATGGTGGGCGCTTTCACGCCACTGGCGCGCGCCGCCTGGCTGATGGAAATGCCCTGAAACATGCCGCTTGCTCCTCTAGTGGCTAGAGGATCTAGGGTCCCTTTACGGAATTTGAAAGGGACCATCATGAATGCGCCGTCGATGCAGAGCCGTTTCCGGGTCACCGGCATGGACTGCGCCTCCTGCGCCATGAAGATCGACGCTGTGGCGCGGCGGGCTGCGGGCGTGGAGGACATTGCCGTATCGGTGACCGCCGGCACCATGACCGTTCACCACGGGCCTGGCACCGATCTCGCCGCCTTGCGCAAGACCATCGCCGGCCTCGGCTATGGTGTGCAGCCGCTGGAGCGGCCCGCGTCCGGCGCCGCCCCCGCTGCCGCTGTTTGCGCGCAGGCGTCCTGTTGCTCGGGTCATGGGCGCAACCACGACCACGCGCATGACCACGACCAGGCACATGGCGGCGCCCATCCTGACCATGCGCATCACGATCACGCAGGGCACGATCACGCCGGCCACCACCACGGCCCCGCTTCCGATCCTCCGCCGCTGACGGCGGCCGAGAGCGCGGCCTCGGCCGACCGGCCGTGGTGGATGTCGGCCAAGGCGCGCACCACCATCATCTGCGGTGTGGCGGTGGCGGCCGCCTTCGCCGTGGACTGGGTGTTTCCGGCGCTCGGGCCCTGGGCCTTCACCCTGGCCATGCTGATCGGCTTGGTGCCGATCGCCCGGCGGGCGGTGATGGCCGGCATCAACGGCATGCCCTTCACCATCGAGACCTTGATGACCATCGCCGCCGTCGGTGCCATCTGCATCGGCGCCGCCGAGGAAGCGGCGGCGGTGGTGTTCCTATTCCTGGTGGGCGAGTGGCTCGAAGGCTTCGCGGCAGGCCGGGCGCGGGCGAGCATCCAGGCGCTGACGCAGCTGGTGCCCAAGACCGCGCTGCAGGAGCAAAGCGGGCGCACCCGCGAGGTGCCGGCGGAGCGTCTGGCGGTGGGCGATATCATCCTGGTCCGTCCCGGCGATCGCCTGCCTGCCGATGGCATCATCCTGTCCGGCGATAGCGCCATCGACGAAGCGCCGGTGACCGGCGAGAGCACGCCGGTGCGCAAGAGCGTCGATGCGCCGGTGTTCGCCGGGACGGTGAATGGCGAAGCGGCGCTGCGGGTGCGTGTGAGCGCCGCGGCCGCCGACAATACCATCGCCCGCATCGTCAAGCTGGTGGAGGAAGCGCAGGAATCCAAGGCGCCCACCGAGCGCTTCATTGATCGCTTCTCGCGCTATTACACCCCCGCCGTGGTGGTGGTGGCCGCTTTGGTTGCGGTGGTACCGCCGCTGCTGTTCGGCGGCGGCTGGGAGGAATGGATCTACAAGGGCCTGGCCATCCTGCTGATCGGCTGTCCCTGTGCTCTGGTGATCTCGACCCCGGCCGCCATCGCCGCCGGCCTCTCCAGCGGCGCCCGGCGCGGCCTGCTGCTGAAGGGCGGCGCCGTTCTGGAAGGGGCGGGCAAGATCTCCGCCGTGTGCTTCGACAAGACCGGCACGCTCACCGAAGGCAAGCCGCAGGTGACTGACGTGCTGGCCTTCGACCGCGATGCCTCGCAGGTGCTGGCGCTCGCCGCCGCCGTGGAAGCGGGCTCCAGCCATCCCCTCGCCAAGGCGATCCTGGGTCGGGCGGAAGCGGATGGCGTGGTGCCGGTCGCGGCGAGCGATGGCGCCGCCATCGCCGGCAAGGGCGTGACCGCCAGGGTGGGCGGGGTCGAGGTGTTCCTCGGCTCGGCGGCGGCGGCGCACGAGCGTGCCCCGCTCACCACCGCGCAATGGGCGCAACTGGAGGCGCTGAGCGACCAGGGCAAGACGGTGTCGGTGCTGATCGCCGACGGCCGGGCCGCTGGTGCCCTCGCCATGCGCGACGAGCCACGGCCCGATGCGGCGCAGGGCCTCAAGGCGCTGGCGGCCATGGGGATCAAGACCGTCATGCTCACCGGCGACAACCGCCGGACCGCCGAAGGGGTGGGGCGCGATCTGGGCATTGAGGTGCGGGCCGAGCTGCTGCCGCAGGACAAGCAGCGCATCGTCAGCGAACTGCGGGCGCAGGGCTTCGTGGTGGCCAAGGTGGGCGACGGCATCAATGATGCCCCGGCCTTGGCGGCGGCGGACATCGGCATTGCCATGGGCGGCGGCACCGATGTGGCGCTGGAGACCGCCGATGCCGCCATCCTGCACGGGCGGGTGGGGGACGTGGCGGCCCTGGTGGCGCTGTCGAAGCGGACCATGGGCAACATCTGGCAGAACCTGACCATCGCGCTCGGCTTGAAGGCGGTGTTCCTGGTCACCACCGTGGTCGGCATCACCGGGCTGTGGCCGGCGATCCTGGCGGATACGGGCGCAACCGTGCTGGTCACGCTGAACGCCCTGCGCCTGCTGCGGGGACCGGCGGCGCCTTAGCCGGCCGGACCGCGCGCGGCCGCGCGGAATGCCAGATCGCCCAGCGCCGTCTGCGTCCTGCCCTGGCAACGGCCAGCCAAGTGCTGTTCCCGATCGTCTTGCGGCATACTCCGCCTCAATCAACGCGAGGACATGCCGATGCCCGTTGTCACCGCCATATTGGGTCCAGAGATCGTACCCACCGCCGAGACAACGGAACGCTTCACCAGCCTGGTGGCGCAGCATTGCCAGGCCATGATGGGCGTGCCGCCGGACAAGGTGCAGGTTCAACTGCTGCAGGCCATTGCCCCGCTTCATGGCGCGGCGGTTTATCTGGGGGTGCAATATCGCCAGCAGTCCTTCTGCGACGGCGCATTGATGGACAGCTTCATGGCGGCGCTGGAAGCGGCCTGCGTGGAAGCGTTCCGCGTCACCCCGCGCATCCGCTGCTTCCCGCTGGAGAACGGTCACCTGTTCGCGCGGAACTGACTTTACCACGCCCCCGCGAAGCTCAGGCGCGGAAATATTCCGGGTTGGACTGGCGCAGCTTGTCAACGAATTCCAGCGAGTGGGAGAGGTGGATGCGCAGGGCCTCCTGCGCCGCCTCCGGCTGGCCGGCGGCGATGGCGTCGACGATGGCGCCGTGATCGGCGAGGATCTCGCCCATCTTGCCCGCGCGCGGCAGATGCAGATTGCGCAGGCGGTCGATATGGCCGCTCTGGCGCCGCACCAGATGCCAGAGTTCGCTCATGCCCCGCGCCTCATACATGGCGCGATGGAAGGCCTGGTCGGCGGCGGCGAAGGCGGCGGTTTCATTGAGATCGGAAAAGGCGGTCTGCTGGCGGATGAGGCTGCGCAGCTTCTCGACCAGGTTCATCTCCGGCTGGAGCGCCAGTTCGCGCACCAGCTCCAGTTCCACCGAGCGGCGCAGGAACTGGCCCTGGCGGGCGCGGGCGATGTCGATGAGGCTGACCACGGTGGCATGCTGGGGGAAGATCTCCACCAACCCCTCTTCCTGGAGGCGCATGAGCGCATCGCGGATCGGGGTGGAGGAGAAGCCGAAGCGGTCCTGAAGCTCCTGACGGGAGAGCACTGCCCCCGGCGCCAGCGCTAGGGAGATGATCTCCGCCCGCAGCACCTCGCACACGAAGCCGGCGCCGCCCTTGGAGCCCTCGCGCGCGCGGGCCGGCAGGCCCGCCAAATATTCCACCATCGCCTCATCCTCTCTCGATGAGGTAAGCATAGCACGAACATGCTTGACGCGCTAATGCATTAGTGTTTCAGTTGTCTCATTCAACGGTGGCAAAGACCGCCGCGGCCGCAGAGCCGATCGAGGAAACGCCAGGGTTCCGCCGCCGGAGCCGCGCCAGCGCGCCTGCCTGTTCATCGGGCGGATACCGCATGGGCTCGGCACCGAAGGCGTGATCCCGATCCATCCCAACGGCACGTCAGAGGCCGTGGACCCAGGAGGAAGCCCGATGATCTCCCGCAGGCATGCCCTTGCGCTTGGTGCCGCTCTTGCCGTCGCGCCCCGCGGGGCGCTGGCCCAGGCCGGCAAGGAAGTTTCCATCAGCCGCCAGCCCGGCATTCTTTACATGCCGACCCATGTGATCGAGAAGCAGAAGCTGGTGGAGAAGCATGCCGAGAAACTCGGCCTGCCGGGGGTGACCACCAAGTGGCTGTCCTTCTCCAACGGCGGTGCCCAGCAGGATGCGCTGCTCTCCGGCAGCGTCGACATCATCAACACCGGCACCGGCCCGCTCTTGGTGCTGTGGGACAAGACCCGCGGCAAGGTGAAGGGCGTGGTGGCCAGCTCCGCCCAGCCGCTGCAACTGATCAGCCGTGATCCGCGGATCAAGACGCTGAAGGATTTCCAGGATGGCGACAAGATCGCCGTGCCCACGGTGCGCGTCTCTACCCAGGCCATTCTGCTGCAACTGGCCGCCAGCCAGCTCTACGGGCCGGAGAACTGGAACAAGTTCGATCCGCTGACTGTCCAGCTCGGCCATCCCGATGCCTTCGTGGCCATGAAGAACGCCAGCCATGAGGTGAAGAACCACTTCGCGGCGCCGCCCTTCCAGACCTACGAACTGAAGCAGATCCCCGAGGCGCATATCGTCACCAGTTCGTCCGAGATCATCGGCTCGCCCTTGAGCCAGGGCCAGTTCATGACCATGACGGCGTTCGCCGACGCCAATCCGAAGATCATCCAGGCCCTGCGCAACGCCGCCGAGGAAGCCAAGACCTTCATCGAGACCGACACGCCTGCCGCGGTGGAGATCTATCGCGAGGTCACCGGCGACAAGACCTCGAAGGAAGAGATTCTGGAGGTGCTGAAGCAACCGGGGATGATGGAGTGGAACATCTATCCCCAGGGCACCATGAAATTCGCCGATCACCTCAACCGCATTGGCGCCATCAAGACCAAGGCGACCTCGTGGAAGGACTATTACCTGCCGGTGGCCCATGACCTTCCCGGCAGCTGAACGGGTGCGGGCGCCGGATGCGGCGCCCGCCGCCATCTCCCTCTCCCGCGCTCCCGCCATCCCCGCCCAGGATCGTTCCATGGCTGAGCCGCTGCTCGACGTTTCCGCTGTCACCCTGCGCTACAAGACGCCGGGCGTGGTCATCACCGCGACCGAGCGGGTGTCGTTCAAGGTCAATACCTCCGATCGCTTCGTGCTGCTGGGGCCGTCCGGCTGCGGCAAGTCCACCTTGCTCAAGGCAGTGGGCGGCTACATCGCCCCCAGCGAGGGCGCCATCACCATCAAGGGCCGCCGCGTCACCGCGCCCGGGCCGGACCGGATGATGGTGTTCCAGGAGTTCGACCAGTTGCTGCCGTGGAAGACGGTGCTGGAAAACGTGATGTTTCCGCTGCTGGATGCCCGCCGCCTGTCCCACAAGGAGGCGGCGGAGAAGGCGCGGCATTATATCGAGAAGGTCAATCTCACCCGCGTTCTCGACAGCTATCCGCACACTCTGTCCGGCGGCATGAAGCAGCGGGTGGCCATCGCCCGCGGCATGGCCATGGAGCCGGACATCCTGTTGATGGACGAGCCGTTCGCGGCGCTGGATGCGCTCACCCGGCGCACCTGCCAGGACGAACTGATCCAGCTCTGGGAAGAAACCAAGTTCACCGTGCTGTTCGTCACCCATTCCATCGCCGAGGCGATCAAGATCGGCAATCGCATCCTGCTGCTTTCGCCCCATCCCGGCCGGGTCAAGGCCGAGGTGGTCGATGTGGACACCGCCCATGCCGCCGACGGCAGCGCCGCCCGGCTCGAGCGAGACATTCACGATCTGCTGTTCGCCGACACCAGCCACGGGACGTGAGCGCCATGTCAGCTTCCTCAACGCCTGCCTCTTCAGGGCCTGCGGCCTCCACCGCCCGCATCATCCTCTACGAACCCACCGGCCCCGTCACCGCCGAGGTCCAGCGCAAGCTCGGCGTGCTGGAGGCCGCCTGGGACATGGGCGTGGTGCGCAAGACCGTCATCATCCTGGTCCTGGCGCTGGCCTGGGAAATCTATGGGCGGTGGCTGGACAATCCGCTGCTGTTCCCCAGCCTCACCGAGACGGTGCAGGCGCTGACGGAGAACATCGCCAACGGCATCCTGCCGGCGCGCGCCTGGGCTTCGCTCAAGGTGCTGCTCATGGGCTATGCGCTGGGCATCGTGCTGGCCGGCGCCTTGACCATCCTGGCCATCAACACGCGCACCGGCTCGGACTTTCTGGAGACGGTCACCGCCATGCTCAGCCCGCTGCCGGCCATCGCGCTGCTGCCGCTGGCGCTGATCTGGTTCGGCCTCGGCAATGGCAGCCTGGTGTTCATCCTGGTGCATTCGGTGCTGTGGCCGGTGGCGCTCAATACCCATTCGGGCTTCCGCGCGGTGTCGGAAACCTTGCGCATGGTGGGGCGCAACTATGGGCTCACCGGCTTTGCCTATATCCGCAAGATCCTGATCCCGGCGGCGTTTCCCTCCATTCTCACCGGCCTGAAGATCGGCTGGGCCTTTGCCTGGCGCACGCTGGTGGCGGCGGAACTGGTGTTCGGCGTGTCCTCGGGGCAGGGCGGGCTCGGCTGGTTCATCTTCGAGAACCGCAATCTGCTGGAGATCCCGGCGGTGTTCGCCGGCCTGCTCACCGTCATCCTCATCGGCCTGGTGGTGGAGAACCTCATCTTCCGCACCATCGAGCGCCGCACCGTCCTCAAGTGGGGCTTGCAGCACTGAGCCTGTGCTCACCCCAGACGAGAGCCCTCCCATGACCAAGATGCCCGACCAGTTGCGCAGCGCGCGCTATTTCGAGCCGGACGACTTCCGCTCGTTCGGCCACCGCTCCCGCATGAGCCAGATGGGCTATGCGGCGGAAGAATATCGCGGCAAGCCGGTGATCGCGATCATCAATACCTGGTCCGATCTCAACCAGTGCCACGCCCATTTCAAGCAGCGGGTGGAGGATGTGAAGCGCGGCATCCTCCAGGCCGGCGGCTTTCCGGTGGAGCTGCCCGCCATCTCCCTGTC
>CALRNP020000256.1:0-7570 GCA_943369575.1 Azorhizobium sp. AG788 | reverse complement strand
ACCGCCTGCACCTGCGCGAACGGTGCCGTGAATGCCTCGGCCAGCGTTGGCAGCGCGATATTGGCGATGCTGGTGCCGAGCGAGGCCAGCAGCATCGCCAAAGCCAGTGTGATCGTGATGCCCGCTTGTGCCGTCGTCGATGTGCTCGGTTCCGCCTGTTCCATCTGTTGCCCTCTTGCCTGAATTTTGGTTGGAGCGCAGGCTGCCACTTCAAGCCGACTTGAGGTCAAGCATGAAATTTTTGGATATCGGCGAGGTTGCGGCACGAAGCGGAATGAAACCCTCGGCGCTGCGCTATTATGAGCAGGCGGGGCTGATTTCCTCGGTTTCACGGCACGGTTTGCGCAGGCAGTTCCCGCCCGAGGTGCTGTTGCAGCTCAAGTTGATTTCCATGGGCAAATCGGCGGGGTTCTCCCTTGATGAGATGACCGGCATGTTTGGCCAGAACGGCATGCCGGACCTGCCGCGTGACGCGCTCCATCGGAAAGCCGACGAGATCGACCGGAAAATCGGCGAGTTGATCGCATTGCGCGACACGCTCCGCCACGTCGCCGACTGCCGCGCCCCATCGCATATGGAATGCCCGACGTTTCGGCGCCTAGTGGATGCGGCGGGTAAACGAGGTGCGAGACGCAAGTCCCCGGCACAGTTGAAATGAGGGCCGGTGCCGGTCGCAGGCACGCTGCCAGAACCGAGGTCGGGGCATCAGCCCGCACATGGACATCGGCCGCTGGACATCCGCCGCTCGAAGGTTGTTGTCGCGGGCATGTGCCACAGCGGCCGGCGGGGGGCGGAAGCCGGCCTCACCTCGTATCCACCCGTTGACGGATGAACTTGAATTATTCAATCTCAATTCTCGGTGGGTGGCGCTACATTCATGCCGGTTCTGAATTTATACTCGCGCCATGAGTTTTTCCCAGAACCACACATCCCTGGCCGAACTGCGCGCGCGCGTGGACAGTCCGTTGCGCCCCCTGGACGGCGCCTTGGCGCGTTCCGTCTCGGTGGAGGTCGAGGCCGGCCTGTTCCTGCTCTCGCGGGACATGACCATCGGATCGCCCTTTGTGTTCGAGAGCGAGAGCTTTCCGGCCAGCACGCTCTCCGTGGTGCTGGATGGGGAGGCGACCTCGCAGACGCAGGGGGTCGAGGCCGGCTTCCGGCCCAACGAGGTGTGGATCGCCTCCGACAATGACCGCCGCCCCTGCCGAACAGTGATCCATGCCGGGCGGCAGGTGCGGACCGTGGAACTGGTGGTGACGCCGGAATGGTTCGCGGCGTCGCGCCGCAATTCCGGCTCGGCCTTCGAGCCGCTGCGCGATTCCATGGAGCGTCCGCTCAGCGTCATGCGCCGGCCGCTGGATGCGCATCTGCGGCGGATCGCCTGGCAGGTGCTCCAGCCGCCGCCGGAGGCGGGTCTGGCGGCGCTGATGCTGGAAAGCCGGGCGCTGGATCTGCTCGCGGCTTTGGTAGAATCCCTCGGGCGTGCGGCGCCCCAGAGCGCGGAGGCTCTGCGCGCGCGGGACCGGGACCGGGTCATGGCCATCCGCGCGCGCATCGATGCGGACCCCGCGAGCATCGCCAGCCTCATCGGGCTGGCGGAGGAATTCGGCGTGAGCGCCAGCAAGCTGAAGCGCGACTTCTTCAGCGCCTTCGCCACCTGCGCCGGGGCTTATGTGAACGAGCGGCGCCTGCTGCTCGGCCGCGCCCTCATCGAGCGGGAGGGGCTTTCGGTATCGGAGGCGTCCTACCGGGCGGGCTATGGCCACCCGACCAATTTCTCCACCGCTTTCCGCCGCCGCTTCGGCTTCGCCCCCTCCCATCTGCGGCGGTGAAGGCCGTCGGGTCTCCGCTGACACGCAGGCATATGCAATTGAGCCGAAGGCATACGCCTTTCCGGTCCAAATCCTTGCGCGCGTTTGCGAAAAGTCACGCAAGACGCTGCCATCCCGCGCGGCGCCGGTTTCGGGATCCCGCTCATGGCCCAGTCTTCTCGCCTGACCCTGCTTCTTGCCGCCTTGACGTTACCCGCAACCGCCGGGGCACAGGAGGCGGAGCAGGTCATCGAGCTGGAGGTCGTGACGGTGGAAGCCATGCGCCGCGCTCAGCCCTGGCTGGAGGTGCCGGCGAGCATCGGCGTGTACACGCGCGCGGACATCGAGGCGCGCACCATCCAGCGGCTGGAGGATGCGTTCGATGCCAGCGTGAACACCCAGATGCGCAGCCAGCGCGGCGGCAATGACGCCTCCGTCATCTCCATCCGCGGCGTCGCGAACACCGCGTTCGGCACCGATCCCACCGTCGCCATCTACCGGGACGACGTGTTCATCGGCAATGACGCCACGTTCAACCTCACCATGGTGGATCTCGCCCAGATCGAGATCCTGCGCGGCCCGCAGGGCACGCTCTATGGCCGCAATGCCATCGCTGGCGCGGTGAACGTGCGCAGCGCGCTGCCGGAGTTCGGCGCCACCTACACTTTGTTCGACACGCTGTTCGGAACCGACATGACCCTGCAAGGCCGGGCTGTCCTCAATGCCGCGCTCGGGCAGGACATGGCCCTGCGCGCTGTTGCCTTCGGGGACTATGCCGACGGCTGGGTGACGAACGCGGCGGATGGCAACCGATATGACGGCGACACGGATGGCGGCGGGCGCTTACAGCTTGCGGCGCGCCCCTCCGATCGGCTCGAACTGCTGTTCGCCGCAGACTATGCGACCGACGAGGGCGGTAGGGGCAATCGCGGGCCGTTCGGCCGCGTCTGGCAGGATGGATATAATGCGGCCATTCCCTATGATTCCAACATCTCCAGCTACGGCGCCTCGCTGAAGGCCAGCTACGATATGGGGATGGCGCAGCTCATTTCCGTCACCGCCTGGCGCGGCTCGCAAGGGGAGGGGAGCAGCGGCGATTTCACGACGTCACCCCTCCGGCAGAACGGTTTCACGCGCGACTACAGCCAGGCGACCCAGGAATTCCGCATGGTCTCCACGCCGAACGAGACGCTGGACTGGACGCTGGGCACCTTCTTCCTCGGCAGCGAGGATGACCGATACGAATATACCGGCTTTAATTTCGCGATGCCGGCCAACGTGTTCTATCCCGGACAGCCGGCCCTGCCCGCCGGCTATCAGGAGGGCACCCATTCCAGCCTCCAGGGCTGGTCGGCGGCCGTGTTCGGGGATGCCACCTGGCACGTGACGGATCGTTTTGATGTGCTGGCCGGGGCGCGGTTCAGCTATGACCATCGCGAGATCGACTACGTTCACGCCTCCAACGTCGCCGGCATCACCCTTGGCGCGCCGGGCCAGTCGCAGACCCAGTCCATGGGCAGTTCCGACATCTCGCCCAAGATCGGCCTTGCCTACGAGATCGCACCGAAGGTTCGCGCCTATGCCACCGTTTCGCGGGGCTATAAGGCGGGCGGCTACAACATCTCCTTCGCGCCCACCAGCGACCTCTCCTATGCGGCGGAGACCGCCTGGAATTACGAGACCGGCGTCAAGGCCTCGCTGTTCGATGGCCAGCTCGATCTGGCCGCCTCGCTGTTCTATTTCGACTGGGCGAACCAGCAGATCTACTCGTTCAACGGCTATTCGGTCTGGATCGCCAACGCACCCCAGTCGCGCAATTACGGCGCCGAGTTCGAGATCACGGCGCGGCCGCTCCAAGGGCTCGAACTGTTCGCCGGCCTTGGCCTGCTGGATGCCCGCTTCGTGGATGCGCCAGCCTCCCAGAGCGGCGGCAATGCGGACGGCAATTGGCAGCCGCTCGCCTCCCGATATTCGCTGTCCCTCGCCGCCCAGTACACCGTCCCCCTGACCGCGGAGCTCAATGGCGTGGCGCGCGTGGACTGGAACTGGCGTTCGGCCTTCTATTTCGATGTGGACAATACCATCGAGCAGGACGCCTACGGCATCGTCAATGCCCGCATCGGCGTCGAGGCCAAGAACTGGAGCCTCTATCTGGTGGCGCTCAACCTGCTCGATCAGAACTATTACGTCGTCGCCACGGACAATGGCTACGGCCCCTATGGCGCGCCCGGTGATCCGCGCATGATCGGCGTCCAGGCCCGCGCGCGCTTCTGAGGGCGCCATGCGGGTTCTCATCGTCGGGGCCGGCCCCGCCGGGCTTACGTTGGCCCTCTGTCTCGCCCGCCGGGGCGTGTCGGTCCGCATCATCGAGCGCGGCGCGGCGCTCAATACCGGGGGCTATGTGGTGAGCCTCCAGGCCAATGGCTGGGATGTGGCGGGCCGGCTGGGGCTCCTGCCGACGCTGCGCCAGCGGGCGTTGCCGGTGGCGGATTCGGTCTATCGCGATGGGGCGACGGGACGTGAAGTGTTCCGCTACCGGGCGGAGGTGATCCACGACCTCACCGGCGGCAAGATGCTCCATGTGCCGCGCGATGCGCTGGTGCGCCTGCTGGCTCAGGCTCTGGCGGAGGCGGGGCACGAAGGACCGCGCTTCGGCTGCGAGGTGACGGAAATCCATGATGGGCCGGATGGCGTGACCGTCCCGTTCAGCGATGGAACGTCCGGCACTTTTGATCTGGTGGTGGGCGCCGATGGCACCCATAGCAAGGTTCGGGCGCTTGCCTTCGGCCCGGAATCAACGGTCCTGCGCCCCCTCGGCTATCGCGGCGCGGCGTGGCGCATGCCGTTTTCCGACCGGCTCGATCCGCCCTATGAAGGTTATATGGAGGTGGGGCGGCAGACGATCCTCTACCAGTCGGGCCCGCGGGAACTCTCCACCCTGCTGTGCTGGCGCAGCGACGATCTCGCCCCGGTGCCCGCCGGCGACCGGCACGAGGTGGTATCGCGGGCCTATAGCGGCACCTGGCCGGTCCTGCGCCGCCTCATTGATGGTCCGGTGGACTGGGACGGGGCCTATCTCGATGCGCTGGGCCAGATCGAGATGCCGCGCTGGTCGCGCGGTCGCGTGGTGCTGGTGGGCGATGCGGCCTGGAGCCTGTCCTTCCTATCCGGGCAAGGGGCGTCCATGGCCATGGCAGGCGCCTTCCTGCTGGCGGAGGCATTGGCGCACGGCCCCCTTGATGAGGCTCTCGCCGCGTTCGAGGCGCGCCTGCGGCCGACCATCACCAGGGTCCAGCGACAGGCTCGCGCCATGGCGCGCAGCTATGTGCCGCGCAGTCGGGCCGGCCTCTGGCTGAGCCGAATCCTGCTGCCGCTCCTGATGTCGCGCCCGCTGCTGAAGCTGCGGGCACGGCAGTTGGTGGCGCCGAGCCTGATCCCGCCGGGGCCCTGAGGGTCAGCCGCCCGCGCCCTTCGCCGCCAGGATCTCGGCATTGACGGCATTGATGAAATAGCGGCCGATCCATTTGCGCGGCACATGCCGCATGAACAGGTTGCGCAGTTCGAAGGCGACGGGCGAGCGCGGCACGAACATGCCGGCCATCTTGCGGCTGCGGTCCTGTAGGCGGGCGATGGAGGGGCGCAGGCGCGCCTCATGCTCCGCCAGCGCCTCCGGCACGGCCGAGCGGCCGAGCGCGTCCGCGAGGATCGCCGCCGAGGTCAGCGCCATGCCGGCCCCCTGCCCGGAAATGAGGGTGAGGCAATGGGCGGCATCGCCCAGCAGCAGGATGCGCCCCTTCGACCAACTGGGCAGATCCACCAGGGCGAGGTCGTCAATCAATGGAAGGGCGCCTTCCTCGCGCGCCGCCGTCAGCTGGGCGTGGACCGCGGGGTTGCTGCGGGCACACACCTCATCCAGAAGGCGCCACCGCTCCGCCGCCGGCACGGGGCCGGTCTCGCGGGAATGCCAGACATGGAGCGCCGCGACCCGGCCCTCGGCGAGGGTGTAATATTCCGCGATGTGGCCGGGCTCTGCATAGGAGACGAAATCCGCGCCGAGGCCGAGGCGGTCCTTCAGTTCATAGACCGCGAAACGATAGCCGAGCGGCTTCAGGCAGGCCGTGTCCGGCGCGAAATGGCGGGTGCGCAGGGCCGAGCGCATGCCGTCGGCCAGCAGCACGAGATCGGCGTCAAGGGCGCTGCCGTCAGACAGCCGCACATGGGCGCCGTCCGGACCATCCGCCACGTCGGTCACGGTGGTGGCGAGGCGGATGTCCACGGTGTCGGGCAGGTCCGCCCGCAGCGCCGCGATCAAATCGGTGCGCCGCATGACCAGATAGTCCAGCCCCTCGATGATATCGTGGAAGCGCAGCCGCAGCACCTCATGCCCGCGCCGGTCGCGATAGACATTTTCCTGCACCCGGTAGGCCAGCGGCTCCAGCTTCGGCACGAGGCCCATGCGGGAGGCGGCGGCATGGCCGGGACCGGACAGGCTCATCATGTAGCCGCCGGTCCGCAGGTCCGGCGCGCGCTCCACCACGGTCACGCGCCAGCCGGCGCGGGCGAGCCACCAGGCGGCGGCGAGGCCGGCGGCGCCGGCCCCTGAAATGACGACGGACGGCATCGGAGTTACGCTTTCGTTTCCATGAGAAGGGAGTGCGGCTGTCCGCGCAGGAGGCCGATGGCGAGTACGCCGAGGGCGGCAACGCCCGCCGCCGCGAGGAAGGACGGCCCGTAGCCGATCCGGCCCGCCACAAGGGCGGCGCCGTAGCCGGCAAGCCCGGCGATGGCGGCGTCGGCGCACTGGAACAGGGTGAAGTCCACGCCCGCCTGCCGCAGCGAGGACAGGCCCATGAGCAGCGCATAGAGGCAGACGAAGCCCATGGCCATGGCGAGGGTCATCGCCACCACCAAGCCCGCGAGCACCAGCGGGTCCGTGCCCGCCATCACGGCGCCCGCAAGGGCGAGAAGGGCCACGACCTGGACGGTCGCCGCCAAGAGCACCGCCCGTTCCGCCCCGATGCGGCGCACGACGAGCCCCCCGATCAGCGTCCCGAGCAGGCCGGCCCCCACCGCGCCCGCGCCGTTCACCAGGCCGATGAGCGACAGGTCAAGACCGCGATCCACCAGTACCGGGCCCGCCAGAGGCTGGACCAGACGGACACCGGCCTCGAACACGACCGTGACCAGGAGGCCGCGCCGCACCTCGGGCCGTGCGAAAGCGTAGGACAGGGATGGCCGATGCGGGATGCCGGCCAAAGTGGGGCGCGTGGGCTCCGTACCGAAGACAAGCGGCGTGGCCAGCAGGAGCACGGTCGCGGCCATGAGGCCCGCGGCCACGTTCCATCCCACCTGCGGCACCAGAGCGAGGAAGACGCCCCCGCCGAGAACCATGCCGAGATAGCCGCCCCCCACCTGGGCGGCATTGCCCCAGCCGCGATCCGCGGCCGAGAGCTGCTCCACGGCGAAGGCATCCACCGCAATATCGACGGTGGCGGCGGCCAGGGCGGTCAGCGCCAGAATGCCGAACATGAGGCGCCCGACGTCCGCCCCGGCAAGGGCGAGGGCCGCGAGGCCCAGCGCACACAGCATCTGCCCTGCGGCCACCATCTGCCGGGTGCGCCGCCGCCCGTCCGGGCGGATGCGCCAGCGTTCCGCCAGCGGCGCCCAGAGGAATTTCACCGCCCAGGGCAGCATGAGCAGGGACACCAGCCCCACCTGCTCCAGAGGGACGCCCTGCGCCCGCAGGACCGCAGGGATGC
>CALRNP020000255.1:0-7712 GCA_943369575.1 Azorhizobium sp. AG788 | reverse complement strand
TTGGCGGTCCCTGCCCGAAGGTTGAGCGATCGGCCCTCAAGACCTGACTCGCTCCGCGCCAGTGGGGTGGGAACCTCGCCGCCCGCCTGGCTTGGCACGGCGCTTGCGACGTCCGCGGTCAGATTTCCGGAGGGGACCCCATGCCGATCAGCCGTTCCGCGCCTCGCCTGCCGCGTCTCGCCCGCCAGATCAGCGGTGCGGTGGCCGCTCTTAGCCTGTCCCTTGCGCTGGCCGCCCCGGCCTTTGCGCAGGAGACCATCAAAGTCGGGCTGGTGGCCGCTTTGTCTGGCCAGTCTGCCAAGTCCGGCGAGGCCATCACCCGCGGCCTCCAGGTGGCCATCGACCAGATCAACGCCGCCGGCGGCGTGCTGGGCAAGACCTTCGAGCTGGTGCGCCGCGACGACGAGAGCAACCCGGCCAAGGGCGTGCTCGCGGCCCGCGAACTGGTGCAGAAGGAGAAGGTGGTGGCCTTCTTCGGCGGCATCGATACGCCGGTGTCCCTGGCCATCGTGCCGTTCGCCAACGCCTCGAAGGTGCCCTTCCTCGGGGTCTGGGCGGCGGGCACCGCCATCACCCGCAACGGTGCTGAAGAAAACTACGTCTTCCGCGTCTCGGCGGTGGATGAACTGGTGGACGAGGCGATGATCGATTTCGCGGTCAAGACCCACGCCACCAAGAAGCCGGGGCTGATGCTCATCAACAACCCCTGGGGCGAATCCAACGAGGCGGGCCTCAAGAAGGCCGCCGCCGCCAAGGGCCTGCCGGTGGCGGGGGCGGAAAAGTTCGACAATGCCGACGTGGACATGGTGCCCCAGCTCACCCGCCTGAAGGAGGCGGGCGCCGACACCCTCTTCCTGGTGGCCAATGTCCAGCCCGCCGCGCAGGTGGTGAAATCCCTCGACCGCATGGGCTGGACCGTGCCGGTGGTCTCGCACTGGGGCCCGGCGGGCGGGCGCTTCACCGAATTGGGCGGGCCGAGCGCGGAGAAGGTGGACATGGTCCAGACCTATTCCTTCTCCGGCAAGCTCTCGCCCAAGGGCGAGACGGTGCTGGCGGCGCTCAAAGCCAAGTATCCCGAGATCAAGACCCTGGCGGACGTGACCCCGGCCGTGGGCATCGCCAACGCCTATGACGCCATGAATTTGCTGGCGCTGGCCATCACCAAGGCCGGCACCACCGACGGCCCGGCCCTACGCAAGGCGTTCTATGAGATCGGCCCCTATGTCGGGCTGATCAAGACCTATGACAAGCCGTTCACCGTCGGCAACAACGATGCCCTGGGCAAGGGCGACTACATCTTCACCCACTTCAAGGGCGCCGAGATCGTGCCCGTCGGCCAATAGGCCGGCGGACACGGTTTGATGGTGCCGGGGTACGCCATGCTGATCCTCTCTGCCATCGTCTCGGGGCTCAGTCTCGGCAGTATGTACGGGCTTATCGCTCTTGGATTCCACGTTACGTACACCGTGTCATACGCCGTGAATTTCGCCCAAGGCTCGTGCGTCATGCTGGGGGCGGTGCTCGGCTATACCTTCTGGGTGACGCTGGGCCTGCCCCTGCCGCTGGCGATCGCCTGCACGCTCGCCGGCTGCGCCGTCGCCGGGCTGGTGGTGGAGCGCGCTTTGGTGCGCCCCTTCATCGTGCGCGGCTCCAGCGCCTGGCTGATGGCCACCGTGGCCGGGGGCATCGTGCTGGACAATGCGGTGATGTTCACCTTCGGCAAGGAGCCGCGCGCCTTCCCCTCGCTGCTCGCCCGCAGCCCGGTGGACCTGTTCGGCGCCGGCGTCTATCCGCTCCAACTGGTCATCCCGGTGGTGGGGGTGGCGATCGCTCTGGCGCTGCACGTCCTGCTGCGCCGGACGGCGCGCGGCAAGGCGCTGCTGGCGGTGGTGCAGAACCCCACCGCCGCCAGCCTCATGGGCATCGACGTCCGGCGGGTGGTGGCGCTGGCCTTCGCCGCCTCCTCGGTGCTGGCGGGCATCGCCGGCCTGCTGATCGCGCCTTTGCTGTCGGTGTCCTCCGACATGGGGCTGATGTTCGGCATCAAGGCCTTCGCGGTCGCCATCCTGGGCGGCATGGGCTCGGCCTCGGGCATCATGCTGGCGGGATTCGCCTATGGCCTGGTGGAGGCGCTGGTCACCAGCATGCTGGGCTCCTCTTATACCCAGATCCTGGTGTTCCTGGCGGTCATCGCCGCGCTCGCTTTGGCACCGGACGGCCTGTTCGGCCGCGCCGCCGTGAAGAAGGTGTGAGCGTCGTGCGCAACCTTCTCCTCACCCTCGCCATCCTGGCGTTGGCCGGCGCCACCACGGGGCTGGCGCTGACGGGCGAGAGCTACACCGCCTTCGTCATCGCCTTGGTGGCGCTCACCGCGCTGGTGGGCATCGGCCTCAACATCCTGATGGGGCTGACCGGGCAGGTGTCGCTCGGCCATGTGGGCTTCTATGCCATCGGCGCCTATGTGAGCGGCATCCTGTTGCTGAAGGGCGCCGGCTTCCCGCTGGCCCTGGCGGCGGCGGCGGTGGCGGCGGGTACGGTCGGCTTCCTCCTGGCGTTGCCGGCGCTGCGGGTGAAGGGGCCGTATCTGGCCATGGTCACCATCGCCTTCGCCTTCATCGTTGAGCATGGGCTGATCGAATGGCGCACCGTGACCGGCGGCGCCAACGGCCTCATGGGCATTCTTCCCCCGCCCGTGGCCGGGGTGATGTTCGCCGAGCGCGAGATGGCGGTGCTGTGCGTGGCGCTGGCGACTCTGGCGCTGCTGGGGTTTCTGGCCCTGTCCATGAGCGGCGTTGGGCGCGCCATGCGGGCGGTGCGCGACAGCGAGGTGGCGGCGCAGTCCGTGGGCCTCAATCCGGTGGTGCTGAAGACCTTGGCCTTCGTGCTCTCGGCGGCCTTGGCCGGGCTGGCGGGGGCGCTGTTCGCGCCGCTGATGATGTTCATCTCGCCCGGCTCGTTCCCCTTCTCCCAGTCCATCCTGTTCCTGTTCGCCGTGGTGGTGGGCGGGGCGGGCACCGTGCTGGGGCCGGTGGTGGGGGCGCTGGTGGTGGTGGGCCTGCCGGAGATGCTGTCCGACTTCGCCGAATATCGCCTGCTGCTGTTCGGTTGCTTACTGCTGGCGGTGCTGTGGCTGGCGCCGCGCGGCATCGTCGGCGAGGTGCTGCGGCTGGTGGCGCGCCGCCGGGTGCGGCTGGTCTCCGCCACCACGCCTGCCGTGCTGACGCCGCAGGGGGCGCCGCTGCCGCTGGTGGTGCGCGATCTCTGCATTACCTTCGGCGGGCTCAAGGCGGCGCAGGGCGTCAGCTTCACCGCCCAGCCGGGGGCGGTGACCAGCCTGATTGGCCCCAATGGCGCCGGCAAGACCACGGTCCTGAACATGATCGGCGGCTTCTATCGCCCCGATGCCGGCTCGATCCGGCTCGACGGCGAACTGGCGGGGGCGCCGGCCTATAAAGTCGCCCGTGCCGGCATCGCCCGCACCTACCAGACCACCCAATTGTTCGGCTCCCTCAGCGTGCTCGATAACGTGCGCCTGGCCCTGAAAGGCGAGGCTGCCCAGGCGGAGGCGCTGCTGGCTTTTGTCGGCTATGGCGGCGATCTCGACGCCCCCGCCGACGATCTGCCCCATGTGGATCGCCGCCTGGTGGAGATCGCCCGAGCGCTGGCCATGCGGCCGCGCGTGCTGCTGCTGGACGAGCCCGCCGCCGGCCTGATGCGCGCCGACAAGGACGCGCTCGCCTTGCTGCTGCGGCGCATCGCCGATGCGGGCCTCGCCGTGCTGCTGGTGGAGCATGACATGACCCTGGTCATGGGCATTTCCGACCATGTGGTGGTGCTGGATGCCGGCCGCCCCATTGCCGAGGGCACGCCAGCGCAGGTGCGCACCAACCCCGCCGTGATCGCCGCTTATCTCGGAGGCGATGCGGGCCGGGCGCGGGGCCGCCCGGCGCCCTGGGGCGGCAGCCGCGATGCGGTGTTGACTGCGCTCGGCCTCACCGCCGGCTATGGCGCCGCCCCGGTGCTGGAGGGCGTAAATCTGGAGGTGCGGCCCGGCGAGTGCGTGGCGCTGCTGGGGGCCAATGGCGCCGGCAAGTCCACGGCCATGAAGGCTATTGCCGGCCTGTTGCGGCCCATCACCGGCGACGTGGTGCTGGCGGATGCGCCGGTGGCGGCGCTGGCCGCGCACCAGATCGCCCGCAAGGGCTTGGCCCTGGTGCCCGAGGGCCGGCAGGTGTTCCCCGAACTGTCGGTGCGGGACAACATGCTGCTGGGCGCCCATGCCCGCGGCGGCGCCGACCCCGCCGAGGTGGCGGCCGATTTCGAGGCGCTGCTGGTGCGCTTTCCGCGCCTGCGCGAGCGGCTCTCCCAGCGGGCCGGCCTGTTGTCCGGCGGCGAGCAGCAGATGCTGGCGGTGGCGCGCGGCCTGATGGCGCGGCCCAAGATCCTGCTGCTGGACGAGCCCTCTCTGGGCCTGGCCCCGGCCATCATCGGCGAACTGTTCGACATCCTCGCCGACCTGCGGGAGGAGGGCGTGACCCTTCTCTTGGTCGACCAGATGGCGGCCTTGGCGCTCACGGTCGCCGACCGCGCCTATGTGCTGGAGCAGGGGCGCATCGTGAAGGCGGGCAGCGCCGCGCTGCTGGCCGGCGATGCGGACCTGGAAGCGGCCTACCTCGGCGCCAAGGCCGGCGCGGGGTGAGGCCGGGCCGGCCCTCTGTCGGCGCGTGATCCCATCTTTCGGAGCGTGATCCCATCTTTCGGAGCGTGATCCATGAGTCTCGACCACATCTTCCGCAATGCCCGCATCGCCGGCAACGAGGGGCACTTGGTGGACATCGGCATCCGCGCCGGCCGCTTCGCCGCCATCGCCGTCGGCCTGGAGGCGGAGGCGCCGGCCGAGGATCTGGGCGGGCGCCTGGTGGTGCCCGGCTTCGTGGAGACCCACATTCATCTGGACAAATCTTGCCTGCTGGGCCGCTGCGTCTGCGAGAAGGGCACGCTGGAGGAAGCCATCGGCGCGGTCGCCGCCGCCAAGAAGGCGTTCACGGTGGAGGACGTCTATGCCCGTGGGAAACGCACGCTGGAGAAGGCCATCCTCCAGGGCACCCAGCGCATGCGCACCCATGTGGAGGTGGATCCGCGCATAGGCCTCACCTCGATCCACGCGCTGAAGCAGCTCAAGAAGGACTATGCCTGGGCCATCGACCTGAAGCTGTGCGTGTTCCCGCAGGAAGGCCTGCTGGATGATCCCGGCTGCGAGGATGTGATGGTCGCCGCCCTGGAGGCGGGAGCCGACGTGGTGGGCGGCGCGCCTTACATGGACAAAGACAGCCACGGCCAGATCGCCCATGTGTTCGCCCTCGCCCAGCGCTTCGGGGTGGATATCGACTTCCACCTGGATTTCGGCCTCGATCCCTCGCACCTCGATCTGCTAGAGGTCTGCCGGCTGGCGGAGGCGACCGGCTGGAGCGGGCGGGTGGCCATCGGCCATGTGACCAAGCTCTCCGCCGTGCCCCATGACCGCCTGGTGGAACTGGCCAAGCGCCTCGCCGGGGCGGGGGTGGCGGTGACAGCGCTGCCGGCCACCGATCTGTTCCTCATCGGCCGCGAGTATGACCACAATGTTCCGCGCGGGGTGGCCCTGGCCCATGTGTTGATGGCGCATGGCGTCACCTGCTCGCTGTCCACCAACAATGTGCTCAACCCCTTCACCCCGTTCGGGGATTGCTCGCTGGTGCGGATCTCCAATCTCTATGCCAATGTGGCCCAGGTGGGCACGCCGGCGGGCATGGCCACCTGCCTCGATATGGTGACATCCGCTTCTGCGCGGTTGCTCAATCTGGCCGATTACGGCATTCGGGAAGGCGTGCCGGCGGACATGGTGGTGCTGGATTGCGCGACCCGCGCCGAGGCGGTGTCGGAACTGGCGCCGCCGCTGTTCGGCCTCAAGGCCGGCCGGCGCACCTTCACCCGTCCCGCCGCCCACCTGCATGTTCCCGATTTGGAGAGCGTTGCCTGATGACCTTGCATGATCCGCTCAACGCCTTCGTCGCCCACGGGCAGGTGGACATCCAGCGCCGCGCCGACGGCCCCCTGGCCGGGCGCACCTTCGGGCTGAAGGACTTTTTCGATCTGGCCGGCGTACCCACCGCCGCCGGCAGCCCCCATTGGCTGGCCAGCCATCCGGTGCCCACCGCGAGTTCGCCGGTGGTGGATCTGCTGCTGGATGCGGGTGCCCATCTGGTGGGCAAGACCCACACCGACGAGATGGCGTGGAGCCTCAATGGCGAGAACCATCACTACGGCACGCCCATCAACCCGGCCGCGCCGGGGCGCATTCCGGGCGGATCGTCCTCGGGTTCGGCGGCGGCGGTGGCGGGCGGGCTGGTCGCGTTCGCCATCGGCTCGGACACCGGCGGCTCGGTACGGCTGCCGGCCAGCTATTGCGGCGTGCTGGGCATCCGCCCGACCCATGGCCGCATCGCCATTTCCGGCGCCGTGCCGCTGGCGCCGAGCTATGACAGCGTCGGCTGGTTCGCCCGCGATCCGGCCCTGTTCGCTGCCGTGGGCGCGGTGCTGCTCGGGCCGGCCCCCGATGCTCCGGCCCCCGCACGGCTGCTGATCGCCGACGACATGTTCGCCGCCGCCGGCCCCGCCGTGGGCGCGGCTCTGGCGGATGGAGTGGCGCGGGTGCGCGCGCTCTATGGCGAGGCGCAGCATGTCACCGTGGCCCCCGGCGGGCTGGGGCCGTGGCGCAATGCGTTCCGGCTGATCCAGTCGGCGGAAGCCTGGGCGGCCCATGGTGCCTGGGTGGAGGCGGTCAAGCCGGAGTTCGGGCCCGGCGTGCGCGAGCGCTTCGCCGCCGCCTCCCGGCTGGATCCGGAGGAGGTGAAGGGCGCGCTCGCTCTGCGCGCCGAGATCCGCGCCCGCATGGATGATCTGCTGGGCGATGACGGCCTGCTGGTGCTGCCCACCGGCCCCGGCATCGCGCCGCTGCGGGCGACGCCCGAGGCGGAACTGGATGCCTTCCGCGCCCGCGCTCTGGAGCTGCTGTGCCCCGCCGGCCATGCGGGGCTGCCACAGGTGTCGCTGCCGCTCGGCACGCTGGATGGCTGCCCGGTGGGCCTGTCGATGATCGCCCCGCGTGGGCGGGACGAGGCGTTGCTGGACCTCGCCCTTAGGGCGATGGCGGCCTGAGCCGCAAGTCCATATCCCCCCGCGACCTGCGGAAGCGGGGGGCATGACCGTCATGCGCCTTCGGGAAAAGTGGCGCGCCAGTGCCGGGCGATGGCGGCGCGCGGCGCCACCCAGGCGAGGCCGGAGCCCTGCACATGGGCGAGGATGCGCTCCAGCGCGCCGATGCGGCCGGGGCGGCCGATCATGCGCAGGTGCAGGCCGATGGACAGCATCTTGGGCGCCCGCTCGCCTTCTCGCGCCAGCCAGTCGAAGGCGTCGATCACATAATCGGCGAAGTCGGCGCCGCGGAAGCGCTGGGTGTGCTGGAAGTGCATGTCATTGGTATCGAACGCATAAGGCAGCACCAGATGGCGCCGCCCGGCGACCTGCACATCATAGGGCAGATCGTCATTATAGGCGTCGCTGTCATAGAGAAAGCCGCCGTCCTCCACCAACAGGCGCCGGGTATTGGCGGTGGAGGCGGAGCGAGTGTGCCAGCCCACCGGCCGCTGCCCGGTGGCGCGGGTGATGGCCTC
>CALRNP020000254.1:0-7723 GCA_943369575.1 Azorhizobium sp. AG788 | reverse complement strand
TACGGTCCTGCTGCTCAGATGGTCACCCTTCGGGCGATCCTGGCGGGCGATGGCGGATGATCCAGCCATGGCGGCGCTGTGCGGAGTGTCGCAGCGGGCGATGCTGGGGCGCACCTGCGCCCTCTCCGGCGCCCTGTGTGGTCTGGCGGGGGCAATGCTGGTGGTCACCTACGGCAGCGTCGCCTCGGGCCTCGGCCTGCCGCTGACCCTGAAGGCGCTGGCGGCGGCGGTGCTGGGCGGGGTGGGCTCGGTGGGCGGGGCGGCGCTGGGGGGTATCGCCGTCGCTGCCCTGGAAATGCTCTGGTCTTCGGCGTTCGACATCGCCTATCGCGACGTGGTGATGTATGCGCTGCTCATCGTGGCGCTGGTGGCGCGGCCGGACGGCCTGCTGGGCACCACGCCGCGCGACGTGTGACTCAGCCCGATCCGGGTGCGGGCCGCCGACTGACCCGAGGATGACCCATGACCTTGCCGGCGGCCAATCCGCTTGTGACCGCTCTGCCCGTGACGCTCGCCGACGTGGAGGCTGCCCGGCCCATCGTCTCCGCCGCCGTGGTGCGTACTCCCACGCTGCGGGCGCCCCGCTTGTCGGAACTCACCGGCGCCGATGTCTATGTGAAATATGACAACCTCCAGGTCACCGCCAGCTTCAAGGAGCGCGGTGCGGTGGTGAAGCTGGCGCGGCTGTCGCCGGAGGAGGCCAAGCGCGGCGTCATCGCCATGTCGGCGGGCAACCATGCCCAGGCGGTGGCCTATCACGGCACCCGGCTCGGCATCTCCACCACCATCGTGATGCCCGAGAATACCCCGCAGGTGAAAGTTACCGCCACCCGCGCCTTCGGCGCCCGCGTGGTCCTGCATGGCGAGGGCGTCGGCGATGCCGAGCAGGAAGCCCTGCGCATCGCTGCCCTGGAGGGCCGGGTGTTCGTGCATCCCTATGACGATCCCGACGTCATCGCCGGCCAGGGCAGCATGGCGCTGGAAATGCTTGAGGACGCCCCGCCGCTGGATTGCCTGCTGGTGCCGGTGGGCGGTGGCGGCCTGATCTCCGGCATGGCCATCGCCGCGCAGGGCCACTCCCCGCAGACCCAGGTGCTGGGGGTGGAGGCAGCGCTCTATCCCGCCATGTGGACGGCGCTGACCGGCCAGCCACGCGAGAGCGGCGGGCCGACGCTGGCGGAAGGCATCGCCGTGCGCAACGTCGGCCGCCTCACCACGCAGATCGTTCGCGCCCTGGTGCCGGAGATCCTGCTGGTGGAGGAGCCGGAACTGGAGCGGGCGGTCAATGCCTACATCACCTTGCAGAAGACCCTGGCGGAAGGCGCCGGCGCCGCCGGCCTCGCCGCTTTGCTGTCCGATCCGGCCCGGTTCCGCGGCCAGCGGGTGGGTTTGGTGCTGTGCGGCGGCAATATCGATCCGCGGGTGCTGGCGGCCATCCTGATGCGCGAGTTGGAGCGGGACCATCGCATCGTCTCGTTCCGCCTGACCATCCTCGACCGCCCCGGCATGCTGGGCATCATCTCGACATTGCTGGGCAAGCTCGGCGCCAACATCCTGGAAGTGCACCACCGACGCACCTTCCTCGACGTCCCCGCCAAGGGCACCCGGCTCGATCTGGTGGTGGAAACCCGCGACCAGATCCACGCCCAATCGATCCAGGACGCGCTGGAGGCCGAAGGGCTGGAGGTTCTGCGCCTCGGGGCCGGGAGCACGGAAGCTTAGGGGCGGCTTGGGGGCTGCACCGCCCCCATCACCCAACGAGTTGAACCATCCCGCCCGCTGGAGCGTTCTTCCGCGCCGGCTGCGCGCGGCGGGCTTTTCCCGCCGTAGGGCTCGCGTCTTGCGCGAAGGCGGTGGCCTCACCACCTTCAAGCGTGAGCAGGAGGAGGACCATGACCTATACGTCCCGTGATGCCGACCGCACCGCCCCCTATGGCGGCGTGCGTCCCAATGCCTATGACCCGGTGACCCAGCCGGAGTATTTCCAGGGCGTGCTCTCCCGGCGCATGGTCGCGTTCCTCGTGGATGCGGTGATGGTGACCGCGCCCATCGCATTACTGGCCATCTGCATCTTCGTGTTCGGCATCGTCACGCTGAGTCTGGGCTGGATGCTGTTCCCGATCCTGGGTCCGGTCTTCGTGATCTGGGCTGTGGTCTATAACGCCATCACCCTGGGCTCGCCGGCCTCGGCCACCCTGGGCATGCGGCTGATGGATATTCAGATGCGCACCTGGTACGGCGCCCCGGCCTATTCGGTGCTCGGCGCGGTGCATGCGGTCTGCTTCTGGGTGTCGGTCAGCGCCTTCACGCCGTTCGTGCTGCTGGTGGGCCTGCTGAACGGCCGCCGCCGGCTGGCGCACGATTTCCTCCTGGGCACGGTGGTCGTTAACACCGAAGCCCGCGCGGATTCTCTGAGGCGCTACCGCTGAATTGGTGGCGCTTTGGAATCATAAACCTTTGACCGACTCGATTCGGGGGTGCGATGCTGTCGGACCTGAGGCCCGACAGCAGTGACAGAGCACCCTCGCGACACACCGCAATTCTATCTCACCGCCCCCTCCGCCTGCCCCTATCTGCCGGGCAAGGAGGAACGGAAGGTGTTCACCCATCTGGTGGGTGAGCGCGCGGCCACGCTCAATGATGTGCTGACCCAGGGCGGTTTCCGCCGCAGCCAGTCCATCGCCTACCGCCCCGCCTGCGAGGGCTGCCGGGCCTGCGTCTCGGTGCGCATCGTCGTGGACGAGTTTGCCGAGACCAAAAGCTTCCGCCGCACCGCCAAGGACAATGCCGACCTGATCGGCGTCATGCGCCAGCCCAGCCCCACCTCGGAGCAATACGGCCTGTTCCGCGCCTATGTGAATGCGCGCCACGGCGCCGGCGGCATGGCCGACATGAGCGTGCTGGACTATGCCATGATGGTGGAAGACACCCATGTGCAGACCCGGCTGGTGGAATATCGCCGCCGCGGTCCGGACACCCGCATCAATGGCCGGGGCATCGGCGATCTGTTCGCCGTGGCGCTGACCGACGTGCTCTCCGACGGGCTGTCCATGGTCTATTCCTTCTACAACCCCAATGTGCCCGAGCGTTCGCTCGGCACCTTCCTCATCCTCGACCACATCGCCAAGGCCAAGGAAATGGGGCTGCCCTATGTCTATCTGGGCTATTGGGTGAACGGCTCGCGCAAGATGGACTACAAGCGCCGCTTCCTGCCCCAGGAACGCCTCTCGCCCCAGGGCTGGGACCGCATCGATCCCTGAGCGATCCTTGCCTAAGGTCACCGGATCGGCTTGCGGCCGCCCCAAGGTCATGCGAAGCACGAAGGACCGGCGCGGGGGATCGCATGAGCCAGTTCATCAATATTTTCGTGGCGGTGTTCGCGGCCCTGTTCCCGATCGTTAACCCCCTTGGCGGGGCGCCGATCTTCGTTCAGATGACCCGGGCGTGCAGCCCGGCGGTCCGGGCGGTTCTGGCCCGCAAGGTGGCGGTGAACGGTTTCCTGCTGCTGCTGTTCTCCATGCTGTTCGGCTCCCGCCTCCTCACCTTCTTCGGCATCTCACTGCCGGTGCTGCGGGTGGCCGGCGGGTTGGTGGTGACCTTCGTGGGCTGGAACATCCTCAACCAGGGCAACGCCCCGTCTGAAAGCGGCTCCACCGAGGCCGCCAGCGATGTGGATCTCAGCCGGGTCGAGGCGCAGGCCTTCTATCCTTTGACCATGCCGCTCACCATGGGCCCCGGCTCCATCGCCACCGCCGTGGCGCTGGGCACCCAGAGTTCATTCACCAATCACGCCGGCTACGGCGTCTTTGCCATCGAGGCCACCGGCGCCGTCTGCGGCCTCGCGGCGGTGTCGCTGAGCGTCTATCTCGCCTATCGCTACGCCAGCGACATCGAGCGCCTTTTGGGCCGCAACGGCACCAATGTGCTGGTGCGCCTGTTCGCCTTCATCCTGCTATGCATCGGCATGCAGATCATGTGGATGGGCATTCACGACCTCATCGTCAGCCTGCCACCGCGCGGCTGAGGGTGCCTCACTCCAGCTCGTCGCCCAAGGCGTTGCGGCGCAATTCATCCACCAGCACGGTGATGTTGTCGGCATAATCCACCGGCACCTCCACCAGATGCACGCCGCCGCCGCGGAAGGCGGCGTCGAGCTTGGGCAGCAGGTCGGCGGCGGAGGTGACGCGGGAGCCCTTGGCGCCATAGCTCTGGGCATAGAGCACGAAGTCCGGATTGCCGAAGGTCATGCCGAAGTCGGGGAAAGCATCCACCGCCTGCTTCCAGCGGATCATGCCGTAGGCACCATCCTTCAGCACCATCACCACCAAGTTCAGTCCGAGGCGGACGGCGGTTTCCATCTCCTGCGAATTCATCATGAAGCCGCCGTCGCCGCAGACCGCCATCACCCTTTTGTCCGGGTTAAGGATGGCAGCCATCATGGCTGAGGGCAGGCCCGCGCCCATGGTGGCCAGCGCATTGTCCAGCAGCAGGGTATTGGCCACCTGGGTGCGGTAGTGGCGGGCGAACCAGATCTTGTACATGCCGTTGTCGAGGCAGACGATGCCATCATCCGGCACCACCGCGCGCACGTCGTGAACGATGCGCTGCGGGGTCAGCGGGAAGCGGTCGTCATGGGCCTTCTCGTTCAGCCGCTCCAGAATGCCGGTGCGCAGTTCCATCAGTTCCGGGCTCGGCGAGAGCTTGCCTTCCAGCCGGTCCGCCAGCGCCGTGACGGTCTCGCCAATGTCGCCGATCACCTCCGCATCGGGATGGAACACCTCCTCCACATCGGCGGACAGATAGCCGATATGGATCACCCGCAAGGCTTCCTTGCCCTTCATCAGGAACGGCGGCTTCTCCACCGTGTCGTGGCCGATGGAAATGATGAGGTCGGCCCGCTCGATGGCCCGGTGCACATAGTCCCGCTCGGACAGGGCCGCCGTGCCCACATAGAGATGGGACTCGGCGGTCACGGCGCCTTTGCCCATCTGGGTGTTGAAGAACGGCAGGTTGGCCCGCCGCACGAAAGCCGACAGCGCCGCCACCAGACGCGGGCGATTGCCGGCCGCGCCGATCATGATCAGCGGCCGTTCCGCCGCCAGGATCATCGCCGCCGCCCGGTCCAGCGCAACCTGGGGCGCTACGGGGCGATCCAGCGGATGCAGGGGAATGATGGCGCCGCGGTCGGTCTCCTCGCCGGCAATGTCCTCGGGCAGTTCCAGATGCACCGGACCGGGCCGCTCCTCCATGGCGACGCGGAAGGCATCGCGCACCGTCGTCGGGATGGCCTGGGCGGAGACGATCTGGCGGGTGAGCTTGGTCAGCGGCTTCATGGACGCCACCACGTCCACGATCTGGAACCGGGCCTGACGGCGGGTGAGAATGGGCTTCTGCCCGGTGATCATCACCATGGGCATGGCGCCAAGATAGGCATAGGCGGCGCCGGTGGAGAAATTCAACGCGCCCGGACCCAGCGTGGAGATGCACACGCCCGGTTGCCCGGTCAGCCGGCCATGGGTCGCCGCCATAAAGGCCGCCGCCTGCTCATGGCGGGTGATCACCAGTTCGATACGCGATTGCCGGAGCGACTCCACCACATCGAGGTTTTCCTCGCCCGGAACGCCGAAGATCCGCTCGACCCCCTCGTTCTCCAGAGCCGCTACCAGCAGATCGGATCCCTTGGCCATGTTCCGGCTCCCTCGGTGCGTGATCGCGACCGCAGACTAACGCTCCGACAGGTCCTGTCCACGCCGGAGGTCGCAGGTCAGCCCCGCCCGTGCCGCACGCATGGGTTCGCAGGCCTATGGAGGCAGTTCGCCGAACGCCCGCAAGGTCCAGCGGCAGCCGTCCGTGCGCAGGTCGGTCAGGCTCAGCGGTTGTACGTCCATGCGCCAGAAGGCCGAAGGCGGGGCCTCCAGCACCGCCAGCATGGCCGCCCGTACCACTGCCGCATGGGTGACCGCCACCACATGGCCGGCGGCCATGTCCACCTGCCCCAGCCAGCCGGCGACCCGCGCCGCCAGTTTGGTGAGGCTCTCGCCGCCATGGGGGGCTGCGTCGGGATCGCCGCGCCAGGCCACCAGCGCCTGTGGCGCCTCGTTATGGACGGCTGCGAGCCCGCGCCCGCGCCAGATACCGACGTCCCAATCCCGCAAGCCCGCATCGGCGCTGGCGCTCAGCCCCATGGCCTGCGCCGTCTGCCGCGCCCGCAGCGCCGGACTGACCAGGACCCGGTCGGGCCGGCGCACATGGCCGGTCAAAGCGGTGGCGGCGGTGACGGCTTTGCCTTCCAGGGGTTCATCGTCGGAAAAGGCGCCGGAGCGGGTGGCGGCGGTGGCGCCGTGGCAAATCAGTGTCAGCCGCCGCACCATGCGCTTGCGTCCCCCGCCCCGTCGATGACTCGATCCGACCTGTTCATTGACAGGATGCGCCCGCCGAACCAATAGTCCAGTTGCATTGCGAAATCGGAAGCCGGTGAGAGCCCGGCACGGTCGCGCCACTGTAATCGGCCCGCATGTTCCTGCGGTCGCCGAAGTCAGACCCGGTTCGCAGATGCTGATCGATCAATGGGACGCGAAAATCCCAGGAGATACCCCGATGACCCAGTCCACCATGACTCACGGCTTCAACGCCGCCGCCGACGCCCGCCCCGCTGCCATTCCCGTCGCCGACCTGCTGCCCTGGGCGATCTTCGCCGGGCTGCTCATGCTGGTGGCGCTGTATTTCGTCGGCGCCGAGCAAGGCGCGACGTCGCTGGTGCCGGGCATGGCGGTGCATGAATTCCTGCACGACGGCCGCCATCTGCTGGGCTTCCCCTGCCACTGAGGGGATCTTTCATCATGATCAGTCATCTCCTGCTGCGCGGGATGCTTGTTGGCGTCCTCGCGGGCGTGCTGGCGTTCGGCTTTGCCCGGGTGTTCGGCGAGCCCTCGGTCAACCAGGCCATCGCCTTCGAAGAAGCCTCCGGCGGCCACTCCCATGGCGATGCGCCGCCCGCGCCCGCCCCACATAGCCACGACGCCGATGCCAAGGACGGCCATTCCCATCCCGCAGGGGGCGCGGATGCCCATAGCCACGCCGCAGCCGAACCCGAGGCGGAACTGTTCAGCCGCGGCACCCAGTCCGGCATCGGCCTGTTCAGCGGCATGGTGGTGTATGGCGCGGCCATGGGCGGCCTGTTCGCGCTGGCTTTCGCCTTCGCCAATGGACGGGTGGGCGCGCTGAGCCCCCGTGCCACTGCCGCGCTGCTAGCGCTCGGGGCGTTCGTGGCCATCAGCCTGGTGCCGGCGCTCAAATATCCCGCCAACCCGCCGGCGGTGGGCGATGGCGCCACCATCGGCCTGCGCACCCAATGGTTCTTCCTGATGCTGGCGATGTCGATCGCGGCGCTGATCGGCGCGGTGGTCCTCGCCCGATCCCTGGTGGCGCGCCATGGCCGGTGGAATGCGGCCTTTCTGGCCGGGGCGGCCTATGTGCTGGTCATCGGCGGTGTGATGCTGGTCCTGCCGGTGGTGGACGAGGTGCCGGCGGCCTTCTCGGCCACCCTGCTCTGGCAGTTCCGTCTCGCGGCCCTGGGCATCCAGTTGGTGCTGTGGACGACGCTGGGACTGGTGTTTGGCGCCGTCGTCGAGGGCGCTTTTGCACGCAAGCCGATGCACGGCGCAGTGGCCACCGGGCTACGCTGACACGCGGCTCCCTGCCGCATCCCATTAAGAGAGAAGGG
>CALRNP020000253.1:0-7946 GCA_943369575.1 Azorhizobium sp. AG788 | reverse complement strand
GTGGAGGTGTATTTCGCCCGCCCCGTGCTGCGTCTCATCATCAACCAGCCGTTTGCTGCCGCGGCGCGCGAAGGCGCGTATGACGTGGTGTGCACCGTTTCCGGCGGCGGCCTCTCCGGCCAGGCCGGCGCGCTGCGCCACGGCATTTCCCGCGCTCTGACCTATTATGAGCCGGAACTGCGCGCCCCTCTGAAGAAGGGTGGCTTCCTGACCCGCGACAGCCGCGTGGTCGAGCGCAAGAAGTACGGCCGCGCCAAGGCTCGCCGCAGCTTCCAGTTCTCGAAGCGCTGACCTTTCGCTTTCTGGCGACGACGAACGGCGGGGATTTCCCCGCCGTTTTTTTGTGCCTAAGGTCCGGTAGCTGCCAACCGTCTCTGGATCGCGTCGGGGGTGGCGTGCTTGGCTGCCGGAAACACCCTGCTGGAGCCCCCATGGCACGTATGAAATTATTCCTGACCCGCCTGATGGCAGCGGCCGCTCTGGCGGCCCCTTTCTGCGCGGGCATTGAGCTAGCGTCTGCCACCCCGGCGCGCCTCATCATCCTGCGCCATGGCGAAAAGGCGGATCCCTATCGATTGTGCGAAACCGGGCGCCAGCGGGCGCGGGCGCTGGTGAAGCAATATTTGGGCAGGGATGCCCAGAACAGCCTGTTCGCGCCCGGCACGGTTCCGGAGGCGGTCTATACGATCTCGATCCACACCATCGAAACCGCCTCGCCGACAGCCAATTCCTGGGACCTGCCGCTGGTGTTCTATTCGGTCATCCCCGCGGGCAAGGAGCCCAAGCTGTTCGAGACCGATCTGGCGCGCCGTTCCAAGCAGGCTGCCGACGCGCTGCTGACCAACCCGCGCTTCGATGGCAAGACCGTCATTGTGGTATGGGAGCACAACAATATCGCCGACGCCTCGCTGCCGCCGGAGCAGCGGGCGCTCACGCTGCGCTATGCACTTAATCTCGATCGCCTGCCCGGCGTGCCCGAGACATGGCCGGACCAGACCTACAATTATTTCTGGATCGTGGATTATGCGCCGGGGTCGCCGATCCCAACCGCATTCAAGATGCAGAAGCAGGTCTTCACCGGCCCCTTCGCCTCACTCCCGCAGAACGACTGGGGCCAGCCCGACGGCCTTGATCCCGAAGCCACCGACTGCCAGCCATGACCCAATAAGATGCGGCGCCGTCTCCGGCGCCTCATCTTATTCTCAGTGGTATGTCGCCAGCTTAGGCATCAGAAGCTTGGCGTATCGCCTGGCAGGGGGCTCCAGCCGCCGCCGCTGGTGGGATCGCCCGGAGGCGATCCGCCTTCGCCATCGACATCCGACGGGAAGACATAATCCTCATTGCGATCATCGCCGATCGGCACATCCGGGCGAATGGGCGCGCCGGGGCCGGGATCGAGATAGCTGCCCTGGGGGATGACCGGCAATTCGACCACGTTCGGCTTGCGGGGATGAATCTCAATATGCGGCACGCTGCTGCTGCTGCTTTGAGCCAGGACCATTGCCGGCGCGCTCAACGCAATTGCGGCCGTCACGGCGCACAGGGCCGTGCCACTTTGGGCCAGACGTCTCGTGAAAGACCAAACCTTCGCCATCCGAACCCCCGGAACTCCACCTTGCACAGTCGCTTAGGTCACCGCGCGCCGATAAGCAAGCGAGGTCCAGCGCCGTGCCCTGCTGGAACGCCCGTGGCCACGCAGCGCCGCCGTCTCGGCGTGGGAGCAGGGACCGATCATGGCGAGCAGCCAGCGCATGGGGCATAAAGCAGAAGCGCGAGTCAGGCCGGTCCGGTTGATTTGCGCGAACGACTTGTAACAAATGCCGCGCGCAGGGCGAAACATAGGTCAACGTGACAGGCTCTCAGGACAGAGACGAATGGTCGGAGCTGATGCGCGCCGCCCTTGCTGGCGACGAGCGGTCTTATCGTGCGTTGCTGACGGCACTGGCACCACCGTTGCGGGCCATGGCTGGCAGGGCGTTGCGGAATGCGGGCCTTGATCCCTCGGACGCGGAGGACGTGTTGCAGGAGACTTTGCTCGCCCTGCACCTGAAGCGCCAGACGTGGGACCCTGCATCGCCACTGGGGCCGTGGGTGCGCGCCATCGCACGCCACAAGGTGGTGGACGCGATGCGTCGCCGCGGCCGCAAGGCCGAGGTTCCGCTGGAGCATTGGGAGGAGGTGCTGGTTCAGGAGGCGCCGGAGCCCCAACTGACCGAGCGGGAGGCGCAACGCATGACTGACGCCCTCCAGGGGCGCGAGCGCGACGTGGTGGAGGCGATCTGCCTGTCCGGCGAGAGCGTAAAGCAGGCAGGCAGCCGGCTGGCCATGAGCGAGGGCGCGGTGCGGGTGGCGCTGCATCGCGGGCTCAAGAGGCTCGCGGCATTGTATCGGAGCAACGACGCATGAGGACCCAGGACCTGATCGCGGCATTAGCCGCCGACACGCCACCGCGCGGGCCGGCGCTCGGCAAGGGGCTGGCGTGGGCGGGCCTCGGCGGGCTGGTGACGGCCTGCCTGGTCATGCAGGCCCTGCTGGGAATCCGGAGCAGCTTTGTCGCCTCGCTTGTGGATCCGCGTTTCCTGTTCAAGTTCCTGGTCACCGGCACGCTGGCGGCGGTGATGTTCCGCTCCGTCCTGGCCCTGGCACGGCCGCAGACGGCGGCGCCAGGGCTGCCTGCCGTCATCTGGGCGCCGTCAGCGCTTCTGGCCTGCGGCGTGGCTGCGGAGTTGTTCCTGCTGCCCAGCACGTTGTGGATGCCGCGCCTCGTCGGCAGCAACGCCCTGCAATGCCTGACATATGTGCCGCTGATTTCGCTGGTGCCGCTGGCCTTGGTGCTTCTGGCTCTGCGCCGGGGCGCGGCAGCCTCGCCAGCAGCGGCCGGTCTGGTGGCGGGCCTTGCCAGCGGCGCGATGGGGGCGTTCTTCTACGCCGCCCACTGTCCCGACGACTCGCCGCTGTTCGTGGCGGTCTGGTACACGCTGGGCATAGGCATTATGGGGCTGACGGGCGCGGTTCTTGGGAGCCGCGCGCTGCGCTGGTAGCCGGTCCTCATTTGAATCCCACCACCGCATGGGGGACGTAAGGGGCTTCCAGCGCCGCCACTTCTTCCGGCTCCAGGCGCAGGGACAGGGCAGCCACGGCATCATCGAGATGAGCCGGCTTGGTCGCACCGATGATGGGCGCGGTGATGGTGTCCTTCTGCAGCACCCAAGCAAGCGCCACCTGCGCCATGGGCACGCCGCGCGCGGCTGCAATTGCGCCGACCTGTTCGACCACCAATTTGTCGGCAGCTGCCGTATTGGCATAGAGCGTCTTGCCGAATTCATCGGTCTCAGAACGGGCGCTGGCTTCGCTCCAGGGGCGGGTCAGGCGGCCGCGGGCGAGGGGGCTCCAGGGAATGACGCCGATGCCTTCCGACTTGCACAGCGGCAGCATCTCGCGCTCCTCCTCGCGATAGAGCAGGTTCACGAAATTCTGCATGCTGACGAAGCGCGCCCAGCCATGGTGCTCCGACAGCGCCAGCGCTTGCGCAAACTGCCAGGCGAACATGGATGAGGCGCCGATATAGCGAGCCTTGCCGGAACGCACGACGGTATCCAGCGCTTCCAGCGTCTCCTCGATGGGCGTCCCATAATCCCAACGATGGATCTGATAGAGATCCACATAATCGGTTCCAAGCCGGCGCAGGCTATTGTCGATCTCGGTGAGAATGGCTTTGCGGGACAATCCGGCGCCATTGGGACCCGGCCGCATGCGGTTAAACACCTTGGTGGCGATCACCACGTCGTCGCGGCGGGTGAAATCCTTCAAGGCCCGCCCGAGAATTTCCTCGCTGGTGCCATCGGAATAGACGTTGGCGGTGTCGAAGAAGGTGATGCCGCTTTCCAGCGCCTTCTGGATGAACGGCCGGCTCTGATCCTCCGGCAGGGACCAGGGGTGAGTGCCTCTATCCGGGGCGCCGTAGCTCATGCATCCAAGGCACAGGCGCGACACTTCAAGGCCGGTCCGTCCGAGTTTCACATAATCCATGGGGAATCCCTTCCATGCGGAGCGGCGATGTGAGCGTGCGCCCCATGCCTAGCATCGCAGCGGGGCAAAGCCGAGAGGGGAGGTCCGGATAGGGCGCGCTGCAATGGCAGTCGATGCGCGGCGCGGCTGGCTCTCGTAAAATAACCCCAAAAATATCATGGCGTATGACCAATTTTCCGCTCTTGTCGCTCTCGCCATCCCCCTATAGAGCCGGTCAGCAAACTAATATAATAAGGAAAACAACTTATGCGCATCGCATCACTGCTCGCTTTCACTCTCGCGATCGGCATGACCCCAGCCATGGCGCAGATGAGCGATCCCTCCATGACCTGCGCCGATTATTTGAAGCTTGCGGCCTCCGCCGGCCCGACCCCCAAAACCGGCGACGCTGCCACGGACAAGATGGCCGCGGACATGGATGCCAAGATGAAGGCTTATTGCGTCGCCAACCCTAAGGCGAAGGCCATGGAAGCGGCGGAAAAGGCCATGGGCGGCTGATCCAGTGTTCGAACCGGCCTCCGCCGACCCCGGCGGAGGCCCGTGCCTCGTTCCCGGGGGGCATGACCTGGGACGGGAGAAGCGGTCTCTACACACAGACTGATGCACGGGACATCTTGACCCTGCGCCCGGTGCAGCCTACCACGCACCCCAGTGAGCCCGTAGCTCAGCCGGTAGAGCACGTGACTTTTAATCATGGGGTCTCGGGTTCGAATCCCGACGGGCTCACCACACTCCCATCTTTGACCATTGTTGGGGCCCTGCCGGGCTGTTCGGCCGAGGGCGGGCAACACTGGCTGCTCGCTACTCGATAGCCCCCCGTTAGAGGGGGCGCCCGCTCAGGACTGGGTGTTGGCGCTCCAGGTGGCGTGGTCCACGTCTGCATGGGCTTGCAGGTGCTCCACCACCGCGTCGAGATCCGCGCCCTCTACCTCGGTGCTGGTGAGGGTGGCGATGATCTCCACCTGCTCCTCACCCCGTTCCACCACCTCGATTTCGGCGATGGGATAGCTTGCCACCTCCAGTTGGTCTTCCAGCAGGTCGCGCATCACGCCCGCATGACCGACGGCGGTGGTGAGGCTGACCGCATAGGTCGCCTCCACACTCTCCGCCTGGATCGGGATGCGGTTGATGGCATTGACCAGCGGCCGCAGCAGGGTGTTGCCGGCGATAATGAAGAAGGTAAGCAAGGCGGCTTCCGCCAGCCGGTCCACGCCCGCGCACGCGCCCACGGCGGCCGAACACCACAGCGTCGCGGCGGTGTTGAGGCCGCGGACGTTCAGTCCCTCCTTCATGATGACGCCGGCACCGAGGAAGCCGATGCCGGAGACCACGTAGGAGATCACCCGCACCGCCTCTGCATCCCCGGCGAGGCCCTGGGCGAGATCGACGAAGCCCGCCGCGCCCACCGCCACCAGGACGTTGGTGCGCAGGCCGGCGGTGCGCTGGCGATATTGCCGCTCCGCCCCGATCAGCGCGCCGAACACGAATGCGGCCGCGTAGCTAATGACGGTATCCAGGAAGGGCAGAATGTGGAAAGAATCAATGAATTTCATGCCGCCCGATAATCCTGCCGCGTGACAGCGGTATGACGCCCGGGCGCGGACCTCCATGCCCCGTGCCGCGCCTGCTGGCAAGCGCTCCCGTGGCGGCGCAAAAAGAAAGGGCGCCGCTTGCGCGACGCCCTTTCCAAAACCGGCCCGAAGGCCAAGCTTCTGCCTTGGATCAGTAGTCCATGCCGCCGCCGGGCATCTGGGGCGCAGAACCGGCCTTCTTGGGCAGTTCGGCGATCAGAGCTTCGGTGGTGATCATGAGGCCGGCCACGGAGGCCGCGTCCTGGAGCGCCGTGCGCACGACCTTGGTGGGGTCGATGATGCCCGAGGCAACCATGTCGACATATTCGCCGGTCTGGGCGTTGTAGCCGAAGTTGTAGACGTTGGACTCGAGGATCTTGCCGACCACCACGGAGCCGTCATCGCCAGCATTGGCAATGATCTGGCGGGCCGGGGTCTGGATGGCGCGACGGATGATCTCGATGCCGGTCTTCTGGTCGGGATTGTCGGTCTTCAGGCCGACAAGCGCCTGGATCGAACGCAGCAGAGCCACGCCGCCGCCGGGGACGATGCCTTCTTCCACCGCAGCGCGGGTGGCATGGAGGGCGTCATCGACGCGATCCTTCTTTTCCTTGACTTCGATCTCGGTGGAGCCACCGACGCGGAGCACCGCGACGCCGCCGGCCAGCTTGGCCAGACGCTCCTGGAGCTTCTCGCGGTCGTAGTCCGAGGTGGTCTCCTCGATCTGCGCCTTGATCTGCGCCACCCGCGCCTCGATGTCGGCCTTTTCGCCCGAACCGTCGACGATGGTGGTGTTTTCCTTCTCGATGATCACCTTCTTGGCGCGGCCGAGCATGGACAGGTCCACGTTCTCGAGCTTGATGCCGAGGTCTTCCGAGATGGCCTGGCCGCCGGTCAGGATGGCGATATCCTGCAGCATCGCCTTGCGGCGATCACCGAAGCCGGGAGCCTTGACGGCTGCGACCTTGAGGCCGCCGCGCAGCTTGTTGACCACCAGGGTGGCCAGAGCCTCGCCTTCCACGTCTTCAGCCACGATCACCAGGGGCTTGCCCGACTGGACGACCGCTTCGAGCACCGGCAGCAGTTCCTGCAGGTTCGAGAGCTTCTTCTCGTGGATGAGGATGTAGGGGTCTTCGAACTCAACGCGCATCTTCTCGGCGTTGGTGACGAAGTAAGGCGACAGGTAGCCGCGGTCGAACTGCATGCCTTCGACCACTTCGAGCTCGGTCTCGGCGGTCTTGGCTTCCTCGACGGTGATGACACCCTCGTTGCCGACCCGCTCCATGGCTTCCGCCAGGAACTTGCCGATTTCGGCGTCGCCATTGGCGGAGATGGTGCCGACCTGGGCGATCTCGGCGTTCGAGGTCACCTTCTTGGACTTGGCGGCCAGGTCCTTGATGATGGCGTCCACGGCGAGGTCGATGCCGCGCTTCAGGTCCATCGGGTTCATGCCGGCGGCAACCGCCTTGGAGCCTTCCTTGACGATGGCCTGGGCGAGCACGGTGGCGGTGGTGGTGCCATCGCCGGCCAGATCGTTGGTCTTCGAAGCGACTTCACGCACCAGCTGGGCGCCGAGGTTCTCGAACTTGTCTTCCAGCTCGATTTCCTTGGCGACGGTGACGCCGTCCTTGGTAATGCGGGGAGCGCCGAAGCTCTTTTCGATCACCACGTTGCGGCCCTTGGGGCCGAGAGTGACCTTTACGGCATTGGCGAGAATGTCGACGCCGCGGAGCATCTTCTCACGCGCATCGCCGGCAAATTTAACTTCCTTGGCAGCCATTTGGCTCTTCCTTCAGTTATTTCGATGTTCACGAATGGAGCGCAGGGCGCGCGATCACGCGGCCTTTTTGGCGGCGGAAACGCCTTCGACGACGCCGAGGATGTCGCTCTCTTTCATGATGAGCAGGTCCTGGCCGTCCACCTTGACTTCGGTGCCGGACCACTTGCCGAACAGCACGCGATCGCCAGCCTTCACGTCCAGCGCGACCAGGTCGCCCTTTTCGTTCCGCACACCGGGGCCGACGGCGACGACTTCGCCTTCCTGCGGCTTTTCCTTGACGGTGTCGGGGATGATGATGCCGCCGGCAGTCTTCTGCTCAGCTTCGATGCGCTTCACGACCACGCGGTCGTGCAGAGGGCGGAAACCCATCGGGAACCTCCATTTTTGCTTGATTGAGCACCAGTCCATGGTGTCGGAGCACGGAAGATCGCCGTCCTACAGACGTGCGACATCCAAGCCCCACCTGCCATCTAAGGGTCCGCAAGCGTGGTCACAAGGGGCGGGTGGGAAAAAATTGGCACTCTCGATGCGGGAGTGCCAAGCGCTGCCTGGGCGGGCGCGAGCCG
>CALRNP020000252.1:0-7970 GCA_943369575.1 Azorhizobium sp. AG788 | reverse complement strand
CCGCGATCTCCTCCGGCTTGCCGAGCCGGCCCATGGGCTGGCGGCCGACAAACTCGGACCGCACCTGATCCAGGCTCTTGCCGGTCTCGGCGGCGACGGCGGCGATGCGCTCGTTGAGGCTGGGCGACTGGATGGTGCCGGGGCAGATGGCGTTGGCCCGCACGCCCTTCAGGATGAAGTCGGCCGCCACCGCCTTGGTGAGGCCGATGATCGCCGCCTTGGTGGTGCCGTACACATAGCGGTTTGGCACGCCGCGGATGGAGGACGCCGCCGAGGCGATGTTGACGATGGAGCCGCCGCCCAGTTCCAGCATGCCCGGCAGGAAGGCCGAGATGGTGCGGTGGATCGAGGTGACGTTCAGATCGAACGAGAAGTCCCAGTCCGACTGCGAGGTCTCGAAGATGGTGCCCTGGTGGACATAGCCGGCATTGTTGGAGAGCACGTGGACGGGGCCGATCTCCTTGGCCAGCGCGTTCACGGCATCGGTGCTGCGTACGTCCAGCGCCCGCAGTTCAGCGCCGTCCAGGCCGGCGAGTTTGCCCACATCCAGATCGGTGGCGATCACCTTGGCGCCCTCGCGCACATAGGCTTCGGCGATGGCACGGCCGATGCCCTGCCCTGCCGCGGTCACCAGCGCGGTCTTGCCCTCCAAACGTCCGGTCATGGCGTTTTCCTCTTTAAGAATTGCGGATTTGTTCCAGGCGGCGCTTCTGCGTGCCGTCCTCGTTGAAATTCTCCGGCGCCAGCCACGCCTCGAACGCCGCCTTGGCCTTGGGCCATTCGCTGTCCAGCAGCGAGAACCAGGCGGTGTCGCGATTGTGGCCCTTGACGATCATGTGCTGGCGGAAGATGCCCTCGAAGGTGAAGCCCAGCCGCTCCGCGGCCCGGCGCGAGGGCCCGTTGAGGGCGTTGCACTTCCACTCATAGCGCCGGTAGCCGAGATCCTCGAACACATGGCGGGCCATGAGATACATGGCCTCCGTCGCGGCGACAGAGCGCTGCAAGGCCGGGGTGAATAGGATGTTGCCCACCTCAATGGTCCGATGGCCGGGATCGATGCGCATGTAAGCGGCATGGCCCACCGGCCGGCCGCTGGCCTTGTCCACCAAAGCGAACAGCAGCGGATCCACCTTCTGCACCGCCTCGCCATAATGCCGGGCAAAAGCCTCGGCATCGGCGAAGGGCGGCACTGGTAGATAGTCCCACAGCGCCTCCAGTTCGGGACTGCCATGAGAGCGCGCGAACACCTCGTTGGCGTGGAGTTCCACGTCGAACGGGCGCACGTCGATCAGGCGCCCTTCAAGGACGGTGCGCGCCGGGCGCGGCGCGGGACCACCCTCCACGGGCGTGCCGAGGAAAGGAACCCGGGCACCGGCATGGCTGGTCATGATGCAACCTAGTGATTATCGCGCGGGACGCCCATCGTCTGCGCCACCCGCTGATACTTCACGGCCGGCTTGAGAACCATGCCCTCATCGAACTGCTCCACCATCGAGCGCTGAATTTCCTGCCAGGGGGTCTGGCTCTTAGCGATGGGGAAGCCACCATGGGCCTGCAGGTCAGCGCGGCGCTGGTTGATCTCCTCATGGGAAATCAGGATGTCGGCCGTGCCCTTCAGCAGGTCGATCCGCACCCGGTCGCCGGTCTTGAGGATGGAGAGCCCTCCGCCCGCCGCCGCTTCCGGCGAGGCATTGAGAATGGAGGGCGAGCCGGAGGTGCCGGACTGGCGGCCATCGCCGATGCAGGGCAGCGCATTGATGCCCCTCTTCAGCAGCGCCGCCGGCGGCTGCATGTTCACCACCTCGGCGCCGCCGGGATAGCCCAGCGGGCCAGTGCCGCGGATGAACAGCAAGGTGTGCTCGTCGATGCCCAGAGAGGGATCCTCGATGCGGTGGTGATAGTCTTCCGGCCCTTCGAACACCATGGCCCAGCCCTCGAAGGCACTGGGATCGTCGGGGTTCGACAGGAAGCGGTCATGGAATTCCTGCGAGATCACGCTGGTCTTCATCAGCGCGTTGTCGAACAGGTTTCCACGCAGCACCAGGAAGCCGGCGGCTTCCTTCAGCGGCTCGCCATACGGGCGGATGACATCGCGATCCCAGCTCGTCTTGCCGCGGCAATTCTCGCCGATGCTGCGCCCGTTTACGGTGAGTGCGCCCTCATGGATCTTGCCGGCGTCGATCAGTTCGGCCACCACCGCCGGAATGCCGCCGGCGCGATGGAATTCCTCACCCAGATAGGCGCCCGCCGGCTGCATGTTCACCAAGAGCGGAATGTCGAGGCCCACCTGCTGCCAGTCGTCCACGGTCAGCGGCACGCCCACGTGACGGGCGATGGCATTGAGATGGATGGGCGCATTGGTGGAGCCGCCGATGGCGGAATTGACGCGGATGGCATTCTCGAACGCTTCGCGGGTGAGAATGTCGGAGGGCTTGAGATCCTCCCACACCAGTTCCACCGCCCGCAGGCCGGTCTCATAGGCGATCTGGCCGCGCTCGCGATAGGGCGCGGGAATGGCGGAGCAGCCAGGCAGCGACATGCCCAGCGCCTCGGCAAGACCGTTCATGGTGGAGGCGGTGCCCATGGTGTTGCAATGGCCCACCGAGGGGGCGGATGAGGCCACAACGTCCATGAAGGTGTCGTAGTCCATCTCGCCGGCCGCATGCTGGGCGCGGGCCTTCCACACCACGGTGCCGGAGCCGGTGCGCTCGCCCTTCCACCAGCCGTTCAGCATCGGGCCGCCGGACAGGACGATGGCGGGAATGTTCACGGTCGCCGCCGCCATGATGCAAGCCGGCGTGGTCTTGTCGCAGCCGGTGGTCAGCACCACGCCGTCCAGCGGGTAGCCATAGAGAATCTCCACCAGCCCGAGATAGGCCAGGTTCCGGTCCAGCGCCGCGGTGGGCCGCTTGCCGGTTTCCTGGATCGGGTGGACCGGAAATTCGAACGCCACGCCGCCGGCGGCATTGATGCCCTCGCGCACCCGCTTGGCCAGATCCAAATGGTGGCGATTGCACGGGGAGAGGTCGGAGCCGGTCTGGGCGATGCCGATGATCGGCTTGCCGGATTGCAGTTCGGCGCGGGTCAGGCCGAAATTCAGATAGCGCTCCAGATAGAGCGCCGTCATGCCGGGATTGTCAGGGTTGTCGAACCAGAGCTGGGAGCGCAGCTTGCGACCATGCTTTTCCGGCTGATCCCCTTGTCCAACCATCGGAATTCTCCCTGCAGCGGCGCTTGGCGCGTCGATTTTCAATCGATTTGATCGCAGGCTTTATGCGCCCCGCCGACGGCGAAATCAATCAGTCTTGATCGGTTCCACAGTGCTATCGATGCCGCGCCGCAGATGCTGCAATGCAATGGTTTCCCAGATCGCCACTACGATCAGGATGGAGGTCGTCGTCCCGGCCAACGCCAGCACGGAAACGAACGGCGCGATCATGCTGGCCAGTACCAGCAGCACCAGGCCCATGAGGTGCGACAGCGGGAAATGGTTCAGCAGCGGGCGCTTGAAGATGCCGTTGCCCAGCACGTAGAGCATCGGCCCGCCGATGACGACGAGGCCGGACGACAGGTGCACCGGCTCGCCCGGATGGGCGAGCACCAGTTCATCCGCCACTGCGCAGACGATCACGCCGATGACGATGATCTGATGCACATAGGTGTAGGTGAAGCGCGCCAGCTTTCCCGGATCCCTGGACTTGACGATGCGCTCCGAGCCGCGCTCAACCCCGGTGTCGAAATAGATCCACCACATGGCGACGCTGCCCAGGAAGGCCACAACGAACGCCGCCACATTGTCCCATTGCCACGGCATTTCGGCAAAGGTGCTGCCGGTGACCAGGATGGATTCGCCCAAGGCGATGATCAGGAACAGCCCGCACCGCTCGGCCATATGCCCGCCTTCCACGTCCCAATCCCGCGTCGACGAGCGTCCGAGGAACGGGGTCCAGAAGCCGATGAGTGGGGCGAAATTGTCCAGGGCAATGGCCAGCAACCACAGGCCGAGGCGGGAGCCGTCGCCCGCCAGCGCGCCGCCGATCCACACGGCCCCGGTCAAGATATTCCAGGCCAGGATGCGGTAGAAATTGCGTTGGAGGGCACGATCCTCCCCGCGCAGCACCACTGCGACGAAGGCCGAGCGTCCGCACTGGAACACGGCATAGGCCACCGCGAACGCCACCGCGCCATCTCCGAAGGCGGTGGGCAGGCTGGCCGAGATCACCAGCCCCACCAGCATCAGCGCCAGCATCATGAGCCGGGCCGGGGCGCGGTTGGGGTTGATCCAGTTGGTCACCCACGCGGTGTCCATCCAGGCCCACCACACCGCCATGAACAGCACCAGCGCCTCCAGCGCGCCGCGGGCGCTGAGGTGGTTCAGCAGGGCATGGGATAATTGGGTGACGGCGAAGACAAAGACCAGATCGAAGAACAACTCCGCATAGGTCACGCGGTGCTGTTCGCCGTGCTCCTGGCGCAGAACGCCGCGCTGCGACTTGCTTTTCATCGGTTTCCCCGCGCCATGACGCGGACTACCTAAGCTGCCGCCTCTCCCGGACGCAACTGCCGTATGGGCCAGCTGGATCCCACGGACTCAGATCTCGGCCCATTGGCGCAGAAGGTTGTGATAGACGCCGGTGAGTTGCACTGCCGACAGATGGCCGGGGTGATCCTGGTTCAGGCGCATGATCGCCATGTCCATGTCGAACAACAGGCTGCGCTGGCCGGCATCGCGCACCAGGCTCTGGGTCCAGAAGAAGGACGCGATCCGGGTGCCGCGGGTCACCGGCGTCACATGATGCAGCGAGGTGGCGGGATAGACGATGGCGTCCCCGGCCGGCAGCTTCACCTTGTGGGCGCCGTAGGTGTCCTCCACCACCAGTTCGCCGCCGTCATATTCCGAAGGGTCGGAGAGGAACAGCGTGGTGGAAATGTCGGTGCGCATGCGCTGGCCGCTGGCCCGGATGGTGCGGATGGCATTGTCCACATGCGAGCCGAACGTCATGCCCGCCTCATAGCGGTTGAACATGGGCGGTAGAATGTGGTTGGGCAGCGCCGCCGACATGAACAGCACCGAGCGCTCCAGCGCCGCGCGCACCATGTCGCCCAGTTCGCGGGCCTCGGGGCTGGCATCGAGAAGCTGGAGATTGTTCTTCACGGCCGCACTCTGGGCCCCGGCCGTGGCGCGGCCGTCGATCCAGCCGGCCTGGTCCATCACCGCACGGCAGCGGGCCACCTGCTCGGCGCTGAGCACCTGGGGGATACGGATCATCATGTCAGGTCAAACTCCGCGCCGCCGGACCCCGGCGCGGCCCCGGACCGGGGACGGCGCGCCGGGATCCGGCGGCGGCCACGAAACCCGCCGCACCGAAAGGCGCGGCGGGCGGGTTAGGCAAGGCTCAGAAGGTGGTGCGCGCGGTCAGCGTGGCATAGCGCCCAGCGGCGGGAACCGCCTGGCCGCCATAGTACTGCGCGTAATACAGCTCGTTGGTCAGGTTGTAGACGTTGAGCTGCACCTGGAAGTTCTTGTTGATCTGGTAGCTCGCCATGGCGTCGAACGACCAGTAGGACGGCACATAAAGGGTGTTGGCCGTGTTGGCGAAGGTGTCGTCATTATAGGTCGCGCCGGCACCCACCAGGAACTGCGGGGTGAAGTTGTAGGAGGTCCAGAACGAGAAGGAGTTCGGGGGGGCGTTCGGCAGTTCGTTGCCCACGGTCGCCAAAGTGGCAAGCGTCACGCCCGGTCCGACGCTCAGGATCTCGGTGTCCATATGGGTGAAGCTGGCGGTGATGTTCCAGTCCTTGGTGATCGCCCCGCCGGCCCCGAGCGAATAGCCCTGCACCCGCTGCTCGCCGCCCAGGATGGTGGGCGGCAGACCCGCCGCCGGGTCGGTGGCGAGGCGGGTATTGGTCTTCATGGTGCGGAACAGCGCCGCGGTCAGCGTCACCTTGCCATCGAGCACCATCGCCTTCACGCCGGCTTCCGCCGTCGTGTTCTTCTCCGGCGCCAGGCTGACGGTGCCGGTATCAAGCACGCCATATTCCGACGAAGGGTTCGAGGACGTGCCGTAGGTCGCGTAGATGTTCACCGTCTCGATCGGGCTGAAGATCACCCCGAGCTTGTAGTTGAACATGCTCTCGCTGTTTTGCAGCGTGGTGGTGGTGTTGGTGACGGTGGTGCCGCTCGTCGCCACGGCGAAGTTGTTGTAGTCGGTCGAGGCATTATCCCAGCGGAATCCGCCCATGATCTGCCAGTATTTATTGATCTTGATCTGGTCGGCCGCATACAGGGCCACGTCGGTCATGTCGGTATTGTTGGTGCTGGTCGGCAGGTAGTTGGTGTAGCCGCCGATGCCGTATGTAGCCGAGAAATCGTTGGGCGCCGCAAGCGAGACACGGCAGGCGGCGACCGTCTGGCTGCACAGGTTGAAGCGCTGCTGATAGCGGGTCTCGCGGGTGATCTCCACGCCGGCATTGAGTGTGTGCTCAAACTCACCCCATTTGAACTTCGCCACCATGTCGGTGATGTTCGTGAATTGGGTGCTGTCCGTTTCCGTCTGGAAGCGCTGCATGCCGATGGTCATGGAATTGACCGGGTAGCCCACCTGGCTGCTGGGCAAGGGCGAAGCGAACGAGACATTAGAGCTGGTGCCCAGGGCACGCGGAGCCGTGACGCGCGCCAGGCGGTCATTGGCGGTGTAGCGGGTGCCGTTGGTCAGCGTCACATAGTCGTTCAGCTCATGCTCGAACTGGAGCGTGGCCATGTTGGTGTTGGTGGTCACATGGTCCGCATAGGGGCCGTTGGTGACGCCATACCAGGTATTGCGCGCCACAGGCACGGGGGAGGTGGCGGCGCCATTGCCGTAATAGCCACCGACCTTCTGGCCGAAATTGGCCGCCGAGGTGCTCTGCGTGGGCGCCGGCAGGTAGGGCACGCCGTAATCCGGCACGGATTCTTCATGCTGGTAATAATAGGACGCGGTCATCTGCGTCCGGTCACTGAGCTTCACCGTCACCGACGGGGCGACACCCCAGCGGGTGGCATTGGCGTTGTCGCGGTCGGCCACGTCCACGTCCTGCGCCATCAAATTGATCCGCGCATAGACGCTGTCGTTATACTTGCCATTCGCATCCACCGTGGTGCGCCAGCCCTGACTGGTGTAGCCGGTCACGTCGGCATTCACGAAGGTGGCGTTCTTCGGCAGCTTCGAGACCAGGTTGATCACGCCGCCGGTGGAGCCGCGGCCGAAGGCGAACGAAGACGGCCCGAGGAACACGTCCACCGAGTCGATATTGAACATGTCGCGGGTGTACCAGCCCGGATCACGGATGCCGTCGCGATAGATGTCGCCGCGGGCGGAGAAGCCGCGGATGATCGGGTTGTCGCCCTGCTGTCCGCCCTCGCCGGCACTGAAGGTGATGCCGGAGACATTGCGCAAGGCCTGTTCCAGCGTGGTGTCGTTCTGCTGGCGGATCACCTCCTGGGTGACCACATTGACCTGCTGCGCCATGTTGAAGATCGGCACCGGCAGCCGGGTTACTCCGGTGGTCTCGGCGGTGAAGCCGCCGGTGTCGCTCTGCACCTGCACGGTGGGCAGATCCAGCTCCGCACCGGCGGTGCTCGCCTGCTGGGCCAGCGCAGGGCCGGCCACCATGGCAGAGGCAACCCCCACCGTTAGATGCAGCGAGCCCATGAGCGCCGCACGAATTCCTTCGGGCTGACTTGAGGAGTGGATACCTTCCGCAGATGCAACCGGGGGCACAGGCGCCATCCTTCTGAAATTGCGCGCTCGGAACCGAGCACAGGCAATATGTTGAGTTCTATGCTTTGCGTTCTATTTCCAGATTGTAACTCGCAGCAACAAAAAAAGTCCTTGGAACCGCCACATTTGAGACGCACCAAACAAGCAAATACTAGATTTGTAATAATTATAAACTTGTCGCATTCCCATCGAGCCCGCCCCTTACCTCCC
>CALRNP020000251.1:0-7990 GCA_943369575.1 Azorhizobium sp. AG788 | reverse complement strand
TCGGTCTCGACTTGGCGCGGAGCGCGCGGCTCGCGGGGGGGACGGGGGGTATAAGCCTCGCCGTCCTCGCGGGGGGCACGGGGCGCGCGGGCGGCATAGCCGCCTTCCCCCTCGCCGCGCGGGGCGCGGGGCGGGCGCGGCGCATAGGTGCCGCCTTCGGCTTCCTCGCGCGGGGGACGCGGCGCACGGGCCGCATAGCCCTCGCCCTCTTCGCGGGGCGGACGCTGGGCGCGGGGCACGTAGCCTTCGCCGTCCTCGCGCGGCGGGCGCGGGGGACGGGGGGCGTAATTGCCCTCGGCGCCCTCCTCGCGGGGGGGCCGCTGCTCGCGCGGCGGGCGCTGCTGGTAATTGCCCTGCTGGTCGTCGTCGCGGTTGCGCTGGCCGCGATATTCACGCGGCTGGTAATTGCCCTCGCCGCCTTCGTCGTCGCGAGGCCGGCGCGGCTGATTGTTGTTGTTCTGGCGGTTGTCGCGGGGCTGGCGCTGCTGGTTGTCGCGCTGGCCCTGGTTGTCGCGCTGCTGGTAATTCTGCTCGCGCGGCTGGTAGTTCTGTTCGCGGGGCTGATAGTTGGGCTGGGCGTTGTCGAAGCCGCCGTCCTCCATCTCGTCGTCTTCCATCTCATCCTCGCGGCCGAAGCCGGGCTGAGTGGCCATCTGGCCCTGGAGAGCGGCGATCAGGCGCTGATAGTGCTCAGCGTGCTGGTAATAGTTTTCAGCGGCGACGTAATCGCCGGAGGAATGGGCATCCCGCGCAAGCTGCTGGTATTTTTCGGCAATGTGGTGCGCCGTACCGCGGACCTTCACATCCGGACCGTTGGACTCATAGACCCGGGTCATCGGGTTGGAGCCGCGGCGGTTGTTATTCCGGCCGCGCATGCGCTTCTGCTGACCATTTCTCATGTGAATCGATCTCTACTCGCTCGGCTGTTCCGCCGCCGCCTGCGTCCGAACCGCGTTTCCGGGCGCTGGAACAGCGTCCGCTACGGCCGGCTTTCGAAAGCCCGATGAAGTCAAAATTGCTCTCTCCCGAGAGCTGTGCCCAACGGATGTCACGCTCGGTCCGGACATGACGAATTCAGGATCTGTGTGACCATGAGCCCCGCTCCGCGCGTCCCCGCGCGGCAAGCTACGACAAACCTCATCGTTACGGATGCGTCCCGAACGCGAGGACCTGGCGTCATTGATCGTTCCGAGGAGACATGCCGCGACACGACATTCGCGCGTCGCCGGCTTACGCCTTCCGCAGCGTCCGAGAGATCCTGTCCAGATTTCGGAAGCTCGCACCAGCCTCTCAGGCCGCTGCATCGGTTCGATACCTGTCAGGACACTAGCCAGTTCGACCTTGCCTTCCAAGCGATTTTTTCGGGCCGCGCCGCACCGCAATACATCAGCGGTCGCACGCGCGTGCCCAGCCATCGGCCCACCCGCTCAGGGGCGCGCCGCCGCCAGCGCTCGCGGAATGCCGCCAAGGTCACGCCGCGCCGGGCCGAGCGGCGGCAGGCCGGCGGCGCGCAGCAGCGCCGCCACCTCCGGCTCCTGGCCGATGCCCAGTTCCAGCACCAGCACGCCGCCGGGCGCCAGAAGCCGTGGCGCCTCCTGGATTATGGCCCGATAGGCCACAAGCCCGTCGGCGCCGCCGTCCAGCGCCGCCATGGGGTCGTTCTCGCGCACGTCACGGTCAAGCCCAGGAATGTCGCCGGAGGGGATGTAAGGCGGGTTGGAGACCACCAGATCGAAGGTGCCGCCGACCGCCGCCGACCAGTCGCCCACCAGCACGGCGCTGCGTCCGCGCAAACCCGCGCGCGCCAGATTGTCGCGGGCGACCGCCGCCGCGCCAGGGGATTGATCGATGCCCAGACCCCAGGCCGCGGGCCGCTCCACCAGAATCGCCGCGAGAATCGCTCCCGATCCGGTGCCGAGATCCAGCACCCGCAGCGGCCCCTCCCGCCCCTTGAGGGCATCGAGCGCCGCTTCCACCACGGTCTCGGTGTCCGGGCGCGGCACCAGCGTCTCGGGGGAAAGGGTGAAGGGCAGGCTCCAGAATTCTTTCTCGCCCAGAATGCGCGCCACCGGCACACCGGCGAGGCGCTGCGCCAGCAGCCGCACGAAAGCCGTCGCTCCCGCCGGGCTCACCGGATCGGGCCCGGCGACGCGCACGGCGGCAGGAGATAGCCCCAGCGCATGGGCCAGCAGCAGGCCGGCGTCGAGATCGGGGCTGTCGATGCCCGCCTCAGCCAGCCGCGCGGCGGCCTCCCGGCGCAGGGCGCCTACCGTGCCCGGCGCCCACGGCGCCATGGCTCAGTCCCGCTCCGAGGCGGCCATCAGGCCGGCCTGATGCTCGGTGATCAGCGCGTCCAGCACCTCGTCCAGGGCCTGGCCGGTGATCACCTCCTCCAATTTGTAGAGGGTGAGGTTGATGCGGTGGTCGGTGAGGCGGCCTTGCGGAAAATTATAGGTGCGGATGCGTTCTGAGCGGTCGCCCGAGCCCACCTGCCCGCGCCGGTCGGCGGAGCGGGCGCTATCCTGGCGCTGGCGCTCCTCGTCCAGCATGCGCGAGCGCAGCAGGGCCATGGCGCGGGCCTTGTTGCGATGCTGCGAGCGCTCGTCCTGCACCGCCACCACGATGCCCGTGGGCAGATGGGTGATGCGCACCGCGCTCTCGGTCTTGTTCACATGCTGACCGCCCGCGCCCTGGGCGCGATAGACATCGATGCGCAGGTCGCTCTCATTGATGTCCACGTCCACCTCTTCCGCCTCGGGCAGCACCGCCACGGTGGCGGCGGAGGTGTGGATGCGGCCGGAGGCCTCGGTGTCGGGCACCCGCTGCACCCGATGCACGCCGGATTCGAACTTCAGCCGCGCATAGGCGCCGCGCCCGTGCACGGCGGCGATGACTTCCTTGTAGCCGCCCATGGAGCCCTCGCTTTCCGAGAGCACCTCCACGCTCCAGCCCTTTTCGGCGGCGTAGCGGGAATACATGCGGAACAGATCGCCGGCGAACAGCGCCGCCTCGTCGCCGCCGGTGCCGGCGCGCACTTCCAAAATGACGCCGCGCTCGTCCATGGCGTCCTTGGGCAGCAGGGCGATGCGCACCTCCTTGGCGAGGGCGTCCAGCTGGGCTTCCAGCCGCTCCACCTCGCTCTGGGCGAGGTCGCGCATTTCCGGGTCCGCCAGCATCTCGCGGGCGTCGGCCAGATCCTTTTCCGCGGCACGCAGCGCCCGCACCTGCTCCACCACCGGCGACAGATCGGAGAATTCGCGCCCGAGGCGGACATATTCCTCGCCCTCGGCGCCGGCGGCCAGCATCGCCTCCACCTCGGCGTGGCGGGCCACCACCTGGTCGAGCTTGGCGGTGGGCAGGTCGATGCTCATGCCGCACCTGCGCGGCGCAGCAGCGGCAGAGCGGAAAGAGAGAGGAACCCGAAGGCGGAAGACAGGATGGTCAGTGGACGATACCCAGCAGGATTGAGGTGAGGCCGGCGCGAAGGCGCGGCGGCGAAGTCGCCCGCAGCCGCGCCGCAGGTCCCGCTATAGCGGCAGGCCGCTCTTCTCGGCAAATTCCATCAGCCGCGCGCGCACGTCCACCCCGCCGGCGGTCTGGTCCAGCAGCGGCTGGAGCACGGCGCGGGCGGCGCCCACGTCCAGTTCCAGCACCACCGACTTCACCGGCCCCACCGATGCGGGCGACAGCGACAGCGAGCGATAGCCCAGCGCCGCCAAGGCCACCGCCTCCAGCGGCCGCGACGCCAGTTCGCCGCACAGCGTCACCGGCTTGCCATGGCGCTCGCCGGCCTCCGCCACCATGCGGAAGGCCCGCAAGGCCGCCGGCGACAGCGGATCGAAGCGGTCGGCCACCCGCACGTTGGAGCGGTCGGCGGCGAACAGGAACTGCACCAGATCGTTGGAGCCCACCGACAGGAAGTCCGCCCGCGACAGCATCTCATCGAGCTGGAACAGCAGCGAGGGCACTTCCACCATGGCGCCCACGAAAACCTTGTCCGGCAGCGCGTGACCATGCTTGCGCAGGTGGGTCAGTTCGCGCTCGAGGATGGCTTTCGCCTGATCGAACTCGCCCACGTCCGCCACCATGGGAAACATCATGCGCAGTTCGCGCCCCGCGCCGGCCCGCAGCAAGGCGCGGATCTGGCTGCGCAGCAGGCCGGGACGGTCGATGCCCAGGCGAATGGCGCGCCAGCCCAAGGCGGGGTTCTCTTCCTCCACCGTGCGCATGTAAGGCAGCACCTTGTCGCCGCCGATATCCAGGGTGCGGAAGGTGACGGGGCGCTCGCCCGCCGCATCCAGCACCGCCCGGTAGAGGGTCAGCTGCTCGGAAATGCGCGGGAAGGTGGAGGCCACCATGAACTGCAATTCGGTGCGGAACAGGCCGATGCCCGCAGCGCCGGTCTCGGCAATATGCGGCAGGTCCACCAGCAGGCCGGCATTCAGATTGAGGTCGATGGCGACCCCATCCTTGGTGACGCACGGGATATCGCGCAGCGCCGCATAGCGCGCCTGCCGCTTGGCGCGGAAGCGCACCTTCTCGGCATAGGCTTCTTCGACGTCGCCGGGCGGGCGCAGATGCACCTCGCCGGCCTGCCCGTCCACGATCACCGGATCGCCGGTTTCCGCCAGCCCGGACGCATTCTCCACCTGGCCCACGGCGGCGATGCCCAAGGCGCGGGCGACGATGGTCACATGGCTGGTGGTGCCGCCCTCTTCCAGCACCAGGCCGCGAATGCGGGTGCGGTCATAGTCCAGCAGCGCCGCCGGGCTCATGTTGCGGGCGACCAGAATGGCGTTTTCCGGCAGGTCCGAGCGCTCGGAGGCGCGGGTGCGGCCGGTGAGTTCGCGCAGCAGCCGGTTGGCCAGATCGTCCAGATCGTGCAGGCGCTCGCGCAGATACGGGTCGGAGGCGCGCATGATGCGGGCGCGGGTGTCGGACTGCACCCGCTCCACCGCGCCCTCGGCGGTGAGGCCGGACAGCACCGCCTCGCGCATCCGGTGCATCCAGCCGCGGTCATGGGCGAACATGCGATAGGCTTCGAGGATCTCGCGATGCTCGCCGGCCTTGGACAGGCCGTCATCCTCCAGCAGCAGATCGATGGAGGCGCGCAGCTTGCCGATGGCGCCGTCGAGCCGCGCGGTTTCCTTGGTCGGATCGTCCGCGATCACATTGGTGATGACGATGCGCGGCTCGTGCAGCACCACATGGCCCAGGCCCAGCCCATCGGCCAAAGGCGTGCCGGTGAGGTGCAGCGGCCGGCGCACCGCCGGCTCGGCGCCGGGCTTGGCCAAAGCGGTCAGTTCGCCCGAGGCGATCATCTCCGCCAGCACCATGGCGGTGGTCTGGAGCGCCTCGATCTCTTCGTCGGTATAGGTGCGCCGGGCGCGGTTCTGCACCACCAGCACGCCGAGCGTATTGCCGCCGCGCAGGATCGGCACGCCGAGGAAGGAGTTGTAGATCTCCTCGCCCGTTTCCGGCCGGTAGGAGAATTCCGGATGGTTCTGGGCGTCGGACAGCGCCAACGATTCGGCTTCGCGGGCGACGTGGCCCACCAGGCCTTCGTCGGTGCGCATCACGGTGAGATGCACAGCGTCGCGGTTCAGGCCTTCGGTGGCATAGAGCTCCAGGGTGGAGTCGACGCGCAGCACATAGACCGAGCAGACTTCCGCCACCATATTGGCAGCGATCAGCACCACGATCTTATCCAGGCGATCCTGCGCGCTGACCGGCTCCGCCATGACTTCGCGGAGGCGTCTCAAGAGCACGCGGGGACCGCCGAGCGCGCCACGCATCGACCGCATCCTTAAGAGAAGGGGTGGCCGGGGACCGACGACCCGGGACGGATCGGCGGACGGCGCCCCCCGGCAACTGTAACCCGGGGCGACTTTAACCTGGAATCAGGATGCAGCGCCAAGCCTGCGGTGCAGGCAAAAACGCGACGTCCTACTTATCCAGCCCGTATAGCGAATGCAGAGTCCGCACGGCAAGCTCGGTATAGGCCGCATCGATCAGGATCGAGATTTTGATCTCGGAGGTGGTGATGGCGCGGATGTTGATGCCCTTGCCCGCCAGCGCCCGGAAGGCATCGGCGGCGACGCCGGCGTGGGAGCGCATGCCGATGCCGATCACCGACACCTTGGTCACGTCCACGGCCCCTTCCACCACTTCGAACCCGATGGCGTCCTTGGCATTCTCGAGTACGGACTTGGCCCGCTCGTAATCCGCGGTGGGCACGGTGAAGGTGATATCGGTATAGCGGCCATCGGAGGACACGTTCTGAACGATCATGTCCACATTGATGTGGGCTTCGGCCAGCGGGCCGAACACGGAGGCGGCGATGCCGGGCTTGTCTTCCACGCGGCGGATCGAGACCTGGGCCTCGTCCCTGGCGAAGGCGATGCCCGTGACCACCTGGGCTTCCATCTGGTTTGCCACGATTTCCTCCTCATCGCAGATCAGCGTGCCGGCTGCTTCCACGGTGCCCATGTGGGGCGCATCGGGATCTTCGAAGCTGGACCGCACGAAGGTGCGCACCTGATGCACCATGGCCAGCTCGACGGAGCGCACCTGAAGCACCTTGGCCCCCAGCGACGCCATTTCCAGCATTTCTTCGAACGCGATGCGATCCAGCCGCCGGGCCTTGGGCACCATGCGCGGATCGGTGGTGTAGACGCCGTCCACGTCCGTATAGATGTCGCAGCGCTCGGCGCCGATGGCGGCGGCAATGGCCACCGCACTGGTGTCCGAGCCGCCCCGGCCCAAAGTGGTCAGGCGGCCGGACGGCAGATGAATGCCCTGGAAGCCGGCCACCACCGCCACTTGCCCGGTGTCCATCTGCCCGGTCAGCGCGGTGCCGTCGATCTCCAGGATGCGGGCAGAGCCGTGGGCGTCGTCGGTGGAGATGGGCACCTGCCAGCCCTGCCAGGAGCGGGCCGCAATGCCCAGTTCCTGCAAGGTGATGGCTAGGAGGCCGGACGTGACCTGCTCGCCCGAGGCGACCACCGCATCATATTCGCGCGGATCGTAGAGCGCGGAGGACTCCTTGCACCAGCCGACCAATTCATTGGTCTTGCCGGACATGGCGGAGACCACCACCGCCACCTGGTAGCCGGCGTCCACTTCGCGCTTCACATGGCGCGCCACATTGCGGATGCGTTCGATGGTGGCGACAGAGGTGCCGCCGAACTTCATGACCAGCCGAGCCATTGCTCGCGCCTCTCTTCAGAAATGCCGAATGGGAAAACCGTTCAGCGGGCGAGGCCCGCACCCTGCCGCAGCATCATTTTCGCGCGCGGCGCAGGGGTTTGCACGCCGCACGCATGGGAGTCTTCATGGTCATAATGACCATGGTGCCCATGGTGGCAGTGGCAAACGAATAGGTTTCGGCCGGCTGGTACATCCCTGACCCCTTCCCGCACGCTCACGGCGCCGCGGGTAATGACGTGGGGCGCCTAATAACGCTGTCGGACGCGTCCGGCAATGGGGCGGCACACCGCACACCGCATGGATTTCTGCTGCGCCGCAGATGCTGCAGCGCGGCAGGAGTCCCTCAGGCCGCCCGCATCTCTTCCAGGAAGGCGCGCACGCTGGCGGCGTCCACGTCCTTGGCCACGAAGGCCGCGCCGATGCCACGGGCCAGGATGAAGGTGAGCGCGCCGCGCGAGACCTTCTTGTCCTGGGCGATCAGGGTCATCAGGCCGTCGGTATCGGGCAGGTCGCCGGGCACGTCGGCGATGCGGGTGGGCAGGCCCACCGCCTCCAGATGGCGCTGCGCCCGCACCGCATCCTGGCCCGAGCACAGGCCGAGCCGGGCGGAATAGGCGAAGGCCAGGCACATGCCGATGGACACCGCCTCGCCGTGGAGCAGGCGTTGGGAGAAGCCGGCCCCCGCCTCCAAGGCGTGGCCGAAGGTATGGCCGAGATTGAGCAAAGCGCGGTCGCCGGTCTCGGTCTCGTCGCGGGCGACGATGGCGGCCTTGGCGGCGCA
>CALRNP020000250.1:0-8001 GCA_943369575.1 Azorhizobium sp. AG788 | reverse complement strand
TACCGGCTCGGGCCGGATCACACGCGGCACCTGGGTCGTGACCCCGGTGACCCTTTCCGGCGCCGATGGCTCCAGCGTCACCACCCGGCCCATGCCGGTGTTGGCGGTGCGGGAACTGTCCTGCATCGCGAACTTCCCCGGGTGCCGCCCCAGCCGCAATCCCCGCGATGTGGCGGTGATCGGCGTGGGGTTCGCCCGCCAGCAGGCGGAGCAACCTCAGGGAACGCCGGACCACAATCCGCTCCTCACCGTGCTCGGCATGGGCGAGCCGGGTACGCTGGGCCGCATCCGCCGCGGGTATGTGGTGACGCGCGCGGGTGTGCATGTGGGATTGGATGTGGCGCTGGCGCGCGGCTTTCAGTTCGTGAAGCTGGAGAAGAGCGCGGTCTATCCCGACTGGTCGGCGGCGCCGGCCTGCATGTCCCTCGGCGGGCGGCCGCCCGCCTGCGGCACCATGCTGATGGACACCGGCGCCAGCGGCATGTTCCTGCGGGTGCCGCAAGACCAGAGGCAGGGGCGCGCCTCCACTCCCGACAATCGCGGGCGGGCAGAGCTGAAGCCGGGTGTGGCTGTGGCGATCAAGACCGGCGCGGCCGACGTCACTTACGCCTTCAAGGCCGGCGATCGCTCCGATCCGCTCGCGCCGTCATTCGTGACGCTGGTGGCCCGCGACAGCAATTCCGCACCGTTCGTGAACACCTCGGTGCGGTTCCTGAACGCCTTCGATTATCTCTATGACGCCGACGGGGGCTATGTGGGCTTCCGCCCGCTCGGTTCAAAATAAGTATGGCGGGGCTGCGCGATCCCGCGAGGCCCCGCCATTGCGTCAGGACGCGCCGACTGCGTCGAGGGTGAATGGCAGCCGCAGCACCGGCTTGCCGGTGGCCGCGAACAGCGCATTGGCCACCGCCGGGGCGATGGGCGGCACGCCGGGCTCGCCGATGCCGGTGGGCTTGGCGTCGGAGGGCATGATGTGCACTTCCACCTTGGGCATCTGCGACATGCGTAGCGGCTCGTAGGTATCGAAATTGGCCTGATCCACCACGCCGTCGGTCAAAGTGATGGCGTCCTGCATGGCATGCCCGAGGCCGAAGCCCACCCCGCCTTCCACCTGGGCGCGGATGACGTCGGGATTGACCACGATGCCGCAATCCACGGCCGCAACCACCCGGTCCACCCGATAGCCCTTGTCCAGCAAGGTGATCTCGGCGACCTCGGCCACATAGGTGTTGAAGCTCTTGTGGGCGGCGACCCCTCGGAACTTCCCCTTCTCCAGGGAGGTGCCCCAGCGGGCCTTCTCCGCCACCAGCGCCAGAACCGCCTTCAGCCGGGGATCGGTGATGAGGTCCATGCGGAACGCCACCGGATCCTTGCCCGCCGCCTTGGCCAACTGGTCGATCATCACCTCCACCGCATAAGCGGTGTGGGTGTGTCCCACCGAGCGCCACCACAGCACCGGCACGCCCACCTTGGGGCTGGAAAGCTCCACCCGGCGGTTGGGCACCGCATAGCCCATGTTGGCCGCACCCTCCACGGAGGTGGCGTCGATATTGTCCACCACCATCATCTTCTCGAAGAAGGTGCCGGAGAGGATCGACTGGCCGACGATGCGATGATGCCAGGCCACCGGCTTGCCGGCGGCGTCCACCGCCGCCTTCACCCGGTGCAGATACATGGGGCGGTAATAGCCCGCCTTCATGTCGTCCTCGCGGGTCCAGACCAGCTTGACCGGCACGCCTTTGCCGTGAGCCTTGGCGATGGCGACGGCCTCCGCGACAAAGTCGGAATTCGGCACCGCACGCCGGCCGAAGCTGCCGCCGGCCCAGAGCGCGTTGATCACCACCTTATCCGGCGTGGTCCCGGCAACGGCCGCAGCGGCGGGGACGTCCGCCGAGGGGAATTGCGAGGCGGTCCATACCGTGACGCGATCGCCGGTGATCTGCGCCACCGCATTCATGGGTTCCATGGAGGCATGGGCGAGGTAGGGGAATTCGAAATCCGCCTCCACCACCTTCACGCCCGGCTGGGCGAGGGCCTGGGCCACGTCGCCTTCGGTTTCCGCCACCGCACCCGGCTTGCCGAGCTGCTCGCGATATTCCGCCAGCAGCGCGGCGGTGCCGCGCTTCTCGGCCTTGGTCTCGTCCCACTCGATCTTGAGGGCGTCACGGCCCTTCATGGCGGCATAAGTGGTGCGGGCCAGCACGGCGACACCCTGGGGCACCACCACCACATCCGCGACGCCCTTCACCGCGCGGGCGGCGGTGGCATCATGGCTGCGCACCGTGGCGCCGAAGCGCGGTGGATGGGCGACCACCGCCACCAGCATGTCCGGTAGCTTTACGTCCTGGGTATAGATCGGCGCGCCGGTGGTCTTGGCGAGATTGTCCACCCGGTGGACGCCCTCCTTACCCACCAAAGCGTAGTTGGCCGGCTTCTTGAGCGGCACGTTCTGCGGCACCGGCTCCTGAGACGCGGCGGCGGCCAGTTCGCCGAAGCTTGCGGTCTTCGGGCCGGCGATGAGCATGCCCGAAGTGACGGTGATGGCGTCGGCGGGCACGTTCAGCGCCTTGGCGGCGGCAGCCAGCAGCATGGCGCGGGCGGTGGCGCCGGCCTGGCGATAGACGTCGAAGCTGGCGGCCATGGAGGTGGAGCCGCCAGTGCCCTGGGCGCCGCCGAAGGCCGCATTGCCATAGAGCTTGGCATCGGCGGGGGCGAATTCGGTGCGCACCTTGGACCAGTCCGCATCCATCTCTTCCGCCACCAGGGTGGCAAGGCCAGTGGCGGTGCCCTGGCCGAGGTCGAGATGCTTGATGATGACGGTGACCGTGCCGTCCGGCGAGAGGCGCACAAACGGGTTGAAGGCGGGCGCTTCCCCGCTGGCCTTGCCTGCGGCAAGGGCCTCACCCATGACGCCGGGCATCGCCGTGCCCAGGATCAGGCCAACGCCGACGCCACCCATGGCGCGGAGCATGAAGCGACGGGACAGCGCGGTCTCGCCCACATGAACAGTGGTTTCGGCAGCCTTCTGGGCGAGGGCTTCGGAGGCTCGAATAAAGGCGTTCATGGCTCAGGCCTCCAGCCGGCGGGCGGCATCGTGGATGGCGGCGCGAACCCGCTGATAGGTGGCGCAGCGGCAGACATTGCCGTCCATGGCGGCGTCGATATCGCTGTCAGAGGGCTTCTGGTTCTCGGACAGCAGCGCCACCGCGGACATGATCTGCCCGGACTGGCAGTAGCCGCACTGCACCACGTCCAGCGCCCGCCATGCGGCCTGCACCGCTTCGGCCGCCTTGCCGGTGATGCCTTCAATGGTGGTGATCTTGGCTTGGCCCACATCGCCGATGGCGGTCTGGCAGGAGCGGATGGCGGCACCGTCCATATGTACGGTACATGCGCCGCACAGCGCTTGGCCGCAGCCGAACTTGGTCCCGGTCATGTCCAGTTCGTCGCGCAGCGCCCACAGCAGCGGCATGTCGGGATCGGCATCGATCACGCGCGGCTGCCCATTGATGGTCAGAGTGATTGGCATATGCAGAGAGTCGCCTCTTTGACCGCGCCAAGGCGCGGGGGGAACGCGACCTTAGCTGGGGTCTGCCTTCGAACTCTTCCAGGGTAAGCCACCTCAAATCGGCGCGAGTTCAGCCATCTTTCTGCCGCTGCCTCACGCTGATACCGCGGTTGTGGCAAGCTCGTGCGGCGCCGGCGCGCCGCGACCGTCGAAACCGGCCTGTGCAGCGACCACGTCGCTCATGTGTGCCTCCGCCCACCGCACCAGCGGCACCAGGGTCATGGCGAGCGAAGCGCCCAGCGGAGTGATGGCGTATTCCACCGTCACCGGCACCGTCGCGAAGGCGGTGCGGGTGACAAGCCCGTCCCGCTCCAGGCTCTTGAGCGTCTGCGACAGCACCTTCTGCGACAGGCCTTCAACTTCCCGGCGCAAGGCGTTGAAGCGGCGTGGCTGCTCGCTCAGCAAGCCGAGAAGCAACACTGTCCATTTGTCGGCGATGCGGTCGAGAATTCGCCGGGTTGGGCAATCGGCACTGTAGGGGCTTGGGATCTGAAGCATGGGCAGGGCCTTGGACAGAAGCGGTTTCCCGATGGTGACCTGATGTGTTTCAGGTGCCTTCTTTACATCAGGGGAATGAAACGGCAGTTAGTATATATCAGAAACCTAGTGGAATGCAGATCATGAAAATCGCCCTCATCGGCGCTTCCGGTGCCGCCGGTTCCCGCATCCTCGCGGAACTCGCGCAGCGCGGCCATGCCATCACCGCCATCGCCCGCAAACCGGAGAAGATTGCGACCCTCCCGGGCGTCACCGCCATCGCCGGGGATGCCGCCCATCCCGACGCCCTTGCCGCTTTGCTGCGTGGCCATGATGCGGTCATCAGCTCGATCCACTTCAGCGCCAGCGACCCGCACAAGCTGATCGCGGCGGTGACCGCCTCGGGCGTGCCGCGGTATCTGGTCGTCGGCGGCGCCGGCAGCCTGGAGGTGGCGCCGGGCGTGGCGCTGTATGACACCCGGGACTTTCCCGCCATCTACCACGCCGAGGCCAAGGCCGGCGGTGCCTTTCTCGCGCTGTTGAAGGCCCAGACCCAGCTCGACTGGACCTTCCTTTCGCCGGCGGCCATGTTCATCCCCGGCACGCGTACCGGCAGCTTCCGGATCGGCGGCGATCAGTTGCTGGTGGCGGCGGACGGGCAGAGTTCGATTTCGTTCGAGGATTATGCCGTGGCTCTCGCCGACGAGGTGGAGACGCCGCGCCATCGGCGCCAGCGCTTCACGGTGGGCTATTGAGAGAGGGAGCGCCGCGCAGTGACGCTTCGGCTGCATTACATTCATGACCCGCTCTGTGGCTGGTGCTACGCCGCCGCGCCACTTTTGGCGGCCGCGTCCGCTCAGCCTGGCGTGGATCTGGTCCTGCACGGCGGCGGCCTGTTCGGCGCTCCCATCGCGCTGGATGCGCCCATGCGCCAGCACATCCGCGCCGCCGACGGCCGGATTGCCGCCCTCTCTGGGCAGGCGTTCGGGCCGGCCTATCTCGATGGACTGCTGGGCGATCCGGCGACGGTCTTCCATTCAGCCCCGCCCATCGCGGCGGTGCTGGCGGCGGAGCAACTGGTCGCAGGATTGGGCCCGGTTATGCTGAAGGCGATCCAGCACGCCCATTATGTGGAGGGGCGGCGGGTGGTGGAGCCGCAGGTGCTGGGGGAATTGGCGCAGGGCCTCGGCCTGTCATCCGAGGCATTCGAGGCGGCGCGCGTGGCCTGCCCGCTGGACGCGCATCTGCACGAAACCCGCCGGCTCATGGCCGCCTGCGGCATCCGCGGGTTTCCCGCCGTGCTGCGGGAGGAGGACGGAAAACTCATGCCTCTGCCGGTGTCGGACTATTACGGCCGGCCGGATGCATTTGCCGCCGCCGTGCGCGGCCGAGCCTGAGCGGCGTTGCACCGGACCACAAACAAGACAGGCGCGGCTCGCGCCGCGCCTGTCCGGAAACCAGCGAAGCCGGAGACCGGCTTCGCCAAACGCCTGAGAGGCTGGATCAGAAATCCATGCCGCCCATGCCGCCCATGCCGCCGCCCGGCATGGCGGGCATGCCGCTGTCCTTCTTGGGCAGCTCGGCAACCAGGGCCTCGGTGGTGACCAGCAGGCCGGCCACGGAGGAGGCGTCCTGCAGGGCGGTGCGCACGACCTTGGCGGGGTCCACGACGCCGGCGGCGACGAGATCCACATACTCTTCGGTCTGGGCGTTGAAGCCGAAGTTGCCTTCGGACTCGAGCACCTTGCCCACCACGATGGAGCCTTCCACGCCGGAATTCTCGGCGATCTGGCGGATGGGGGCCTCAAGGGCGCGCAGCACGATCTTGATGCCGGCCATGATGTCGGGGTTCTCGGAGGAGAGCGCCTCGACGGCCTTCTTGGAGCGCAGCAGAGCCACGCCGCCGCCGGGGACGATGCCTTCTTCCACCGCAGCGCGGGTGGCGTTCAGGGCGTCGTCAACGCGATCCTTCTTCTCCTTGACTTCCACTTCCGTGGAGCCGCCGACGCGGATGACCGCAACGCCACCGGCGAGCTTGGCCAGACGCTCCTGGAGCTTCTCGCGGTCGTAGTCCGAAGAGGTCTCTTCGATCTGCGCCTTGATCTGCGCCACGCGGGCTTCGATGTCGGCCTTCTCGCCGACGCCGTCCACGATGGTGGTCTTTTCCTTCTCGAGGATGACCTTCTTGGCGCGGCCGAGCTGGGCCAGCGTCACGTTCTCAAGCTTGATGCCGAGGTCTTCCGAGATCACCTGGCCGCCGGTGAGGATCGCGATGTCCTCCAGCATGGCCTTGCGGCGATCGCCGAAGCCGGGAGCCTTCACCGCCGCAACCTTCAGGCCGCCGCGCAGCTTGTTGACCACCAGGGTGGCCAGGGCCTCGCCTTCCACGTCCTCGGCCACGATCACCAGCGGCTTGCCGGACTGAACGACGGACTCGAGCACGGGCAGGATCGGCTGCAGGCCGGAGAGCTTCTTCTCGAAGATCAGGATGTAGGGATCTTCCAGGTCGGCGATCATCTTCTCCGCATTGGTGATGAAATAGGGAGAGAGATAGCCGCGATCGAACTGCATGCCTTCGACCACTTCGAGTTCGGTCTCGGCGGTCTTGGCTTCCTCGACGGTGATGACACCCTCGTTGCCGACCTTCTGCATGGCAGCGGCGATCATTTCGCCGATGGAGGCGTCGCCATTGGCGGAGATGGTGCCGACCTGCGCCACTTCAGCGGAGGACGAGACCTTCTTGGCGCGGGCCTTGATGTCGGTGATGGCGGCGGCGACGGCGAGATCGATGCCGCGCTTCAGATCCATCGGGTTCATGCCGGCGGCAACCGCCTTGGCGCCTTCCTTGACGATGGCCTGGGCCAGCACCGTGGCGGTGGTGGTGCCGTCACCGGCGAGGTCGTTGGTCTTGGAGGCGACTTCGCGCAGCAACTGGGCGCCGAGGTTCTCGAACTTGTCTTCCAGTTCGATTTCCTTGGCGACGGTGACGCCGTCCTTGGTGATGCGGGGCGCGCCGAAGCTCTTCTCGATCACAACGTTGCGGCCCTTGGGGCCGAGGGTCACCTTCACCGCATTGGCGAGGATGTCCACGCCACGCAGCAGCTTCTCGCGGGCGTCAGCGGAAAATTTTACGTCTTTGGCAGCCATTGTGCCTCTCCTGATTGTCTGGAATGAGCGGGAACCGGCAGGATCAGGCGATCACGCCGAGGATGTCGCTTTCCTTCATGATGAGCAGGTCCTGGCCATCGACCTTGACCTCGGTGCCGGACCACTTGCCGAACAGCACGCGATCGCCGGCCTTCACGTCGAGGGCCACGACCTTGCCGCTCTCGTCACGGGCGCCGGGGCCGACCGCCACGACTTCGCCCTCTTGGGGCTTTTCCTTGACGGTGTCCGGGATGATGATCCCGCCAGCGGTCTTCTGTTCGGCTTCGATGCGCTTCACGACCACGCGGTCATGCAGGGGACGGAAGGACATGGATCTAATCCTCTCAGGCATTGGAGCGAGCCTGGCTCGCGGGTTCTGGCACTCCCACATCGAGAGTGCCAAACGCGGGCCGGACATAAGATCGCCCTGCGGCCACGTCAAGGCATCGCCATGCAGGAACACCACGTTTCAGGAACCAAGTGGTAACTTGCGGCGTCTAGTCTCTGCCTCCAGCCGCGCCGAGGCGCGGTTATCGCCGTACCTTTTCACCGTGATGCCCCGGATCGACGCCGCGCCTCTCTCCCCTTATGGTCCAACGCAACAGCTGTGGTGGGGGCAGGCGAGCGGCCGGTCCGGCAGCAAAACAGGGCGCTTCCGCCTCGGAGTTACGTGAATGTCTCAGTCGTCCGTCCGCCCCGTGGTTGCAGATGCCGCGCATGCGTCGCGCGCCTCGGGCCGGTTTCCGCGTGCAACGGTGGCCGCCGTCAGTCTGACTGCGCTGCTGCTGGCGGCGTGCGCCACCACCGAG
>CALRNP020000249.1:0-8038 GCA_943369575.1 Azorhizobium sp. AG788 | reverse complement strand
GCCGAACCAGAGCGGCGTTTCGCTCACTCCCGGCATCGCCTCCAGCCGTGGTGTGCCGGTGGGCAGCAGCCACTGGCCGGCGGCGGCTGGTGCGGTCTGGCGCAGCCAGCGCACGGTGTCGGTGAAGACCCGCAGCGGCACCACCTGTTCCTGGGTGTGCTGGGTCAGGCCGTCATAGTGCTGGAAGTCGCGAAAGGTGATGGCGGGGTCAAGATCGGCTGGCGCAGTCTCCGGCGAAACCAAAAGGATGCGCGGCGCGGTGCCGGCACCGCAACTGCGGGTCTGATCCAGGCCGCGCAAGGCGTCCAGATCGCTGGCATGCAGCCGATAGCCGAGGATCTCGCGCCAATCCGGCGGCACGGCGCCGGGGCGGGCCGGGATCATGGCCCCGCTCAGAATGAGTTCGCGGGCATAGGTGCGCCCTGACAGCACCGGGGCCAGCAGCGCCAACGCCGCGATGCCGCCGAAGCGGGCGGCCGCCTCGATCGCCAGCAGCCCGCCCAGGCGGAAGCCGCACAGGGCGATCTCGGTGACGCCGGTCGCTTGCCGCAGGAAGCTCGCCGCGGCACCTATGCTCTCGATCCAGCGCTCGATCTGGCCGGGCGCCTCGTCGCCGGCCGAATCGCCGGTGCCGGGATAATGGAAGCGCAGGGTCGCCATGCCGGCGTCGGCCGACATGCGCGCCAGCGTCAGCAGCGCGCGCTGGGTGCAGAGCGCCTCATAACCGAAACCCTCGCAGATGATCACCGCCCGCCCACAGGCGAAGCCCTCCCTGGCGGGATGCAGGAAGCCCAAGCAGTCGTTGAAGACCACGGGCCGCATGGGTGGTGTCTGGTTCAAGGCCAGACTTCGGCGCGCACGTCCGCCGGCCAGGCATCGAGGTCGAAGCCGTGGTGGCGGAACAGCGCCAGGGTCAGACGATCAATGCCGAAGGCGACGCAGCCGGTGTGGGCGAGGGCGCCATCCGCTTGCCGCAGCGGCCAGATCTCCGAGAAATGCGTCATGTGATAGTTGCAGCTGAGGCAGGCGGTCGGGTTCTCGGTGCTGGACACCGGAATGAGCAACTCGAACTTGAGCTGCTGCCCGATCTGGCCATCGGCCATCAATTTGCCGGCGCGGCCGAAGAACGGGTCGCTGGCGAGATCCGTGGTCACCGGCACGCCCAGGCGCCGGATCCAGGCGGCGCCCCGTTCCAGCCAGTCATTGCGGAAGGCCACCACCTGCTCGGCGGTGCCGATGCGCACATGCTCGCGCATGCGGAACATCTGCATGCGGCAGGGGTCCACCGAGGGCTCGTGGCGGAAGCAATAAGAGGAGACGTCGATCAGCAGGCCGGCGTCGGGCAAGGCGCCGCGCCGGGCCACCACCGGATAGACCGGATAGCAGGCGGCCGGAGTCACCACCACGTCGGCCGGCTGCTGGAGATCCGACCAATCCTCATTGACTTCAATGCATTGCAGCAGGCGCCGGTGATCGGCCTCATTGCCGCAGAAGCAACTGATGGTGCCGGCCAGATGCGGGAAGCCCTTGAGATAGCCGCTGTCCAGGAAATCCTGCCGCGACAGCAAGGGGGGAAACCGCATGCGCTCGGGCGCATCGGCCAGGGTCATGCGGGTGATGGCCTGCTCCAGGCCCTCGGCCACCTGTTCATAGGCGGCGCTGCGGCCATAGAGCCCGTCGACGCCGGTGGAAATGAGCAGGCCGGCCGCGACCAGTTCGGTGCGGAAGGCGGCGGCGGCGGCAAGATCGGGAGGGACGGTCATGGCAGGGGCGCTTCGTCGTCGAAATCACCGGCGCTCTGGCGCTGCACCAGCAGCATGCGGCCGGCGTCGGCCAGCACGGCCTCGTTGTGGATCATCAGTGGGGCAGCATAAAGATCGCGCAAATGCCGGCCCAGACTGTAGGGCGAGGTATTCTGATAGGCCGCGAAGCCGCAGGCCCGCATGCCCATGTCGGCGACGCGCAGCGCCATCTCCGACAGACTGGTCTTCATCAGCACCATCTCCACCGAATCGCGGGTGGCGGTGCCGAGATCATAGATGGCGATGCCGCGTCGCAGCCGGGCATCCATGTCCTGGAGAATGCCGCTCATCTCGGCCAGGCGCGCCAATGCCGGGTCGTCGGTCTGGGCGCGGGTGCGCATGCGGGCGCGGATGCAGGCGCGGGTCCGCGACACCACATCGCTGGCGATGCCGAGCCACACCGCCCCCCACAGGATATGGGCGTTCGGCACCATGGTCTCCACCGCGATCTGCCCGAACGGCACCGGCAGGATCTGCGCCGCATCGCCGGCGCCGGAGACGCGGAAGGCGCCGCTCCCGGTGCCGCGCAGGCCCAGCGCATCCCAGCCGCGATAGGCCTCCAGCGAGGCATCCGCGCGTGGCAGCACCACCAGCACCTGGTCGGAGGCCTCCGCCTCGCGGTTGGCGCGGGCGGTGAGCAGCAGGGCATCGGCCTCGGCGCCGTAGGAAATGGTCGAGCCGGACTTGGCGAGGGCGAATCGCCCGCCCTCCAGCGGCTCCACGTGGCACAAGCTGGTGCGCAGCCGGCCGCCGGTGCCTTCCTCGGAGGTGACCGAGGCCAGCAGCAACTCTTCCGCCGCCACCTGGCGCTGGAACGCCAGCAGCCAGGGCGTCTCGCCGCTGTGCCGCACCAGGCAGGCCAATTGATTGTGGTGCATGGCGAACACCATGGCGGTGGAGGCGCAGGCCCCGCCGAGATCGCGGGCCATGCGCGCCAAAGTGGCGGTGCCGGCGCCGCCGCCGCCCAGAGCCGCCGGCACGCCGAGGCCGAAGGCGCCGAACGCCTTTAGGGCGGCGACCGCTTCGGCGGGAAAGCGCCCCTCGCGATCCACCGCCTCCGCATGGGCGCGGGCAATCGCGCACACCTCGGCCCACGCCGGCCGCTGCGGGCTGGCGACCGGAGGGGGCGCAGGCTGGCTCATCATATGCTGTCCCGGTCCCCCAGGCTGCGCACCAGCGCGGTCAGCGCGGCGATGGTCTGGAAGGTGGCGCGGGTCAGGGCTTCGTCGGGAATGGCGGCATCGAGCCGGCTTTCCAGCGCCAGCATCACATTCACCGTCGCCAACGACGACAAGCCGAGCTTGTAGAGGTCGGCATCGGCGGCGATGGACCCGGCAGCCACGGCAAGTTTGCCGTGGGTCTGCAGAATCTCTCTCACCAGATGCTCGGCCGCCATATCTCGCTCACCAGATGGCTCGGCTGCACGATCCAGGGCTTGCAAATCGACCCTCCCCACTGGCGCCGCTCGCCCCATTCGCAAGTCGGCCGGGAGAGGGAACCATGAATCTCAATCATAAGGGTGTTACCATAGCACCAAACCAACAACTGAAAAGGCAAGCCGCCCGCCGCCGGCGGGGCGGGGCCGGACGCCGACGTGGCCGGATATTGCTGTCGCGACTGTCGGCCGGCAGCGGGGCCGCCTGCCCTAGCGCCGCAATGCCTTTGCCGCGCTAGGGCAGGCGTGGGTCCAATCCGGCGGCAAAGGGATGTTTGCCGTAAAAATGGGCAGATGAATGAAAAATAACGTTGCAAGATGACCGGATCATGAAACATATAATTTCATCATGGCCCCCAGGAATTTCTCAGCTCCCTCTGCTCCCGCACCCGGCGATCCGGCGGCGTTGCCGTCGCTCGTGGACCTGATCCGCTCCCGCCGCGCCGGCATGACGCCGCTGCACGGGCAGGTGGCGGATTTCGTGACCCGGCACCCGCTGCATGCGGCGACCATGGGCATCGAGGGGCTGGCGGAGGCGGCGGAGGTGTCGGTCGCCACCATCAACCGCTTCGTGCGGGCCCTTGGCCTGGAAGGCTTTGCCCAGTTCCGGGCGCTGGGGCTGGCCAGCTTCCGGCCGCTGTCGCCGGTGGAGAAGCTGGAGGCCCAGGCCGCCGCCTCAGCCCAGGATGACGATCTGGTCGCCGGCTCTTTTCATGCGGTGCTGGCCAATCTCAAGGCCGGCCGGGCGGTGGCGGATGCCTCGGTGTTCCGCCGGGCGGCGGATGCCATCGCGGCGGCGGAGCGGGTGGTGTTCCTCGGCCTCGGGCTCAGCGCGCCGCTGGCGGGATTGCTGGCGGACATGATCCTGCCGTTCTGCCGCGCCCAGCTCATTCTGGACGGCCAGGGCGGGCAGGAGCGCATGCTCCGGCGGACGTTTGCGGTGGGGGCCGGCGATCTGGTTATCGCCTTGTCTTTGCCGCGCTATTCCCAGGCGACCATCGATCATGCCCGCGCCATGCGGGCGCAGGGGGCAACTGTGATCGGCATCACCGATGCCTTGTCCTCGCCTTTGGCGCTGCATGCGGACCTGCTGCTGCTGGCCCCGGCCGAGCACCCCTTACTGCATGCCTCGCCGACCGCGGCGGTGGGGGTGTTCGAGGGCATCTGCGCCATCCTCACCGCCCGCTGCCAGAGCGCTGGCGATGCGGCCGAGCTGTCCCGGCGGATCGCCCCCCATCTCCATGCGGCCACCGAGCCGACCCACAGCGCTGCCGAGAGGGCCATGCCATGACCGCGCCGCATCCGGTTCCGGCCCCGCAGGGGCCATTGGTGCATGTCAGCGGTTTGAACGTGGAATTCCCCACAGAAGACACCGTGTTACACGCCGTAAAAGACCTCTCCTTCCACATTGACGCCGGCGAGACCCTGGCGGTGGTGGGCGAGAGCGGCTCGGGCAAGTCGGTGACCTCGCTGGCGCTGATGCGGCTGGTGGAGTTCGGCGGCGGGCGGATCACCTCCGGCACGCTGGCCTTTCGTGGCCGCGACGGCGTCGTGCGCGATCTCGCGCGCGAAAGCGCTGAAGCGATGAATGCGGTGCGCGGCAACGAGATCGCCATGATCTTCCAGGAGCCGATGACCTCGCTGAACCCGGTCTTCACCATCGGCGACCAGATCGCCGAGGCGGTGCGGCTGCATCAGGGCGCCAACCGGGCACAAGCGCGGGCCGAAGCGCTGCACATGCTGGAGAAGGTGCGCATTCCCGGCGCCAAGGGGCTGCTGGACCGCCATCCCCACCAGCTTTCGGGCGGCATGCGCCAGCGGGTGATGATCGCCATGGCTTTGGCCTGCCGGCCCAAGCTGCTGGTGGCGGACGAGCCCACCACCGCCCTGGACGTGACCATCCAGGCCCAGATCCTGCGCCTGATCCGCATCCTCCAGGATGAGATGGGCATGGCGGTGCTGTTCATCACCCATGACATGGGCGTGGTGGCCGAGGTGGCGGACCGGGTGCTGGTGATGCGCCACGGCCGCAAGGTGGAGGAGGGCACGGCGCAGGAGATCTTCGCCCGGCCCCAGCATCCTTATACCCGCGCGCTGCTCTCCGCCGTGCCGCGCCTCGGCGCGCTGGCGGGCGAGCCGCTGCCGCGCCGCTTTCCGCTGGTGGTGCTGAACGACCAGGGCGGCGGCTCTTTCACCGAGGCCCCGCCCCAGGACACGGTGACCGGCACCGCCCCGGTGCTGGAGGTGAAGAACCTGGTGACACGGTTCGACCTGCATCGCGGCTTCTTCGGCCGCCTCGCCGGGCGGGTGCATGCGGTGGAGCAGGTGAGCTTCGCGGTGAAGGCGGGGGAGACCCTGGCGCTGGTGGGCGAAAGCGGCTGCGGCAAGTCCACCACCGGGCGCACCATCATGCAGCTCCAGGAGGCCACCGCCGGCGAGATCTGCTTCCATGGCCGCGACCTGCTGACCATGGGCGCGCCGGAACGCCGCGCGGTGCGGCAGAAGATCCAATATGTGTTCCAGGATCCCTTCGCGTCGCTCGATCCGCGCCTCACCGTCGGCTTCTCCATCGCCGAGCCGCTCACCACCCATCAACTGGCCAAGGGCCGGGCGGTGGAGGAGCGGGTGGCGGAGCTGCTGCGGGATGTGGGGCTCTCGCCGGACCATGCCCGGCGCTATCCGCATGAATTCTCCGGCGGCCAGCGCCAGCGCATCTGCATCGCCCGCGCCCTGGCCTGCGAGCCGGAACTGCTGATTGCCGACGAGGCGGTGGCGGCGCTGGATGTCTCGATCCAGGCGCAGATCGTCAATCTGCTGATGGAACTGCAGGAGAAGCGCGGCCTCTCTTATATCTTCATCAGCCATGACATGGCGGTGGTGGAGCGCGTCAGCCACCGCGTCGCCGTCATGTATCTGGGCCAGATCGTGGAACTGGGCCCGCGCCAGGCGGTGTTCGACCACCCGGCCCACCCCTACACCCGCCGCCTGATGGCGGCGGTGCCCATCGCCGATCCCGCCCGGCGCGACCGCGAGCGGCCGCTGCTGGAGGGGGAGATCCCCAGCGCCATCCGCGCCATCGGCGATCCGCCGCTGGTGCGCCCGCTGGTGGAGGTGGGCGAGGGCCATTTCGTCGCCCGCCACCCCATCGGCGATTTCGCCTGAGCGTCACAAGTGACCATTCACTCAATAACTTTCCGACCCCTTCCAGAGAGGACCAACGGATGCGTTTAAGAACCCTGGGTTTCAAGACCCTGCTTGCCGCCGGCGCCTTGTCGGCGCTGGCCTTGGCGCCAGGCCTGGCCTTCGCCAAGCCGCTCGTGATGGCGGTGCCGGACAATCTGACCGGCCTCGATCCCATGAATGCCAACGACACCCTATCGCAGACCGCCATGCGCACGGTCTATCAGGGCCTGTTCGGCTTTGATCGCGACATGAAGCTGGTGCCAGTGCTGGCCGAGAGCTACGAGGCCAATGACGCCGCCACCGAATTCACCATCCATCTGCGCAAGGGGGTGAAGTTCCACGACGGCACCGACTTCAACGCCACGGCGGTGAAGCTGAGCTTGGAGCGCCTCGCCAACCCCGAGAACAAGCTGTCGCGCCGCTCGCTCATCTCCATGCTGGATCGTGTGGATGTGGTGGACGACAACACGGTCAAGATCGTGCTGAAGACGCCGTTCGGCGCCCTCATCAACACGCTCGCCCATCCGGCCCTGGTGATGATCTCGCCCGCTGCCATGGAAAAGTACGGCAAGGACATCGCCCGCAACCCGGTGGGCACCGGCGCGTTCAAGTTCAAGCGCTGGGCCGCCGACACCTTCGAAGTAGAGAAGAACGAGCACTATTGGAAGGCTGGCTGGCCCAAGGTGGATGGGGTGACCATCCGCTCGGTGCCGGAGAATGGCAGCCGCTTCGCCATGCTCCAGGCAGGCGAAGCGCAATATGTCACCTCCTTCCCGCCGGAACTGGTGCCGGTGGCGGAAAAGCTGCCCGCTCTGGAAGTGGTGCGCCGCCCGTCCATCGTCGGCTGGTACGTGGCGATGAACACCATGAAGAAGCCGTTCAACGATCCGCGCGTGCGCCAGGCGCTGAACTATGCGGTGGACAAGGCCGCCTATTGCAAGGTGGTGGAGAACGGCTTCTGCACCCCCTCGCTCTCGCCGCTGCCGGACCTGCTGGGCTTCTTCGAGCCGCAGAAGCCCTATACGTTTGACGTGGCCAAGGCCAAGGCGCTGCTGGCGGAAGCCGGCTATCCCAACGGCTTCGAGACCGAGATCTTCTCTCGCAACAACACCACCTTCATCCGCGCCATGCAGTTCCTCCAGCAGCAACTGGCGCAGGTGGGCGTGAAGGTCACCGTGACCCCGCTTGAGGCCGGCGTGGAGGCTCAGCGCATCTGGTCGGTGCAGAAGCCCGAGGATGCGACCGTGCAGATGCAATACACCGGCTGGTCCTCCTCCACCGGCGATGCCGACTGGGCGCTGCGGCCGCTCTTCTGGGGCAAGGGCTTCCCGCCCACTCTGTTCAACGTCGCCTATTACAAGAACGACAAGGTGGACGCCGACTTCGAAGGCGCGCTGGAAACCGCCGATCCGGCCAAGCGCGGCGCTTTCTATGCGGATGCCCAGAAGCGCATCTGGGAAGACGCCCCGTGGATCTTCCTCGGCGCCTCGCAGCTGATCACCGCCCAGTCCAAGACCCTGTCTGGCGTCTACATGCTGCCGGACCGCGGCTTCGTGGTGGAAACCGCCGAGTTCAAGTGAGCTGAGCGCTCGTCCGCCCGCCTGCCGCTCTCCCTCCC
>CALRNP020000248.1:0-8113 GCA_943369575.1 Azorhizobium sp. AG788 | reverse complement strand
GCTACGGGTGGCATAAAGATTCTGGAACGCGCCCTCCGGCAGCCCGGCCGCGCGCATCAGCGTCTCGAAGGCCGCCGCGCACTGGGGCACGTTGGAGGCATGCTTCAGCAGCATGGTATTTCCGGCCGAGAGCTGCGGCGCGATGATGCGGGCGATCTGATAATAGGGAAAGTTCCAGGGCTCGATGGCCAGCAGTACGCCGAGCGGTTCGTGCACCAGAATGGCGTCCCCCTCGGCGGGATCGGCCACGGGGAGCTTTTCCGGGGCCAGCAGACGCTCCGCATGCTGGGCATAATAATCGAAGATATTGGCGGATAGCTCCACTTCGGCTTTGGCTTCCGTGAACAGCTTGCCCATCTCCAGCGTCAGCAACTTGGCGTAGCTGTCGATGTCGCGGCGCAGGAGGGTGGCGGCGGCGTGCATCACCTGGGCGCGGGCGGCAAAGCTGGTGTCCCGCCAGGCGAGGAAGGCGGCGTGGGCGCGATCGATCGCGGCCTTGACCTCGGCGTCGCTGGCCTCGGGGAAGGTCTTGAGCAGGGCGCCAGTATAAGGATTGACGGTTTCATAAGCCATGGATGGATCCTTGGGTCAGCAAGACGTATGGCGCGTCAGGGCGGCCAGTGGATGGCCGCGCTGACTGCGCGCTCAGTTCAATTCGAGGACGATGCGGCCATCGATGCCGCCCGCTTCCATCTGCGCGAAGATGGCGTTGATGTTATCCAGCTTGTCCCAGGAGAAATGCGCCGCGACCGCGCCGTCGCCGGCAAACTCCAGGGCTTCGTCCAGATCCTGCCGGGTGCCGACGATGGAGCCGCGCACGGTGATGCGCTTGAGCACGGTATCGAAGATCGGCATGGCGAACTTGCCCGGCGGCAGGCCCACCAGGGCCATGGTGCCGTGGGACCGCAGCGCGCCGAACGCCTGCTCGAACGCCGCCGGCGAGACCGCCGTAACCAGCACCCCATGGACGCCGCCCAGCTGCTTCTGCAATTCGGCGGCCGGGTCGACCTCCTTGGCATTGAGGACGATTTCCGCCCCGAGCTTGGTGGCGAGGGCCAACTTGTCGGGGTGAATGTCGATGGCGGCCACATGCATGCCCATGGCCTTGGCATATTGCACGGCCATGTGGCCGAGGCCGCCGATACCGGAGATGGCGACCCATTCGCCCGGCTTCACCTCGGTCTCCTTCAGCGCCTTGTAGACGGTGACGCCGGCGCACAGGATCGGCGCCGCCGGTCCCCACTCCAGATTATCCGGCAGGCGGCCGACATAATTGGGATCGGCCAGGGCGTATTCGGCGAAGCTGCCGTTCACGGAGTAGCCGGTATTCTGCTGCGAGCCGCACAATGTCTCCCAGCCAGTGCGGCAGTGGGGACAATAGCCGCAGGCGGTGTGCAGCCAGGGAATGCCGACCCGGTCGCCTTCCTTGACCCGCTTCACCGCCCGGCCCACGCCCACAACGGTGCCCACGCCCTCATGGCCGGGAATGAACGGGACAGTGGGCTTCACCGGCCAATCGCCCTTCACCGCATGCAGATCGGTGTGGCACACGCCGGTGGCGGCGATCCGCACCAGGATCTGGTCGGGCGCCGGTTCCGGCACCGGAACCTGCTCGATCACCAGCGGTCCGCCCAGGCGGTGAACGACAGCGGCTTTCATCATATTGGCCATGGGAAACCCCTTCCGTGTTGCGGAAAAGGAAGCTCCCACTGCGCTGCCGCCGCATTGACCTCGCTCAACCGAAATGGGGGCTGGCAATCGGTGCCGCAGATATAAAATAAAATCCGTCCCAGATACCGCCGGTTGAATGACGCCGGGCTGCGACAACGTTCGATCTGAGGTGAGTTTACTTAAGGGTATGGACGTTTTGTTTTTTGAGAATTATCAAAGCGCGCTGCGTGCGCCGTGCGCATCCCCAGGTTGGTCCTGCGGTCGCGCACGGCACTGGGGGTCTTCAGACCGCCTCGCCGCCCGATCCCATCAGCGGCTCCAGGGCCCGCAGGATGCGATCGGTGGCGTCGGGCGAAAGCGGCAGCAGCGGGCGTGGGGGCGCCGCATGGGAGAGGCCCAGGGCATTGGCGGCGGCATACATCACCCGCAGGCTGCTGAATTCCTGGCACAGCCCCCAAAGCGGCACGAAGCGGCCCTTCCACCGCTCCACTTCGGCGCGGTCACCCGCCTGCGCGGCCCGCATCAAGGCCAAGGTGGGCACCGGCAGCAGGCCGCCGCAGACGCTGTACCAGGCCTGGCCGCCGGCCAGCACCGCATCGGGCGCGTTCCAGTCGCCGCTATAGCCGATGGCGAAGCTCTCCGGCACCAGCGCCTTGAGCGCCGCATGCTGGGCCGGCGCCTCCGCCGGCGGCGGACCGGGGTTCTTCACAGCGACGATGCCAGGCACGCTCGCTAAGCGTGCGATCAGTTCTGGCGAAAAGGTAAAATGGGTGGTGCCCGGATTGTTGTAGATGCATAGCGGCAGATCGGTGGCGCCCGCCACGGCGCGGAAATGCTCGAACACCTCCTGGTCAGTCAGCGGCGTGTAGGAGACCGGCGCCAGCAGCAGGCCGTTGGCACCGGCCACCGCGGCGTCGCGGGCAAGGTCCTGCGCCGCGTCGGTACGCAGGTCTCCGACGCCGACGATCAGCGGCACCTGCCCGCCGACAGTCTCCACCGCCGCCTCGATGGCTCGCCGGCGTTCGGCCCGGCTGAAATAGGCATAGGTGCCGGTGCTGCCCAACAGGCCGATGGAATCGACGCCGGCAGTGGCCAGCGGCGCCAAAAGGCGCGCCAGCGCCACGGTGTCCACATGCCCGTCCGCATCGGCGGGGGTGATGGGGAAAGCGGAAAGGCCGTGAAACAGGCCAGATGCAGCGGGCGCCATGGGGGTCTCATGCAAGGAGGAGCCGGGCCACGCAGGCAGGGGCCGAACTCGGCCGGCGTGCGTGATCCGCCGCGGGAGGCGGCACTGGATCATTGCCGCTAAGTGGTCCACAAGGAACATCCAGTTCGACATTAAGATGGTGAACCAGTTGATGCGCCTTTCCCTGCCGCCGTCCGATCCGGTGCACCGAACCCAGCAGATCTATGCGGCGATCCAGGGTCGGATCGCCTCAGGGTCGCTGGCCGCGGGCGCGCCGCTGCCGTCCACGCGGGCGCTGGCGGTGGAATGGGGGGTCTCGCGTACCACGGTCACCGCCGCCTATGAGCAACTGATCGCCGAAGGCTATGTGGAGGCCCGCCAGGGTGCGCGCTCCCGCGTGGCGGCGGGACTGGCGCCGCCGTGCGCCCGGCCGGCGCAGCCGGACGCGGCAATGCCGCCTGTGCGGCTCTCGGCCTTTGGGCAGCGGCTGACCGATCTGCCGGCGCCGCCTTTGGCCGGCGGAGAGCGATTGGTGGCCGATTTCCGCTATGGCGATCTGGCGGCCGCGGATTTTCCGCTGCCGGCGTGGAAGCGTGCCATCCAGGCCGCCTTGGTCCGCCGCCAACCGCACCTGCGCTATGGCGAGGCTGCCGGTTTGGCGGATCTGCGCGCGGCGTTGCAGGGCTATCTCTGGCGGGCGCGCGGCATGCGGTGCGAGGCCGAGCAGATCATCGTCGTGAACGGTGCCCAGCAGGGGCTCGATCTCTGCGCGCGGCTGCTGCTGGACGCGGGCGACACGGCGGTGATGGAAGAGCCCGGCTACGGCCTCGCCCGCCAGGTCTTCCAGGCGGCGGGCGCGCAGGTGGTGCCGGTGCCGGTGGACGGGGAGGGGCTACGCACCGATGCCTTGCCCGCCGCCCGACTGGCCTATGTGACGCCCGCGCACCAATTCCCGCTGGGCTGCATCATGTCCGTCGCCCGCCGGCAGGGCCTGATCGCCTGGGCCGAGCGGGTGGGCGCCCACATTATCGAAGACGATTATGACAGCGAATATCGCTTCGACGTCGGCCCGATCCCGCCGCTGCACAGCCTGGATGGCGGGCGGCGGGTGCTCTATCTCGGCACGGTGTCGAAGACGCTCTCGCCCACCTTGCGGCTGGGCTATCTGGTGGTGCCGCCGGCGCTGGCGGGCGCCTTCGTCACCGCCAAGCGGCTGGCTGACCGCCACACTTCCACGCTGGAGCAGGCGGCGCTCGCCAGCCTGATGGAGAGCGGGGTCTATGAACGCCATGTGCGGCGGGTGCGGCGGCGCAATGCCGAGCGGCGGGCGGCGTTGCTGGCGGCCCTGAAGGCACAACTGGGCGGCGCCATCACCGTCGTGGGCGCGGATGCCGGCCTGCATGTGGTGATCTGGCTGCATCGGGTGCCAGCCGCGCGAGAGGCGGATCTGGTCGGCGCCGTGCGGGCCTTGGGTGTCGGCATTTATCCGATCACGCCGCTGTATGGTGCAGGTGCAGCGTCGGCGCGGCCGGACAGCGCGGGTCTGGTGCTGGGTTATGCCACCCTGGAACCGAAGGCCATCGCAGCCGGCGTTGCGGTCATCGCGCGGGCGCTGGAGGCGTTCGCGGGCTGAAGCCGCGTTTTGGGCGCGGATGGCCGGGCGCGCGCCCGGCCATCCTGCGGTCGATCAGCCGTTGCGGAAGGCGTAGCCGTAGCCATTCAGCGCCGGGGCGCCGCCGAGATGGGCGTAGAGCACCTTCGAACCGGCGGGGAAGTAGTCCTTCTTCACCAGGTCGATCATGCCCTGCATGGACTTGCCTTCATAGACCGGGTCCGTGATCATCGCCTCGAGGCGCGCGACCAGCCGGATCGCATCCTTGGTCTCTTCGGACGGCACGCCGTAGACCGGGTAGGCGTAGTCTTCCACCAGAACCACGTCATCTTCCGTGATCGGGCGGCCAAGCTTGACCAGATCGGCGGTGCGCTTGGCGATTTCCAGCACCTGGGCCTTGGTCTGGGCCGGAGTGAAGGATGCGTCGATGCCGATGACGCGCTGCGAGCGGCCGTCCTTGGCGAAGCCCACGGTCATGCCGGCATGGGTGGAGCCGGTGACGGTGCACACCACGATGTAATCGAACTTGAAGCCCAGTTCGGCTTCCTGGGCGCGGACCTCTTCGGCGAAGCCCACATAGCCGAGGCCGCCATAAGGATGCACCGAGGCGCCGGCCGGGATCGGATAGGGCTTGCCGCCATTGGCTTCCACATCGGCGATGGCATCTTCCCAGCTCTTGCGGATGCCGATGTCGAAGCCGTCATCCACCAGGCGCACATCGGCGCCCATGATGCGCGAGAGCATGATGTTGCCGACGCGGTCGTACACGGCGTCCTCGTGCGGCACCCAGGCTTCCTGGACCAGGCGGCACTTGAAGCCGATCTTGGCAGCGACGGCGGCGATCATGCGGGTGTGGTTGGACTGCACGCCGCCGATGGACACCAGCGTATCGGCGCCGGACTTGATGGCATCGGGGATGATGTATTCCAGCTTGCGCAGCTTGTTGCCGCCATAGGCGAGACCGGAGTTGCAGTCATCGCGCTTGGCATAGATCTCGACCTTGCCGCCGAGATGGTCGGTGAGGCGCTGGAGCTTCTCGATCGGCGAGGGGCCGAAGGTGAGGGGGTAGCGTTCAAATTCGGCGAGCATGGTCGGTCCTCGATGGCGTCAGTGGCTCCAGATAGACAGAAAAATTGTGAAAGGTCCTCTCGAAGTTAGGGCTGTTTGTGTGGCGGATCGCGCTATCATGCCGAAAATATGATGGAGTGTTGCGGTGAGTGCTGATCTGGTGAAAGAATCTTCCGAACCCGAATTCGCGGATCGGATCGACGCGAAAATCCTGCGCCTGCTGCACCGGAACGGCCGCCTGACCAATGCGGAACTGGCCGACATGGTGGCGGTGAGCCCGGCCACCTGCCACCGGCGCACCCAGGCGCTGATCAAGCAGGGCTATCTCACCGGCTTCCGGGCGCTGGTGGCGCCGGAGAAGGTGGATCGCGGCACGTTGGTGATGGTCGGCGTGGTGCTGGACCGCTCGACGCCGGAGAGCTTCGCCGCTTTCGAGACCGCCATCGCCGATCTGAGCTTCGTGCTGGACTGCCATCTGGTGGCGGGCGATTTCGATTATTTCCTCAAGATCCGCGTCAGCGACATGTCAGCGTTCAACAGCATTCATGCCAGCCGCATCATCGCTTTGCCGGGGGTGCGGCAGACCCGGACCTTCTTCGTCATGAAGGAAGTGGTCGACAACCGGCCGCTGGATTTCTGAGGCGCGCACAAAAAAGCCGGCCAGAGCGGAGGCGCTGGCCGGCGGGGTCGAAGAGCGAGTGTGCGGACGCTTATTTGGCGCGGGTCTTGATGATGCCGGGGCCATCCTCGCCCAGATCATAGAACAGCCCGGCCATGAGTTGCAGCGCCTCGCGGGCGACCGAGGCGAGCAGGTGCTCATTGGGCGCATGCTGCGAGCAGGCGGGATAGGAATGCGGCACCCACACCGTGGGCATGCCGAGGATGAGCGCGAACACATCGTTCGGCAGCGAGCCGCCCAGGTTCGGCAGCAGCGCCGGCGGCTTGCCGGTGGTGGTGGTGATGGAGGCGAGCGCCCAGGTCACCCACGGATCAGTGGGATCGACGCGGGTGGCCTCGAAGGTGGCCATGCGCGAGGGCTTCACCGAGATCCGATCCAGCCCATGGGCGGCCAGATGCGCCTCCACCAGCGGGATGATGGTGGTGGGATCGGTGCCGACCACGAAGCGCAACTGCATGGTGGCCTTGGCGCTGGGCGGCACCGCATTGGCCGGCGCCTCCGGGGCGCCGGTCTTGAAGGCCAGCACTTCCAATGTGTTCCAGCCGAAGATCTTCTCCGCCTGGCTTAGGCCGGTCTCGCCCCAATCCGGGTCGATGTCCGGATCGCCCATGCCCTGTTCCAGCTTGATGTCGGCCAGCGCCGTGCGCACGGCGGCGGGGATTTCCTTGGGCTTGAGGCCCTCCACCAGGATGCGGCCCTTCGAATCCACCAAAGTGGCGATGGCATGGGCCAGCAGCGTGCCGGCATTGGCCAGCACCCCGCCCCAATTGCCGGAATGGTGGCCGCCTTCGCGCAGCTTCACTTCCAGTTCGAAGTTGAAGGCGCCACGGGAGCCGAGGAACACCGTGGGGCGCACCGCCTGCAGGCGGGGGCCGTCGGAGCCGATCAGCACGTCGGCGGCCAGCGCTTCGCGCTCCTGCTGCGCCATCTCGCGCAGGCCCGGCGAGCCGGCTTCCTCTCCCATCTCGATCAGCAGCTTGCTGTTGAAGCCCAGCGTGCCGCCGCGCGCCGCCATCACCTGCTCCAGAGCGGCGATGTTGATGGTGTGTTGGCCCTTGTTGTCGGCGGTGCCGCGGCCATACCAGCGGTCGCCTTCCTCCACCAGGGTCCAGGGGGCAAGACCCGCGCGCCAGCCGGCATCCTGTCCAAACACCACGTCGCCATGACCATAGGTGAGTACGGTGGGCAGCCCATCCGCCTCATGCCGTTCGGCGATGAGGAAGGGGCCGTTGCCGGCAACGGGGTTTTCGACGATGCGGCAGACATAGCCCAGCTTCTCGACGCAGGGGATCATCTCGTCGGTGAGATAGGCGCGCAGCACGTCGAGGCTGTTGCCGGTCTGGCTCTCGGTGGGCATGGCGACGCGGCGGGCGAGATCGGCGCGGAAAGCTCCACGATCGAAATAGTCCGCCGCGCGGGCGACGGCATCTTGGCGGCTCATGGCAGGCAAAGACCTTTGTGGATCAAAAGGAAAGACGGATCAGGCCACCGGCTGCGGGGCGAGGGTAGGGGCCAGATGGCAGGTGGCCCAGCCGTCGGTTCCCACCGCCGCCGTCGGCGCCTGGGTGCGGCAGATGTCCAGGGCGCTGGGGCAGCGGGGCTGGAAGGCGCAGCCCTGCATCTGGGTGAGCGGATTGGGGAACACGGCGCCCAGATGGGTATCGGGCACGCCGAGATCGGGGTCCGGCGTCAGCACGGATTCCAGCAGGGCGCGGGTGTAGGGATGGCCCGGCTGCGCGAACAGGCCGGCGCGGGTGCGCTCCTCCACGAAGCGGCCGAGGTACATGACGCCGACCCGGTCCGCCAGATGCTCCACCACCGCCAGATTGTGGCTGATGAAGAAATAAGTGAGGCCGAATTCCTTTTTCAGCTCCAGCAGCAGGTTGAGGATCTGCGC
>CALRNP020000247.1:0-8135 GCA_943369575.1 Azorhizobium sp. AG788 | reverse complement strand
CGCCACCTGCCCCCTGGTGACCAAGGTCCACCGCGAGGCGCAGATCCACCACAAGCGCGGCCGCCAGATCCTGCTGATCGGCCATGCGCGCCATCCCGAAGTGGTGGGCACCATGGGCCAGTTGCCCGAGGGCGCGGTGACCCTGGTGGAGACGGTGGAGGACGCCCGCACCCTGGTGGCGGCCGATCCCGAAAACCTCGCCTATGTCACCCAGACCACCCTCTCGGTGGACGATACGGCGGAGATCGTCGCGGTGCTGCGCGCCCGCTTCCCCGCCATCGCGGTGCCGCACAAGGAAGACATCTGCTACGCCACCACCAATCGCCAGGAGGCGGTGAAGCGCGTCGCCCCGCAGGTGCAGGCCATGGTGGTGGTGGGCGCGCCCAATTCCTCCAATTCCCAGCGCTTGCGGGAAACCGCCGAGCGTGAGGGCTGCGCGGTCTCGGTGCTGGTGCAGCGTGCCGCCGATCTGGATTGGAGCCGCCTGTCGGGCCTGACCTCGCTGGGCATCACCGCCGGCGCCTCGGCGCCCGAGGTGCTGGTGGAAGAAATCATCGATGCCTTCGCCGAGCGTTACGCCGTCGAAGTGGAAACAGTGACCGCGGCGGAAGAAGACGTGTTCTTCCCGCTGCCCCGCGCTCTGCGCGACGACGCGGCGGAGTAAAGCGTGGCTGTTTATACGGACGTTTCGGCGGCGGGTCTTTCGGACTTCCTGGCGAGTTACGACATCGGCACCCTGGTGTCGTTCCACGGCATCGCCGAGGGCGTTGAGAACTCCAACTTCCTGGTGCAGACCACGGTCGGCACCTTCATCCTCACGCTCTATGAAAAGCGGGTCGATCCCGCCGATTTGCCGTTCTTCATCGGCCTGATGCAGCATCTGGCGGCGAACGGCATCTCCTGCCCGCAGCCGGTGGCGACCCGCGCCGGCACCACTTTGGGCATGCTGGCCGGGCGCCCCTGCGCCATGGTCACCTTCCTCACCGGCGTTTCGGTGCGCCGGCCCACGGCCGAGCATTGCGCCCAACTGGGCGCGGGCCTGGCCAAGCTGCATCTGGCCGGCACCGGCTTTGCCCTCACCCGCGCCAACGCGCTTTCCGTGTCCGGCTGGCGACCGCTGTTCGAGGCGGCAGCCGGGCGTGCCGATACGGTGCAACCCGGCCTCGGGCTGACCATTGCCGACGAACTGGCGCAACTGGAACGCACCTGGCCGCGCGGGTTGCCGGCGGGCGTCATCCATGCGGACCTGTTCCCCGACAACGCCTTCTTCCTCGACGATCGCCTCTCCGGCATCATCGACTTCTATTTCGCCTGCAACGATCTGCTCGCCTATGACGTCGCGGTGTGCCTGAACGCCTGGTGCTTCGAGGCCGATGGGGCGTTCAATGCCACCAAGGGCCGCGCCTTGTTGCAGGGTTATCAGAGCGTGCGACCGCTCACCCCGGGCGAGGCCGAGGCCCTGCCCTGCCTGGCCCGCGGCGCGGCGCTCCGCTTCCTGCTGACCCGGCTGGTGGACTGGCTGAACGTGCCCGAGGGCGCCCTGGTACGCCCCAAGGATCCGCTGGAATATCTGCGCAAGCTGCGCTTTCACCGCGCCGTCACCAGCGCGCGCGACTACGGGATGATTTCATGAGTGGCCGCATCGACATCTGGACCGACGGCGCCTGCTCCGGCAATCCGGGGCCGGGCGGCTGGGGGGCGATCCTGATTGCCGGCGCCCACCGCAAGGAACTGTCCGGCGGCGAGGTTCTCACCACCAACAACCGCATGGAACTGACCGCCGCCATTTCGGCGCTGGAGGCGCTGAAGAAGCCCTGCGCCGTCGACCTGCACACCGACAGCGAATATCTGCGCAACGGCGTGATGAAATGGATGGCCGGCTGGCGCCGCAACGGCTGGCGCACCGCCGACAAGAAGCCGGTGAAGAATCAGGACCTATGGGAGCGGCTGGACGCGGCGCTGAAGGCCCACGAGATCGAATGGCACTGGGTCAAGGGCCATGCGGGCAACGAGCTGAACGAGCGCGCCGACGAACTGGCCCGTGAGGGCATGGCGCCGTTCAAGAGCGGCCGGGTGGCCTAGGCCGAACGGCAGCCAGACGCCGCCGCCCACTGCCGAACAACCCCTAACGGAAGAAGCCCGCACGGCGCGGATCGCCATGCGGGCTTCTTTCGTCGAGCGGTCCGGTGGCCAGGGCGCATGCGCGCCCTGGACCACAACGGCTACTTGCCGCGCTTGAAGGTGTTCCAGGTCTTGGTGATGACCCGCTGCACGTCCTGCGGATTGTTGGTCACGGTAAAGAGCTGCGCGAACACTTCCGGGGTCGGATAGATCGCCGGATTGTCCAGGACCTCCTTGCTGATGAACTTCTGCGACGCCAGATTGCCATTGGCATAGGCGATGGCGTCGGAGTTCTTGGCCGCCACTTCCGGCCGCATCATGTAGTTGATGAAGGTGAGCGCCTCTTCCACATTTTTCGCATCCTTGGGGATGGCGAAATTGTCGAACCACATCAGCGCCCCTTCCTTGGGGATGACGTAGTTCAACACCACCGGCTTCTTCTTGGTCTTCTGGGCGGCTTCGTCGGCCCGCTTCTTGGCCTGGAACACGTCGCCCGACCAGCCCACCGCCAGACAGATGTTTCCGCCGGCCAAGGCGTTGATATAAGCAGACGAATCGAACTTGCGGATGAAGGGGCGGATCTTCATCAACAGGTCGCCGGCCTTGGCGATGTCCTCGGGCTTCTTGGAATCGGGATCGAGGCCCAGATAGCGCATGGCGGAGGGGATGATCTCCTCCGGACCATCCAGCATATAGACGCCGCAATCCTTGAGCTTGGACAGATTTTCCGGCTTGAAGACGATGTCCCAGGTATTCATGGGCACGTCGCCGAGCCGCTGCTTGACCATGTCCACATTATAGCCCATGCCGGTGGTGCCCCACATGTAGTTGACGGCATATTCATTGCCCGGATCATAGACCGCCAGGCGCTTGGTGATTTCCGGCCAGGCATATTGCAGGTTCGGAATCTTGGACTTGTCCAGCTTGATGAAGACGCCGGCCTTGATCTGCCGCTGCATGAACGATCCGGAGGGCACCACCACGTCATAGCCGGTCTTGCCGGCCAAGAGCTTGGTCTCCAGCACTTCATTGCTGTCGAAGACGTCGTAGCGGACCTTGATGCCCGTCTCTTTGGTGAAGTCTTCCAGCACGCTCTGGTCGATATAATCCGACCAGTTGAAGACATTCACCACCTTCTGCTGGGCCGAGACCGGCGTGGCGGCGAACGCCGCCAGACCGAAAGCAGCCGCAAGGACGAGCCGTCGCATAGCCTTCTCCTCTGGATTCTTGAGCGACCGAACCGGCCACCTGCAGCGAGGCTATTGCGGCGGCGCGCCCGGCTCAACAGGGAAGGCGTCGCAGGACGGGCCGGATCAAGAAAACATCGCCAGCGTCGCCGGCAGCGCGCCGGTGTTGACGGCCTTCTCCAGCAGCACGAAGAAGCCCACCACCACCAGCGCCATCAGCAGGAACGCCCCGAACAGCACCAGCGAGATCCGCCGCGCCACCCGTGAGACGGTGATGAAGCCCATCCCGCCGGCGATCAGGGACAGGATCAGAAAAATGGCGGCGTACTTCAGCATGGCGGGCTCCGTGAGAAACACGCCCCCTCAACGCCACGGCCGAGCTTTCGTTCCGGCTCGCCCTAGCGGCTGTTGCCCCACAGGCGCAGCTCGGTCTTCAGGCGGCGGAAATCCCAGAAGGCGGCGGAGAGAATCACCAGCGGCACCACCGCCAGGATCAGCGACAGCGTGTTGCCCCACTGCATGCCGGAATGCAGGAAATCATAGACCAGATAGGTGGTGAGCACGGTGACGATGAGCGCGATCGCCAGATAGCTCTTGTTGCTCAGCTGCATGAGGCCGAAGCCGATCAGCAGCACGAAGCCCAGAGCGATCATCAGCGCCCAGCCCAGGCCCAGGTTGAACTGCCGCGCCACGAAGGTGCCGCCGCCGACGCAGAACAGCAGCAGCGCGATCAGCAAGAGCAGCCCCACCCTCACCCGGAGGATCGACTCGCGGCGGCTTTGGATGTCCGGCATCGACATGATCTTGTGCTCCTTCCTCAACCCCAGGCAGACTGGACGCGCGAAATATGAACCACGCCGGTGCGATAATGTCCCAGCCCTGCCCGAGTTTCGCCGCTCGGCTGACGGAAGGAACACGCACCGTTGGGGAACCCACTGCCCTGTCCGGATGTTATCGCGAACTGGAGGCATCACCATGGGGCGGACGCGCGTAGTACTCAATGCCAAGGCCGGCACGTTGCTGGATTTGGGAGCGGCCAAGACCGCCCGGGAAATCGATGAGGTGCTGACCGGCCCCGGCCGCGAGGTCGAGGTGGTGCTGGCGGAAGGCCGCGACATGGCGCAAGCCATCCGCCACGCCCGCCGCGACGGCTTCGACACCGTCATCGTCGGCGCCGGCGACGGCACGCTCAGCTACGCCGCCTCGGTGCTGGCGGGAACCGACGTGGCGCTGGGCATCCTGCCGCTCGGCACCATGAATTTGCTGGCCTATGACATCGGCCTGCCGCGCGACCTCAAGGGGGCGCTGGCGGCGCTGGCGACGGCCGAGCCCATGCGCATCGACGTCACCACGCTGAACGGGCGCGCCTTCCACGGCGTTTCGGGGGTCGGCTTCTTCACCCAGATGGCTATGGCCCGCGAAGCCGGCCGCCATGACAGCGGCCGCATCATCGGCTGGCTGCTGGCGCTGTGGAAGGCGGTGATGCGCTCGGGCCGTCTGTCGCTGGAAATCGAGATCGAAGGCCGGCGCGAGCCCATCGATGCTTATGCGGCGCTGGTCACCAGCAATCCGTTCGATGCGCCGGGCTGGCACCGCTCGCGCCTCGACACCGGCCTTTTGGAGATTCACGTGGCCGAGGAGCGCGGCGCGCTGGCGCGGTTCAAGGCCGGGGCCGACCTCTTGGTGGAGAACTGGCGCAACAATCCCGGCATCCACTCCTTCCAGGCCCGCTCGGTGACCATTCACGGCACCCGCCGCCGCCGCGCCTGGGTGGCCACCGATGGCGAGATCACCCGCGAGAGCCTGCCGCTGCGCTACAAGGTGATGCCGGGCGCGCTGACGCTGCTGGTGCCGCCGCAGGCGGTGCAATGGACGCGGGCGGGCGACTCAAGCGCGAAAACCGTCGCCTGAGCCGCCCCAACGCCGAAGGGCCCTGCCGCGCGCCTCAGCGCGGCTCGATCTCGTAGACCATCGTCACCTGAACCCGCGCCTCGGTCTCGCCAGCCTCGATCGGCGGGGGAGCGGCACGGGCGTCCGACTTCATCATCATCGGTGCGGGACTTGCCAGCATGCCGCCATCGACGCGCGGCTCGATGCGACGGATCCGGACCAGCCGCACGCCCGCCGCCTCAGCGACGATGGCGGCCTGGGCCATGCCATCCTTCACCGCGGCCACGCGGGCCTGCGATTGCAGCGCCTCGGGATTGGCGGACAGGAAAGTGAGGCCGCTGGCCTGGTTGGCGCCGGACTGGATCACCTTGTCCAGCAGCGGGCCGATGGCCACCAACTCCCGCACCTTGATGGTGACACCGTTGCGCACCTCATAGCCGGTCAGCTTGGGCGGCTCGCGCGAGCCCTGGGCGGGATAGGAATATTGCGGCTGAATGGAAAAGCCGGAGGTGGTGATGTCCTTGGCTTCGACGCCCGCCTCCTTGATGGCGGCGATCACCTGCTCCATGGCCTTGGAATTGGCTGCCAGCGCCTCTTCGGCGGTCTTGGCGGTGGTGGCGGCGCCGGTGGTGACCAGGGCCAGATCCGGCCGCGCGGCCGCCCGTCCCTGCCCCACCACGGTCAGGGTCGCCCGCGCCGGATCCTCCGCCCGCGCCGGCAGGCTGGCCATCGCCAAGGCGACCAGCGCCGTCGCGGCCAGCCCCCGATTCCATGATTTTGCAATCCGCATGCCGCAACCCTCACCTTGCCCACTGCGCCGCGTCCCTCCCCAAGCAGATTCGGGGCGCGCGGCTCTGGATCCGGCTGCTAGATCACGCCGGGAAGGCGGCGCCAATGGGGCGCGGCCCACCGTGGCTCCCCGCGGCCTGGACCAACCATCCACATGGGCGCGGTTGTTCGCCGCCGACAAGGTTGCTAGGAACAGCCGTGGGGCCTGTAGCTCAATGGTTAGAGCTGACCGCTCATAACGGTCTGGTTGGGGGTTCGAGTCCCTCCAGGCCCACCAACAGCACCAACGGTTTTCATTTATTAAAGGCCGCTAGCGCCAATGAAACCGCCAATGGGTGGGCGCTGATCGTCGCCCGCCGCGCGACGCATGTTCTCTTTTTGTTCTCATTCGCAGGGCGTTCGGCTATAAGCCGGATATGCCCCTTGCGCGCCATCCACCGGCGACAATCGCCCACTTGCTTGACGGTCGCGTCGTGCGAATCGAGGTGACGTGCCTAGTCTGCCCGCATGTGGGGTCGGTGCCTACGGATCGATTCCCCACGGACTTGCTGGTGGTGGACATCCACCGGCGGCTCCGCTGTTCGAAATGCGGATCGCGGAGGGTTGCCGCTCGGCCGGATTGGCGCCGCATCGTGATCGGAGCCTGCACCCAGCCCTCCCTGGCCTTAGGAGACCTATCCAGCTTGCCGGACGGCCTGCGCCTGGAATGGGCGCACACTTGGATCCATGGCGGCCCGGATTTCGTTGGGCTCGACGCGGAGCAGCCTCGAGATGGCTGCCGCGTCCATGCCCGGGATCCCGACATGTCCCCCACCGATTGGAGGTGGGCTGCGACCGCACAGCAGAAGAATGCCGGCGAAGGCGTCGAGATCAGCTTGCACCTAGCCGCGACGGCTGCGGAGGCTTCATATTGGCTGCAGCAGCCGCGAGACTACGAGATCGTGTGCAACCTCTATAGCCTGACAAAGGGACAGCAGGCCATCATCGCGCTGTCCCGTGCCATGCGGGACCACACCGGCAATCTGACGCCGCTGCCCGGCATATTCCCTGACTATTCCGCCCCGATCGTCCGCAACGCGCCCGACGGCATCCGCGAGCTGACCATAGCTAGATGGGGCATGCCCTCCCCCGTCTTCGCGCTCAAGGGGCGCACAGTCGATCCTGGCGTGACGAACATCCGAAACGTCAAGAGCCCGCACTGGCGCCGGTGGTTGAGTGTGGCGCACCGCTGCGTCGTTCCGTTCACGAGCTTCAGCGAATACGAGGACGTGGCTGGCAAGAAGGTGCCGACCTGGTTCGCCCTTTCGGAGCATCGGCCTCTCGCCGTCTTCGCCGGCGTCTGGACCTCCTGGACCAGCACTAGGCGGAAGGCGGAAGGCGAAGTGACAGTCGACGCCTTCGGCTTCCTCACCACCGATCCCAATGCCGTCGTCGCGCCAATCCACCCGAAAGCGATGCCCGTCATCCTCACCGAGCCGGGCGAGATCGAAACGTGGATGACGGCACCGTGGGAAGAAGCGGCGCAGCTGCAACGGCCATTGCCGGATGACGCACTCCGGATCGTCGCGCGGGGACAGCGCCAGGACGGTGGAGAGGGCTGACGTTCGGCACGGGCTTTGAGGGCGCGCGGATTGCGGTGATGATCGACCTCCACCGTGGGAGGATCACCATGAAGACCATCATCACTGCGGCCCTGCTGTCCCTCATTGCCGGCACAGCCCTGGCCGATACCTGCACAGCAACATCGACGGCCAAAAACCTCTCCGGGGCGGCCAAAACCAGCTTCATGACGAAGTGCGCGAAGGATGCCCAGGCTACCTGCGATGCAGCGGCGGCAGAGAAGAAAATCTATGGGGCGGCCAAGGCCAGCTTTACGAAAAAGTGCGTGAAGGATGCTGTCGGCGGCACCTGATCGGTCGGCCGCCACGAGACAATCGCGGCGACCGCAGCGTCATGCATCAGAGTCTCGCGCCCGGGGCTTTCGCGCCACCGCTGGACACCACGTTCAACCGATAGATGGCGCTTTCCAGCAAAAGCCCTGCCGTATTGTCATGAAGGTAGAGGTCGGCAACGGCATAACTCAGATAGGCAACGAGCAAGTGAACACTGATCGGGCTGGTATCATCGCGTTCGGGAGTGCGGCCCGAT